>NZ_CP049239.1:900259-1200346 GCF_015679985.1 Campylobacter concisus | reverse complement strand
CATGGCATTCACACATCATTGCACTACATACCGATACATTTACTAAGCTATTACAAAAACAAATACTCGCTTAAAGTAAATGATTTTCCAAATGCTTTAAAAAATTATCAGCAAGTGTTGTCACTGCCTATTTATCATAGTTTGAGTGACGAAGAGGTGCAATACGTCTGCAACAAAGTAAAAGAAATTTCTAAAACTCGTGTTTAAGAAATTAAATATTTTCTTGCATGCTTGGGCGAATGAATATTTTTTTCGCCCAAATTTCTTTCAAATTTTACTAGCATTTTTACTTTTGCCACTAAGCTTTATCTATTTTCTTATTGTTATTTTTAAGAAATTTACTGCTAAAAAAATAGACTTTGGCATAAAAATAATTAGCGTTGGAAATTTGACCCTTGGAGGAAGCGGGAAGACTCCACTTTGCGTGGCAATTGCTAAAAATTACGAGGGCGCTTTTATCATTCTTAGAGGCTATAAAAGAAAAAGCAAAGGCATGCAAGTTGTCGCGCGAAATGGCGAAATTTTGCTTGACGTAGCAGTGAGCGGCGATGAGGCGATGATATATGCTACAAGCCTTAAAAACGCAAATGTAATAGTAAGCGAAGATAGGAAAATAGCTATAAACTACGCTAAAAAGCATGGTGCAAAGTATATCTTACTGGATGACGGATTTTCTAAATTCGACATAGCCAAATTTGACATTCTAGTACGCCCAAACCCAGAGCCAAGGCTAAAATTTTGCTTACCAAGCGGGGCTTATAGATATCCGTTTGGCTTTTATAAATTTGCTGATTTTATAGCGATTGAAGGGCAAACTCATTTTAGAAAGAGTGAAATTTTAAATAAAAGCGAAAAAATGGTTCTAGTTACTGCCATAGCAAACCCAGAGCGTCTTAAGCCATTTTTTGATGAGTGTGTAGCTCGTGTCTTTTTTCCTGATCATTATGATTTTTCAAAAGATGAGCTGAGTGAAATTTTGCAAAGTTACGGTGCCACCTCGCTTTTGATGACGCAAAAGGACTATGTAAAGGCAAAAGATTTTGGTTTGCCAGTATCGCTTATTACGCTTGAAGTTACGTTAAGCGAGGAGTTTAAAAAGGTTTTGGCGAAGCAAATTTAAGCCCAGTTTGTTATAATGAACCACTTTCTTAAAGGAAAATTTAGATCAAAATGAGAATTTTAATCACCTCAGTCGCAAAGAAAAAAGAGGCAAAAAAACTAAGTAAAATGCTCTTTAAAAAGGGCTTTGCAGCTTGTGTGAGTAGCTTTAGCGCAAAAAGCATTTATCTTTGGCAAGAGAAGCTTTGCGATGGAAAAGAGCAAATTTTACTCATAAAAACGGACGTTAAATTTAAAAAAGTAGCTAAATTTATAAGAAAGCACCACAGCTACGAAATCCCAGAAATTTTGGCACTTAGGCCAAAAGAGGTATTTGAAAAATATGAAGATTGGATAAAAAAATCAACCAAAAAAGGCAAAAAATGAGACTAACACCAACAAGAAGCGTGAAAGATGAAAAGATAAAAAATGTAAATTTAAGCACAGCCATGCTTAGCCCAAGCTCCGCTCACGGCGGACTTTATGCGCCAAAAAAGCTTCCAAAAATAACAAGATCAAAGTGGCAAGAGTTCTCACAATTAAGCTACGAGAAGCTAGCACTTTGCATTATCTCGCTATTTAAATTTGATGTGCCAGAGGCTTTTTTCAAAAAGGCGGTTAAGAGATACGCGAGTTTTGACGATCCAAAGCACCCAGTCATTTTTAAAAAAATAGATAAAAATTTATACGTAAATGAGCTATATCACGGCCCAACTAGGGCATTTAAGGATATGGCGCTTCAGCCCTTTGGCTCGCTGCTTAGCCAGCTAGCAAAAGAGAGAGGCGAAAGATATCTTATTATGTGCGCAACTAGCGGTGACACGGGCCCTGCGACACTTCAAACCTTTGCAAACGATGAAAATATCAAGGTCGTTTGCCTCTATCCAGACGGCGGCACGAGCGAGGTGCAAAAGCTTCAGATGCAGACTATGCAGGGTGAAAATTTAAAGGTTTTTGGCATAAAAGGCGACTTTGACGACGCTCAAAGGGCGCTAAAAACGCTACTTGCAAATGATAAATTTAAGGCTGAGCTGAAGAAAAAGCGCCTTAAACTAAGCGCGGCAAACTCGGTAAATTTTGGCAGAATTCTCTTTCAGATCATCTACCACGCCTACGCCTATGCAAATTTGCTAAAACAAAAGGCGCTTAAGGCAAACGAGAGCTTTGATATCATCGTGCCAAGTGGAAATTTTGGTAACGCACTTGGGGCGTATTACGCTAAAAAAATGGGCGCAAAGATCGGTAAGATCAAGATCGCTTCAAACGCAAACAATATCTTGACACAGTTTTTTACTACCGGCGTTTACGACCTCAGGGACAAAAAACTAGTTAAGACGATAAGTCCGGCGATGGACATTTTGATCAGCTCAAATGTCGAGCGCTTGCTATTTGATAAATTTGGTAGCGTTAGAACCAATGAACTCATGCAAAGCCTAGCTAAAGATAAATCTTATAAACTTAGCAAGCAGGAGCTTGAAGCGCTAAAAGAGGACTTTGAGGCTAGCTGGTGCGACGACAAAGAGTGCGAGGCATACATCGCAAAGCTCGCAAAAGGCGGCTACGCGATCGATCCACATACGGCTACTTGCTTTAAAATGGTAGATGCTAGCCGCATAAACGTCATCACATCGACCGCGCACTGGGTGAAATTTACGCCAAGCATGATCAAAGCGTGCCAGATCAAAGATACAAAAGATGAAAAAGATGCGCTCGCAAAGACCGCTAAAATCTTAAACGATAGCGTGCCAAGCTCGATAAACTCGCTATTTAGCGCGAAAATTTTACACAAAAATATCATAAAAGAGGACGAGATCGAAAAGTGCGTCCTAGAATGGATCGAGCGATGATAATCATCCCAGCCCGCCTTGCCTCAACAAGGTTTAGTAATAAAATTTTAAAAGAGATAAATGGCGTGCCGATGTTTGTGGCGACTGCTCTTATAGTAAGTGACGTGGACGATGTGGCGGTTGCTGTGGACGAGCCAAACGTGCTTGATATCGCCAAGGCTTACGGCATAAAAGCTGTGCTAACTAGCAAAGATCATCAAAGTGGCACTGACAGGATAAACGAAGCAGCGCAAATTTTAGGGCTAAATGAGAGCGAGATCATCATAAATGTTCAGGCTGATGAGCCATTTATCGAGCCTGAAAATATCGCTAAATTTAGGGCATTTTGCGAGCAGAATAAAGAAAAAGCCTTTATGTTTTCTTGCTATAAAAAGATAGACGATGAGTTTGCGGATGATAAAAATTTAGTTAAAGTGGTGACTGATTTTGAGGGATATGCACTTTACTTTTCAAGATCTAGGATACCATTTAACAGAAGCGAGTGTAAAAGTTATAAGGCTCACCTTGGCATTTACGGATACAGCGTAAAAAGCTTAAAAGAGTTTTGTGCTCTTATGTCTTCAAGCCTTGAAAATACCGAAAAGCTCGAGCAGCTACGCGCCCTAGAAAATGGTAAAAAGATAGCAATGCTAGAGGTTGAGAGCCAAAGTATCGGCATCGATAGCGAAGATGACTACCAAAGAGCGCTAGCTAAATTTGGTAAAAAATAATTCGGCAAATTCTCTTTAAATAAAGTCAATATTTAAGGAGAATTCATCTAAATTATTAATCTTTAAATGCAGCAAAAAATATTTTTCTGCTCAAATAATATAAAACTAATTTTTCTTGATTTTTATTTTTTTAATTCTGTCTTTAACTACGTAAAATTTTAAAATCGCACTCGAGTAAAAGTCTTTATAGAAACCTAAAAATTTAGGCTCTTTCTTAGTGCAGATAGCTGCAAACACGCTCTCAAGGTCTATTCTCTCTTTTTGTGTCAAATTTTCCATCTATTTTCCTAACAACTTTCTCATCTTATTGATAACAAATAATATTTCATCATCGTCAAGCTCACATAGTAGCTTACAAGCTGCAGCAACAGCTTGTGGCTTTGAGTTGCCAAGCCTCCAATCTTGATATGTTCTCATTGGTACACCAAGCTCTTCTGCCATTTTTGCTTGTGAAATTTTCTTACCGATATTTTTTGCCTCAACTGCATTGTGAAGCAAATTAAATATATCACTTGTTTCAATCATTAAAGTATTATACGGGTTATTTTATTAAATATACATAAAACAATATATAAATAATAGAAATACGTATAAATAAATTAAAATATATTATATATTATACTATAAAATATTATATTAGTACGTAAAAACGTATAAAAATATTAGAACTTAGAGGTAATATAAATTTTTTAAGCTTGTTTAATTGTTTTTTATAATTTAATTTTTGAGAAAGCTTATATAATTGATATTAGATAAGCTTAGTTATATAGACTAAAGATATATAAATAAATTATTTTAACTTAAATACTTGACATTAATAAACTAAAGTTGTATAATCCGCTTAGCAATTAAAAAGAAAGAGTGCTAAAAGTGAGTAAAACAAATAAACGTGATTTGATACTAAATTCTATCATCGAGGCTTATTTGCAGGACAATATGCCTATTGGTTCAAATGAGCTTGGCTCTCGTATGAGCGCGGCTATTCCGGCTTCTACGATACGCGTTTATTTTAAAAAGCTTTCAGATGAAGGTGAGATCACAAAGCTTCACATTAGTGGCGGTAGAATTCCGACAATTGCTGCGATGAGAAGATATTGGAGTGAAATTTTTGCTATAAGTGATATAAATTTAGAGATAAATGACGCCGAAGGGCTGAAAAAACTATGTGATGAATTTGAGCTTTATTGTATGATTTTTGGCACAATCGATAATGAATTGCTAGAAATTTTAAATTTAAATAATAGGTATATGATCTTAAATTTTGGTGAAGATGAGATCGTTATTAAATTTGATGCTAGGATGTATAAATTTTTAAGTAATCTTGCTGGAGTTAGTTTAAACAAGCTTGAGCTTATCTGTTCTCAAGTTGGCTTAAGCGAACTAAAAAGTAAAATAAGAGAGCTTAAAAGGACTAAAATTTACTTCCAAGAAAATGAAATTTTAGCCTTTGATATGTTTAAGGATAGACGTTTTAAGATGGTTTTTGACCCAAGTTTTAGTCTGCAAATGGATGAAAAACTTACATTTTCTCCTATGTTTGATGAAAATTTTATGGGGCTCAAATTTAGTACAAACTATCTTGGCAATGAGGCACAGATGATCTGTGCTGGCAGTATTTATACTGACTATGTGAAATTTATAAATCTAATAAAGGAGGCTGCGTGAGCGAAGAGGTAAAAGAGCAAAACCTACCTGAGGTTGAGTCTGTGCAAGAACTAGCTAGTGATAGCGTAAATTTGGACGCACTTGGCGATATTTCAAAGGTTGAAAAACTTGAAAAAGAGCTCGGAGAAATAACTGATAAATATTATAGAGCAAATGCTGAGTTTGAAAATATCAAAAAGCGTTATGAAAAAGAGAAAGCAGACGTTGCAAACTATGCAAATGAGAAATTTGCTAGGGACTTGCTACCAGTCATAGATGCTCTTGAGATCGCTGCGAATTTTGATCCAGAGGATGATGAATTTGCTAAAAAGATTAAAGAGGGTATTTTGATAACTATAAATCAGTTTAAAAAATGTTTTGAAAAGCATGGCGTAAGCGAGATACCAACTGATACTGAGTTTGATCCAAGCGTGCACAATGCCGTTTTAAGGGTCGATAGCGAAGAGAAGCAGAGTGGTCAAATCGTACAAGCTTTGCAAAAAGGCTATATGATAAATGGTAGGGTTTTGCGCCCAGCTATGGTCAGCGTGGCAAACTAAATTTATAAAAATAAAATCTAATAAAAAGGAAAAATATGTCAAAAGTTATAGGTATAGACTTAGGTACAACAAACTCTTGTGTGAGCGTTTTTGAGCGTGGCGAGAGCAAAGTTATCCCAAACAAAGAGGGTAAAAACACAACTCCATCAGTTGTTGCTTTCACAGACAAGGGTGAAATTCTAGTAGGTGACGTTGCAAAACGTCAAGCAGTTACAAACCCTGAAAAAACGATATATTCTATCAAACGTATCATGGGTTTGATGAGCAATGAAAAAAATGCTGAAGAGGCAAAAAGCCGCTTGCCATATCACGTCGTAGATAGAAATGGTGCTTGCGCAGTTGAGATCGCTGGTAAGGTTTATACTCCGCAAGAAATTTCAGCAAAAATTCTTATCAAACTAAAAGAAGACGCTGAAGCATACCTTGGAGAGAAGGTAACAGATGCGGTTATTACTGTGCCAGCTTACTTTAACGATAGCCAAAGAAAAGCTACAAAAGAGGCTGGAACGATCGCAGGACTAAACGTACTTCGCATCATCAACGAGCCAACAGCTGCAGCACTTGCTTATGGTCTTGATAAAAAAGAGGCTGAGAAAATTTTAGTTTACGACCTAGGTGGTGGTACATTTGACGTTACAGTGCTAGAGACTGGTGATAATATCGTTGAAGTTTTGGCAACTGGCGGTAACGCATTCTTAGGCGGTGATGACTTTGATAACAAGATAATTGACTGGCTAGTAAGTGAGTTTAAAAACGAAAATGGTATTGATCTAAAAGGCGATATCATGGCACTTCAACGCTTAAAAGAAGCTGCTGAAAATGCTAAAAAAGAGCTAAGCTCAGCTCAAGAGACTGAGATAAATTTACCATTTATTACAGCTGATGCGACTGGCCCAAAACACCTTGTCAAAAAGCTAACTCGTGCTAAATTTGAGGGTATGATCGACTCACTTGTAGGCGAGACTATCACTAAGATAAACGAGGTAACAAAAGACGCTGGTTTAAATAAAAGTGACATCAAAGAGGTCGTAATGGTCGGTGGTTCAACTCGTGTACCACTAGTTCAAGAAGAGGTCAAAAAAGCATTTGGTAAAGAGCTAAATAAGAGCGTTAATCCAGATGAAGTCGTAGCTATCGGTGCTGCTATCCAAGGTGCGGTCATAAAAGGCGATGTAAAAGATGTGCTACTTCTTGACGTAACTCCGCTTAGTCTTGGTATCGAGACACTTGGCGGCGTAATGACAAAGATCATCGAAAAAGGCACAACTATACCAACTAAGAAAAGTCAAGTCTTCTCAACTGCTGAAGATAATCAAAGTGCCGTTACTATCATGGTTCTACAAGGAGAGCGTGAGTTTGCAAGAGATAATAAATCACTTGGAAATTTCAACCTTGAAGGCATCCCAGCAGCTCCAAGAGGTGTTCCTCAAATCGAAGTTGAGTTTGACATTGACGCAAACGGAATTTTAACCGTTTCAGCAAAAGATAAAGCAACTGGCAAAGCCCAAAACATCACTATCTCTGGATCAAGCGGCTTAAGCGAAGAAGAGATAAACAACATGGTAAAAGATGCTGAGCTTCATAAAGAAGAAGACAAAAAGCGCAAAGACGCAGTTGAGGCTAGAAACCAAGCTGACGCACTAGTTCATCAAACTGAAAAGAGCATGAACGAGCTTGGCGAGAAAGTCCCAGCTGAAGATAGAAGCAACATCGAAGCTGCGTTAAATGACCTAAAAGAGGTCTTAAAAGATGAAAATTCTTCAAAAGAGCAAATCAATGCTAAAGTAGAAGCTCTAAGCAAAGCTAGCCACAAACTAGCAGAAGCTATGTATAAAAAAGATGAAAATGCTGGAGCAAACGGCGGAAACAACAAAAAAGACGACGACGTAATAGACGCTGAAGTCGAGTAAAATTCCTAGAGCAGGGCGCTTGCCTTGCTCTTTTATAAATTTATCTTCATAAATTCTTAAAATTGATTCAAAATAAGCAGTTTAAATAGTTAAAATTTATATAATGCCAAACAAAAAAGGCAAAAAATGTATTTATTTTTTTTGATTACTCATTTAATTTGTGCCATTGTATTTATAGGATACGTATTTTTCGATGTTTGCATATATCCGTTTGCTAAAAAAACGGTTGATACTAAAACCCTTGAAATAGTTAAAAAAGCCTATACAAAAGGAAGTGCAAAGGTATTTGGCACGGCATTTTTATTGCTTTTAATAAGTGGTGCTTATATGGCAAAAGACTATTTTGGAGGCGAGCTTGGCTGGTGGCAAAGCAACTTTCAAAAGCTACTACTTGTAAAAATTTTTGTTTTACTCATAATGTGCCTTGTAACTTTTATCTCTGTTTTTAATGTAGTTATTTTAAAAAAGCCTGATCCATTTGGTAAATTTTCACATTTAATAGCTCTAGTGCTTTGCCTAATAATGGTCATTTTAGCAAAAGTAATGTGGTGGGCTTAAAGTTTAGCTAGCAAATTTAAGTAAATCGCCAGCTAGAAGTTAAAAATTCTCTAATCGATACTCTTTAACTTGTCTTTATTTAGCCCTTCTTCTATGCGTTTTATCTCTTCACTTCCGTCTCTTACGACGTTTTTGTCAAATTCCAAGTAGTCATTTATCTTTTTTGGATATTCAACGTGACTTAGGATAAATTTAAAGACATTTAGCCTAGCTTCTTTTTTGTTATCGCTTGAGACGATGACCCATGGTGAAATGCTATTGTGAGAGGCAAGAAGCATAGAATATTTAGCGATAGAGTATTGATCCCAAAGTTCTTGCGCTTTTTGATCAACGGGTGAAATTTTAAACTGCTTTAGCGGATCATTTTGTCTCTCTTTGAAGCGTTTTTTCTGCTCATCTTTTGTGATTGAAAGATAAATTTTAAAGAAAATTATGCCGGAGTTTATGATCATCTCTTCAAATTTTGGCACTTCACGTAAAAATTCTTTATGCTCTTCTTGCGTGCAAAAGCCCATCACTGGCTCAACGCCAGCTCTATTGTACCAACTTCTATCAAAGATCACGATCTCTCCAGCACTTGGTAGATGAGTCACATATCTTTGAAAATACCACTGCGTTTTTTCGACATCACTTGGCTTAGCAAGCGCTACTATACGGCAACCTCTTGGATTTAGATGCTCGGTTAAGCGTTTTATCGTTCCGCCTTTACCGGCTGCGTCGCGCCCTTCCATTAGCATAAGTACTCTAAGGCCTTTTTCTTTTACGTAATTTTGAAATTTTAAAAGTTCAATTTGAAGCAGTCTAAGCTCTTCCTCGTAGCCAAGTTTCTCGCTTTTTTGGTGTTTTTTGTCTTTTGACATCTTTGCTCCTTTAAAATTTCACATATTTTCACGATTTTACAATAAAATAGAATAAATTTAAGAATTTAGACTAAAATCATCTTTTTTAATTTAGCAAGGATTAGTATGTTTTTAAAATTTCTTTTTTCGATTATTTTATTTGCAGGCTCGCTTTTTGCCGAGGTTTTAGATGTTAGCAAAGCCTTTGTTTTAACTCCAAGCGTTGATAGTCAAAATGTTGAAGTGAAGTTTAACTTTGGTGAAAATATCTATCTTTATAAAGAGAGTTTTGAGATTAAGCTAGCTGGCAAAAAGATAAATGAGCTATTAAATTTGCCAAGTAGTGAAAATACGGGAGAATATGAAATTTATCCAAAAGATTTTTCGATTTTTATCCCATTAAATTTAGTAAAAGAAAATCTTTCAAATGGCAAAGCAATACTTGACATTAACTATCAAGGCTGTGCTAAAAACGGCATTTGCTACCGTCCACAAAGTAAAATTTATGAGATAACTGACCAAGCTGGAAAATTTAGCATCGCCACTTTTAAAAAAGAGCAAAAAAACGATGCCGACAGCTTTGCTGAAGAATTTTCTAGCGAGCAAGATATTGCAAATGGGCTTGGAGATAAAAATTTCTTTATCTCACTTCTTACTTTTTTTGGTTATGGTCTCTTGCTTTCACTAACACCTTGCGTCTTTCCGATGATACCGATACTTTCAAGCATAATCGTCTCAAAAGGTGCTAATTTAAATGCAAAAAAAGGCTTTTTACTATCATTTATCTATGTTGTCGCGATGAGCCTAGCTTATGCACTAGCTGGAGTTGCAGCTAGCCTACTTGGTTTTGGTATCGCAGGAGCTTTGCAAAACATCTATGTACTTGGCGCTTTTGCAGCCATTTTTGTCGTTTTAAGCTTTAGCATGTTTGGATTTTATGATATAAAATTGCCAGCAAAATTTGAAAATTTAATAAGTAAAAAATCGCAAAATAGCTCAGGCTATGTTGGAATTTTTATTATGGGTTTTGCCTCAGCTCTCATTGTGTCGCCTTGCGTTGCAGCACCACTAGCGGGCGCGCTTCTTTATATCGCTCAAAGTGGAAATATCTTTTATGGTGGCATTATGCTTTTTGTCATGGGGCTTGGCATGGGAGTGCCACTGCTTATTATTGGGCTAAGCTCTGGAAAGCTCTTGCCAAAACCTGGTAGTTGGATGGATGAAGTGAAAAAATTCTTTGGTTTTTTGATGCTCATCATGGCGATTTGGATCCTTGCGCGTGTGCTTGGAGAATTTTTTGAGCTATTAGGATATGGCATTATAGGCGTTTTTATGGCAGTTTATTTTGGGGCATTTGAAGTAGCAGAGCAAAGCTGGGCTAAGTTTAAAAAAGCGTTTTTTATCCTAGTTTTTATATATTCAGTTATGCTAATAGTTGGTTCATTTTTAGGCTCAAAGGAGGCTTTTTCTCCACTTTCTGGACTAAATTTGGCAAAAATTGATAGTGCGTTAAAATTTAATTCCGTTAAAAATTTAGATGAACTAAATGAGGTAATAAAAAACTCAACCAAGCCCGTTTTAGTAGATTTTTATGCTGATTGGTGTGTAAGCTGCAAAGAGATAGAAAAGATCACTTTTAAAGATATTGACGTTATGAATGCTTTGGCAAATTTTGCACTTATTCGTATCGATGTAACAAATGGCGGATCACAAAATGATGAGATGCTAAGAAATTTTGGACTTATTGATCCGCCTGCGCTCTTGTTATTTAATGGTGGCGATGAGCTAAAATTTCTTAGAACTATCGGCTTTATAGATGCTAAAAATTTTCTAGCAAAGCTTGAGAAAATTAAATAATCTTGTCCTTGCTGTTACAAAGACAATTTAAAATACACTCATGACAAAGCGGTTTTTTGGCTTTACAGGTGTAACGTCCAAAGAGCACCATGGCTTGATGAAGCTTACCAAGATCTGTTTTAAAGGCATGGCTAAGATCAGCTTCAGTAGCTTCTGGCGTTTTTGCATGGCTAAGATCAAGTCTGTGCGCCACTCTAAAAACGTGTGTATCAACAGCCATAACATTTGCATTTGTAGCTTCTAAAAGCACGACATGAGCGGTCTTTTGTCCAACTCCAGCAAGCGCTTTTAGCTTCTCTTCATCAAGCGGAATTTCTCCGTTATAAAGCTCAACCACGCTGTTTGCCATTTTGATTAAATTTACAGCCTTGTTATTAAAAAAGCTGCACGAGTTTATCATTAGTTTTAGGCTTGCTAAATTTGCGCTAGCTAGCTCATAGACATCTTTATACGCTTCAAATAAAGCCGGAGTTATTAAATTTACTCTTTTATCAGTGCACTGGGCTGAGAGCATGACACAGACAAGTAGCTCATATAAATTTCTAAATTTAAGCTCACTTTTGGCGTCTTTAAACTCTTCTAAAAGTCTTCTTTTTATCTCTAAAATATCTTTTTTTGTTCTCATTTTCGTATTTTACCTTATTTTCTTAAGTTAAATGAAAAGTTATCGCTTTATTTGATATAATCTTGCCCATAAAATCAATTTTTTAAAGGATTTATATGAAAAAATTTTTGTTTCCAGCAGTTTTAAGTTTAGCAGCAGCTGTTACTCTAAATGCAGCAGTAGTTGCAACAGTTGATGGTGATGCTATAAGTGATAGCGATATTTCAAGCCTTTTGTCAGCAGCTATGCCAGGATTTGACGCTAGCAAGCTTCAACCAAATGAGAAAAAACGTATTATCGACGATCTAATAAATAGAAAACTTCTTTTAAAAGATGCTAAGTCAAGCGGTATCGAAAAAGATGTAGAGTACATCAAAGCCGTAAAAGCAGCGCAAGAAGGCATTGCAGTTGAGCTTTATATGAGAAAGCTTTTTGATGGCATAAAAGTAAGTGATAACGAACTAAAAGATTTTTACAATAAAAATAAAGCAAGTATGAACGAGCCAGCTCAAGCAAAAGCAAGGCATATCCTAGTTGAAGATGAAAAAACAGCAAACGACATCATCGCTCAACTTAAAAATTTAAAAGGTGAGGCGCTAACAAAGAAATTTGCAGAGCTAGCAAGCCAAAAATCAATCGACAAAGGCTCAGCAGCACATGGTGGCGCGCTTGGCTGGTTTGGTCAAAGCCAAATGGTAAAACCTTTTGCAGACGCAGCATTTTCAATGGCTAATGGCACAGTTTCAACTAAGCCAGTTAAAACTCAGTTTGGTTACCATGTTATTTTGAAAGAAGATGGCAAAGCTGCTGGCACTGTAAGCTTTGAGCAAGCAAAAGCGGAGATCGAGCAAGCTGTAAAAATGGAGAAATTCCAAGCTGCTGTTAGACAAAAAAGTGAAGCTCTACGCCAAAAAGCAAAGATAGAATACAAATAAAATTTGGAGGATAAAATGGGCGTTTTAGATATCGTAAAACCTGGTGTTTTAAGCGGAGATGACGTAACAAAACTTTATGCTTATGCCAAAGAGCAAGGTTTTGCAATACCTGCTGTAAATGTCGTAGGCAGCGACTCAGTAAATGCTGTTTTAGAAGCGGCAAAGGTTGCTAACTCGCCTGTTATCGTTCAGTTTAGTAATGGCGGTGCAGGTTTTTACGCTGGTAAAGCCTGCGAAAACGCAGCTGTTCTTGGTGCGATCGCTGGAGCAAAGCATGTTCATCTGCTTGCCAAGGTTTACGGCGTGCCAGTCATTTTACACACTGATCATGCTGCTAGAAAGCTTTTGCCTTGGATAGATGAGCTAGTAAAAGCAAGCCATGAGTATAAAAAAACTCACGGCGTGCCACTTTTTAGCTCTCACATGCTTGATCTTAGCGAAGAGAATATCAACGAAAATTTAAGCACGTGCGAGAAGTATCTAAAAGAGCTTAGCGAGCTTGGTATCAGCCTAGAGATCGAGCTAGGCGTCACTGGCGGCGAAGAAGATGGCGTAGATAACACAAGCGTTGATAACGCACTTCTTTACACTCAGCCAGAGGATGTCGCGCTTGCTTATGAAAGACTAAGTAAGATAAGCGATAAATTTAGCATCGCAGCTAGTTTTGGTAACGTTCATGGTGTCTATAAACCGGGCAATGTCGTGCTAAGACCAGAAATTCTTAAAAACTCACAAGCCTATGTCGCTAAGAAATTTAACACAAAAAGTGACAAGCCTGTAAATTTTGTATTTCATGGCGGTAGTGGCAGCGAGCTAAAAGATATCAAAAATGCTGTGAGCTACGGTGTTATCAAGATGAACATTGATACCGATACACAGTGGGCATTTTGGGACGGTGTGCGTGAGTATGAGGCTAAAAATAGAGCATACTTGCAAGGGCAGATCGGCAACCCAGAGGGCGATGATAAGCCAAATAAAAAATACTACGATCCAAGGAAATGGCTAAGAAGTGGCGAGGAGAGCATGGTTAAGCGTCTTCAGACTGCTTTTAGCGACTTAAACTGCCTAAATAGGAACTAATCCTATGCAAAATCAAAATGATTTTAGTGAGCTAAGCGTGCCAAAAGAGCGCCAAGCTCACTCTTTCTTTGTCTTTTTTAAAGTTATCTTTATCCCTTTAGCTATCTACATCTTGGCGATACTAGCGTATCTTGGCGTTATAAATTTTCAGATGAAGCTTCACACCATCGTGATGATGGGCGCTATACTCTTTGTCGCTTTTGTATTTTCTCGCCACAGTGCTTTGGTCGCTTACTCAAATTTCTTAGCAAATGCCAAAGACTACAAGATAAGGCTAAAAGAATTTATCATCGCTCACCTTTTTGAAATTTCAAATGTCAAAAAGGCAAACGCTAAATTTGAAGATTTTTTCGAGAGCTATACAAGAAATTTTAGAAATGACAACCTCGCAAACATCGGCCAAGTAGTTTTTCCTATGCTTGGAATTTTGGGTACATTTATCAGTATCGCTATTTCTATGCCAAGCTTTAGCTCAAGCACCGCAAACGGCCTAGAAAAAGAGATTTCTATACTGCTAAACGGCGTGGCTACGGCATTTTATGTATCGATATATGGCATATTTTTAGCGCTTTGGTGGATGTTTTTTGAAAAGATCGGCATTAGTAAATTTGAGAAATTTTACAGCGAGCAAAAAGAGCTAAGCCGTGAGTTTTTCTGGCAGGACAATGAGCTAAATGCAAATTTCATGAAAGCCTCTGTTAGCTACTTTAAAGATAGTCACGACGCCTTTAAAATGGTGCTTGATGATAAATTTTTAAGAAATTTAAACGATCAGGTAAATGAAAAATTTGACAAACTAAAAGAGCTTTGTGAAATAGAGAAAAATATCATAAATCAAAGCAAGGCAGAGCTTAGCGCAAATTTAAAAATGCTAAATGAAGCTAGCCTAAAACAAGATGAATTTGTAAAAATCCACTCTGATATGTTAAAGGCAGTAAGCGCGTTCTCTAACACCTTTAAAGATATGGAGATTAAAATTTTAACCGAGCATGCAAAACTTGGCGAAATTTTTAGTAGAAATTTAAACGCCACAAAAGAGAGCCAGCTTAAATTTGAGCAGACTATCAAGGGCTTTGACAAGGTTTTAAGAGAATTTTCTTACTCACTTATGAAAGAGCAAAACGACGCACTAAAGGAATTTAGAGCCTCGCTCGTGGAGAGTGCGACGATATTTAAAGCCGCATATGAGCAAGAGGGCAGGAGCTTGGAGCGTGAAAAAGAGCGCGAGAGCCTCATAGCTGAGCTTAAGAAAAACATAGACGAGATCGATAAAGAAGCAAATTCTGTAATAGAAAAAATCGAAAATCTAGTGCAATGAAAATAAACAAAAATAACGAGGATCAATCGAGCTTTTGGGTTTCGTACGCGGACTTGATGGCGGGTCTGCTCTTTGTTTTTATGCTACTTATCGGTGCTGTCGTCGTAAAATACGTCCTAACTCAAAACACCCTTGAAAATAAAGAGCAAGCCATCATCGCAGCACTGGCAAATTTAAAAGACGCCCAGGGTAGAAATTTCACCCTTGAAGAGCTAAATGACGCCCTAAAAAGAGAGCTTTCAAAGATAAGCGACGAAAATATAAATTTGAAAAAATCAAATGAAATTTTTGTTATCCAAATAGACGCTCTAAAAGAAAAGCTAGCTCAGCTAATAAATGAAAACAAAGATGCAAATGCGAGCATAAAAGAGCTAAATGCCAGCATTTTTGATCTCAATCAAAAGATGATCGTGCTAAATGATGAAATTTCATCAAAAGATAGAGCGCTTAGCGACGCAAACGAAAGCAGTGAGAAAAATTTAGCCAAGATCGCCTTTTTGCTTGAGCAAGTGAGCCAAAGAGAGGCTAGATATGACGAGCTTTTAAGGGATCTAAACGTCACTCGTGACAGGGTAAAAAATTTAACCGGCATCAGAGTAAAAGTGATCTCAGCCCTAAAGGATAGGCTAGGCTCAAGCATCGAGATCGATCCAAACTCGGGTGCGTTAAAGCTTAGCTCCTCAGTACTTTTTGATAAAGGCAGTGCAGTCTTAAAAGAAGGGGTCAAAGAGGAGTTAAAGGCCACGCTTAGTAAATATTTCGACGTGCTTTTAAATGATAAAGAGATCTCCTCAAACATTGATCAAATCATAATCGAAGGCTTTGCAGATAGCGATGGAAGCTATATTTATAACCTAGAGCTTTCACAAAAAAGAGCTTACGCGGTGATGGAATTTATAAATTCATTTAGTGACGATACTCGACTTAGAAAGCTGCTTGTTGCAAGTGGCCGAAGCTACAACGAGCTAGTTTTTAAAGACGGAGCCGAGGACAAGAACGCTTCAAGACGCATAGAGATCAAATTTTCACTCTCAAATAAAGAGGCTATCAACGAGATAGAGAAATTTTTGGAGTTTAAGAGTGATTGATAAAATTTGCTTAAGAGGGCGAGAATTTTGGCTTTTAAGAGATGATCTGCTAGGCGAGTTTAATGGCAACAAAGCAAGAAAGCTAGAGTATTTTTTAAACGCTGATCTAGGTGGCATCAAAGCCATTGTATCTTACGGCTCAAGCCAGTCAAATGCGATGTATAGTCTAAGCCTTTTTGCTAAGATAAAGGGACTTAAATTTTACTACGTCGTCTCTCATCTAAGCTCAAATTTAAAGCAAAATCCGGTTGGAAATTTCAAATTTGCACTTGAAAATGGCATGGAAATTTTTGTGAAAGAGGAACGCGAGAAATTTGTTAAAGATCTAGCTAGAAGCCAAAATGCGCTCTTTATAAATGAGGGCGTGGCGCAGAGCGAGGCTGAGTTTGGCTTTATCACGCAAGCACGCGAGATAAATGAGTGGAGCAAAAAAAGCGGCATAAAGCCTGATATTTTTTTGCCTTCTGGTACAGGCACTAGCGCTTGCTACCTGGCAAAGCATACCGATCTTAGGGTTTTTACAACTCCTTGCGTGGGGGATGGCGACTATCTAAAAAAGCAAATTTATGAGCTAGACAAAAATAGTAAAGTGCAAATTTTAAATCCACCAAGGAAGTATCATTTTGGGAATTTATACCAAGAGCTTTATGAAATTTGGCTTGAAGTGTGCAAAAGCGGCGTGGAATTTGACCTAGTGTATGACCCTGTTGGCTTTATCACGCTTTTTGCAAATTTAGATAAGCTTGGAGCTGAAATTTTATATATCCACCAGGGCGGAATTTTAGGTAACATTACACAAAGACAAAGATATGATAGAAAATTAAAATTAAAGGAGCATAAATGAAATTTTTTCATAGTAGTGACGCTGATTTTGAGAGTAAATTTTTACAGCTGGTTAAACGAAGTGATAATGACATGAGTGCTGTAATGCCAGTAGTTGCAGGCATAATAAATGAGATAAGAAAAGATGGCGATAGTGCACTTTTTGCGCAGATAGCTAAATTTGATAAATTTAGCGTTACAAGTAAAAGCGACATAATAATCGACGTAAAAGAGATGGAGGCTGCCTATAATTCGCTAGATAACGCCCTAAGAGTAGCTTTAAAATTAGCTCATGATAGGATAAAAAGCTATCATGAACGCACAAAACCAAGTGACTGGACATATAAAGATGAGCATGACATCTTGCTTGGCGCAAAATACACAGCGGTTGACCGCGCTGGCCTTTATATCCCAGGTGGTAAAGCAGCTTATCCTAGCTCACTTCTTATGAATGCAATCCCAGCGATCGTAGCCGGCGTAAAAGAGATTGTAGTGTGCACTCCAGCGCCAAATGGTAAGGTAAATACCTTGCTTCTTGCGGCAATGCACCTTTGTGGCATAAAGACAGCCTTTAAAGTAGGCGGTGCAAGTGCCATTGCGGCGATGGCATACGGAACCGAAACGGTGCCAAAAGTAGATGTCATCACAGGACCTGGCAATATCTACGTAGCGACTGCTAAAAAGCTAGTTTATGGTGACGTAAATATCGATATGATCGCTGGCCCAAGCGAGATAGGTGTCATCGCTGATGATAGTGCCGATTCTCGCCACATAGCTATCGATATGCTCTCACAAGCCGAGCACGACGAGATCGCAAGTGCCTTTTTGATAACACCGGTAGAGGCTTTTGCAAGGGCTGTGCAAAGACACATTGAAGATGAGCTAAAGACACTAAAACGTGAGCAGATCGCAAGTGCAAGCATAAGAAATAAAGCTGCAATAATAGTGGCAAGAGATTTAAAAGAGTGTTTTGCTCTCATGAATGAGCTTGCTGTTGAGCACCTAGAGATCGCTACAAACGATGCTTTAAGTTATATTTATGATGTGACTCATGCGGGCGCTATATTTTTTGGACACTTTACGCCTGAAGCGATGGGAGATTATATCGCTGGACCAAATCACACATTGCCAACTGGCGGAAGTGCGAGATTTTACTCACCGCTTGGAGTTGAAAATTTCATGAAGCGAAGTTCGATCATTTCAGTGAGTAGAAAAGGTATCATGCATCTTGGCAAATCATGCATGCAGCTAGCTGAAGCTGAGGGACTAACCGCTCATAAAAAATCAGTTGCAGTGAGGCTAGAAGAGTAAAGAAAAATGGATTTTATAGAGATTTTGCAACTTTTTATAGAATTTATAGTAGAATCCATAGCGAATTATTAAAAAGGAGTTGTTATGAAGTTAGGAACTTATACTGCAAACCAGGCTTCAGGAAACTATTATTTAGATCAAGCAAAAAATAGCGAGAAGAAAGCGCTAAATGCTATCTCTGCAAACAGCGAGATCAAAGCTTCAGGTGCAAATTTACAAATCGCAGAGAGTTTGCTTTCGCAAACAAATGTCTTGAACGAAGGTTTGGCAAATGCAAACGACATGATCGGTATGCTTCAAATCGCTGATTCAATGCTTTTAAATTTAAGTAAAAGTACAGATAGAATAGGCGAGCTTTCAAGTAAGCTTACAAATCCTACTCTCTCAGCAAATGAACAAAAAGGCATAAAGGGCGAAATCAACGCACTAAGAAATGCTATGAATGATAGCGTAAAAGAGGCTAAATTTAACGGCAAAAACATATTTGATGCTGAGCTTGGATTTTTTACAGGCGAGAGTACAAAAAATATAAATTTGGGCACAAATGCTCTTTTAAATGTCAAAGATGACGGCTCAAATACAGGTGAAATTTTAAAAAATATAAATTCACTTCGCTCAGAGATCGGATCAACACAAAATGCTGTATTTAGAGGTATAAATGCTCTAGCCGCAAGAAGTGTGGCAAATACTAATAGTGTAGAGAACCTTGATAGTAGCGACATCGCAAAGAGCTTGGAAGAAAATTTACAAGCAAATTTAAAGCTACATGCTGCGAGCTTAGCCAAAGCTCATGATACTACGAGCTTGGTCGCAAAACTAGATAAACTTCTAGCTGAATAAATTTTTACCGGTCTTACACCGGTAAATTCTTTTTTAGTTTCTAATAAATTTTTATAATGATTCTATCTTGTTTGGATGAAATATGTTTATAGTTTAGATTATAGGTATAGGCATATTGAGGAATTTTGATGCTAGATTTTCTCGAGTTCGGGCAAACCCAAACCATTTTTATGATAACAAGCAAAAATATCACGGCTTGTGTCTTTTAAATTTTTATAGCAACGCAAAAAATAAATTTTAAGAGGTATAAATTTGTAAGACCAAACGGTCTTACAAAAGTGACTATTTTTTAGTGTGAGGGTTGTTTACTCTACCACTATCGACAACTTGGAGTCCTACTGTGTCATATGCTGCGCCAAAGCCTTTTACATATCTACCTTTTGTTGGGGTAAGTTTTACTATATAGAAGTCTTTCATCTCTTTAATAAATGCAAGTGCTGATTCATTTGCAAAGGCGCTCTCAAATTTTGATATAAATTTATCTCTTGCACTGTCGCTCATAAACTCAGCTTTAGCTTCAAAGCTTACTCTTACACGAGCAAATAGACTTTTTGCGTCTTTTTCATCCTGAATAAAAAGGAGTGAAATTTTATCCGGGTTTTGTTTTATTGAGTGGTAGTGATCTGCTACTGATGATATGCAGATATAAAACTCATCGTTTTCTTTTATGAAAGGTGAATACGACGAAACCGCTTGTCCGTCAAGAATGCTTGAGATCACAACAGTCTTAAAGCTATTTATAAATTTCATCATTCCGCCTTGCACACTAGAGCTGTTTGTATCGCCCTTGATGCTCATATAAAGCTCGATGATCGACTCTCTAAAACCATCTCCACCTGCTTTGCTTAAAAATGGTACAAATGTTTTTGCCTGATCACATGTTATTTCCATACCATCTTCGTTTATATCAGTCATTTTGACATTTGTAGGCTCAGCTACGCCGCTAAATTTCTTACAAAACTCGATCACTATATCCAAATGATCCTTATTCATGTGGTTTAATGCTCTTTGTTTCAAAACTGTTCTCCTTATAAAAATAAAATTAAAAATCGCAAAATCATACTAAAGAAAACTTAAAATTGATTAAAATTATCATTAATATTTTTAAAGCGAGAATTAAGCTTATTTTTTTAAAATTACGAGTTAATAATATTTTAGAAAATTTATATCTTTTATTTAAAAATTATATTTTCTGCTTATTTTATGCTTTTTTGTTGTTTTTAGCCATTTGTATTAAAAGGAAATTTATGCAGGGTAGTACCAAGCTTGCCGTTTTGCTTATTATGCTCATTGTTTTGCTCTCTTTTATCTCGCTTAGTATAGGCGGTTCTGACATAAGCATGAGTGAGATTTTAAATTTTATATTTAATAACAAAATAGACGAGATGAAAGAGACCATCTTGTTTGATATTAGACTACCAAGGCTTGTAATGGCTCTGATTATAGGCATGCTTTTGGCAAGCTCAGGCGTTGTAACGCAAAGTGTCTTTTTAAATCCGCTTGCAGACCCATATATCATCGGTATAGCCGCATCTGCGACATTTGGAGCAGTAGTGGCATATCTTCTTGGTATATCTGAAATTTATTATGGTATCTTTGCTTTTTTGTCTTCTAGCTTGCTTACCCTTGCTATTTTTGGAGTTTACAACCGTAGTCGCTCTATTGCTACACTTCTTATAATTGGTATTGCTTTTTCATCATTTCTAGGGGCATTTACGAGTTTTGCGACATATCTTATTGGTGAAGATAGTTTTAAGATAGTGGCATGGATGATGGGATATTTAGGTTCTGCTTCATGGCAAAAGGTCGGTATCATCGCTGTTCCGCTTATCTTTTGCATGATATATTTTTATCTAAAACGCTTTGAGTTAACGATACTTTTAAGCGGGGAAGACGAGGCAAAAAGCCTTGGTATAGATGTCGATGCACTTAAAAAGCGTCTGCTTGTCATAGCTTCGCTCACGGTCGCTTTTTCAGTCGCATTTACCGGCATGATAGGCTTTGTTGGGCTTATCATTCCACACTCTTTTAGAATGCTTTTAAATACCTCAAACAACGCTATTTTACTGCCGCTTTCTACTCTTGGAGGAGGAGCGTTTTTGCTAGCTTGTGACGTAGTGGGGAAGAGTGTTTTAAGCCCGGTTGAAGTGCCAGTTGGCGTTATTAGTGCGTTTTTTGGAGCGCCATTTTTCCTATTTTTAGCGCTTTATCTAAAAAGGAGTGTGCATTGAGTGTAGAAGTTTCAAACTTAAGCTTTTCATATGCGCAAACAAGTGTGCTAAAAAATATAAGCTTTACTGCCAAAAGTGGAAAATTTATAGGTCTTTTGGGCTCTAATGGATGTGGAAAATCAACACTTTTAAAATGTATCTTAAATTTACTTTCTCCAAGTGCTGGAATTGTCAAAATTTTCGAAAAAGATGTACAAAGCTACAGCACAAAAGAGCTTGCGAGAACGACTAGTTTTGTACCTCAAAAAAGCGCACTTACGATGCCATTAAGCGTTTTTGAGCTTGTTTTGATGGGTAGATATGCTCATCTAAAAAGCTCTTTTAGCGGTTATAGCTCTCACGACATTGCCCTAGTTGATGAGGCTTTGCAGACTTTTGGGCTCGCTAAATTTAAAGACCGAGTGGCAAACTCACTAAGTGGTGGCGAATTTGCTAGAGCTTTGCTTGCTCGTGCAATAGTTAGTGAGCCTAAAGTTTTACTTCTTGATGAGCCTACATCAGCCCTTGATCTAAGCCATGCTATAGAGGTGTTAAAGCTTTGCTCGCATCTTACTCGTGAGCTAAATTTAGTCACCATAGCAGTGCTTCATGATCTAAATTTGGCCTCACTGATATGTGATGAAATTTTAATGCTAAAAGGTGGTGTGATAGCTCACAAAGGGAGTGTCAGAGAGCTTTATAATCCAGAAATTTTAGATGAAATTTATGGCCTTAAGGCAGATATCATATATAAAAATGATATGCCATTTGTTTTACCAAAATGATAATTTTAAAGGAGATTTCATGAAAAAATTATTTTTAGTTTTTGCATTTTTGCTTGGTTTTGGCAGTGTTAGCCTAAGTGCTAAAAATATCGTTGTGCTCGATCCTGCAGTGGTTGAGATGATGTATATGTTGGAGGCTGAAGATCAGATCGCAGCTATTTCTACTCTTGAGTTTGGTAAGATTTGGCCTGAGGATAAGACGGAAAAGCTAAAGAGCGTTGGCACTTATACAAAGCCAAATTTAGAGCGTATAGTCGAGCTAAAGCCTGATCTTGTAGTTACGAGCTTTCACTCTGATGGTGTAAACGCCGACCTTGCTAAATTTGGTATAAAGACACTTACGATGCAGGCAAATAGTGTAGACGATATTTGCAAAAATATAGAAAAAATGGGCGATGTCACAGGAAAAAAAGAGCGTGCTGGCGAGCTTGTGGCTAAGATAAAGCAGGACTTTTTAAAATTTCAAAACTCAAATTTAAGCGGTAAGAAAATTTTAGGCGTTTATGCAGCTACCCCACTAGTTGCTTTTAACAATGCTAGCTTGCCTGGGGACATGTTTACTAAATTTGGTATGAAAAACGTAGCAGGTGGCCTAGCTGGAGCGATGCCGATCGTTCAAAATGAATTTATCCTAGCGCAAAATCCAGACTTCATAATAGTAGTAGGCATGAAAGATGGTAGTGACTTTTTATCGCAAAATCCAGTGCTAAAAGCAACTAGTGCAGCCAAGAACTCTAAAATTTTAAACGTCCCATCAAGTCTTGTCTTGCGCGGTACACCTCGCATAAATGAGGCCGCAAATGAGCTATTTAACATGCTTAATAAGTGAGTATAAATGTTTAACAAACGTATAAAAGGTCATAGCGTAGCTCCTTCAAAAAGACCTGATATGGTGAGTGAAGATGAGTTATGGGAATTTTTAGAGAGTGCGCCAGATGAAAATGAAGGGGTGATCTACATTCATGTGCCGTTTTGTGATAACATCTGCTCGTTTTGCTCGATGAATAGGACAAAGCTTGAGGATGAGCTTGATGAGTATACAAAATTTCTACTAAGCGAGATAGAAAAATACTCCGCCACGAACTACTTAAAAGGCAAGAAAATAGGTAGTGTCTATTTTGGTGGCGGCACCCCAACGATATTAAAAGAGAGACACTTAGAACAGGTGATAAACGCACTTAAGGGTAGCTTTAATATCTTACCTGAGTGTGAATTTAGCCTAGAAAGTACGCTTCATAATCTAAATATAAGCAAGCTTCGCCTTTTAAACGAGCTTGGTGTAAATAGATACAGTATTGGCGTACAAACATTTAGTGAGGCTGGCAGAAAGCTGCTAAATCGCACACATAGTTCAGATGGAGCCGTAAAACATCTACGTGATCTGCGTGAGAAATTTAACGGAATGCTTTGTGTAGATATCATATATAACTATCCTAATGAAAGCATAGATGAGGTAGTAAGAGACGCTAAGCTAGTGCGTGAGCTCGGCATTGACAGTGCGAGTTTTTATTCGCTTCAGTTTTTAGATGGCTCAGTGCTTAGCAAGACCATAAGCGAGGATTATTACGATGTGGAGGTTGATAGAAGCTTGCACCACGCATTTTTAGACGAAATTTTAAGTCAAGGTGACTATGAAATTTTAGAGTATACAAAGGTGGCCAAAAAGGGTAGGGACCAATATAAATATATAAGACTATCTCACGTGGGTGCTGATGTCTTGCCTCTTGGAAAAGGCGCTGGCGGCAGGCTAGGGGAGTTTGGTATCTATAATATGAGTCAAAAGATGAAAGTTATGGGTCGCATGACTGCTAGGCAGATGGAGTTTGATAGATTTGTAAATCTTTTTCAGTATCCGCAAATAAGCCTTGAGCGTGTTTTTAAATTTGTGAGCCAGACGTGTGCCAATGAGCTTATGGATCTTTTTAAAAAATGTGAGGAAAGTGGATATCTAAAAATCGAAAGCGACTCTTTAAATTTTACAAAAGATGGCGTATTTTGGGGAAATTCTATCGCAAATGCAGTGATGGAAATTTCTAAGAAGGAGTTTTTATGAAAAGTATTGTGATATATACATCAAAAAGTGGAAATACAAAAAAGATAGCGGAGGCTATTGCTGGTGAGCTTGGCTGTGAGGCGATAAATTTTGCTAATGTGGGTGAGATAAATTTGAGTGAGTTTGACTTTATCTCGCTTGGATACTATATAGATCAGGGCTCGCCAGAGAAGGAATTTAAAAAATTTATCTCTCAAAGTGTAAAAAATAAAAAAGTAGGCTTTTTTATAACCCTTGGTGCTGATGTGCCAAGTGCGCATGCCACGCAGGCTATAGATCAAGGCAAAGAGCTATTTATGCAAAATGGCAATGAAATTTTGCGCACGTTTATCTGTCAAGGTGCGATTGCCCCTGAAGTAATAGAGCAACTAAAAAAACTTGGTAAAGCTATGCCTGATGATCCGAGATTTGCTCTAACGCCTGAGCGACTAGAGCGATGGGAGCGAGCCAAAACGCACCCAGATGAGGCTGATGTGAAAGCCGCAAAGGAAGCATTTAGAGGGGTTAAAATTTAAACTCATTTTGTGCCTATTTTTGCTCTAAAATTTTTAATGATCCTGTAAATTTTTATTTTCATTAGTGAGTGTGATGTGATTATGAGATGATAATCCATTCTCGCTAGTGAATAGAAAGCTAAAATTTACTACAACAATATGCTTTAAAAGTCAACTAGCTTTGTAGATTTTAGCTTTGTTGCTTTTGCAACTAAAATTTATGTGGGAGATATTTGCTTTAATGTGAGTATAAAATTTTGATTTTAGCTTCTAGCTCAAATTTGTGTGAAATTCGAGCTAGATTAAGGCTTTTAGCCTTCGATGTAGTTTTTGAGTTTTCTACCAACTTTTGGGTGTTTTAGTTTTTTGATAGCTGAGCTTTCTATCTGGCGAACACGCTCGCGAGTGACATTTAGAGCCTTACCGATCTCTTCAAGTGTGCGGTCGCTCTCATCCTCAAGCAAGCCAAATCTCATCGAAATAACTGCTTTTTCGCGCTCATTTAGCTGTGAAAGCACATCGTCGATCTGCTCTCTAAGGTCACTTTTTAAAATTTGCTCTATCGGAGAAAGTGAGCTTTTATCCTCGACAAAATCTCCAAATTTTCCATCCTCTTCGTTTGCGATCGGAGCTTCGAGGCTGATAGGCTCTTTTGTGATCTTGATGACTTGTTTTACCTTATCAACACTTAGTCCAACCTCTTTTGCGATAACGCTCACATCAGGCTCTTTTCCCTCTTCTTGGAGGTATTTGCGGTTTATTTTGTTGATACGATTTATCGTCTCTATCATGTGGATAGGTATCCTAATCGTCCTTGCTTGATCGGCGATCGCACGCGAAATAGCCTGGCGGATCCACCATGTGGCGTAGGTTGAAAATTTATAGCCTTTTCTATATTCAAATTTATCAACCGCCTTCATAAGACCGATGTTGCCCTCTTGGATGAGATCTAAAAACGGCAAGCCCCTGTTTGTATAGCGTTTTGCGATACTTACGACTAGACGGAGGTTTGACTTAGCCATTCTAGCTTTTGCCTCGTCAGAAATTTTCTTTCCACGTTTGATCTGCTCTAGAATTTCTTTTAGCCTTGTTGGCTCAAGATCAAAGCCTTGCTTGCTTGCCTCTTTTGTAGTAAATAGCTTTTTGATCTCAACATAAGTTGAGACCATTGTAGCTTCTGGCACACGAGCTGCGATCTCTTCTTTACTAAGCTTGATGATATCTTTTAGTATGCTTTTATGATTTTTCTTAAGCTCGTCACTAAACATCGGTAAGCGATACTCCAAGCGTTTTAGCTCTCTGTCAAATTCGTCGTCGCTTTTTAGTGCTGTTTCCATTGATTTTACGATCTCGCTAATTAACTTGCTTGTTGGGCCAAGATCCATTAGCTTCTCTTTTAAAATTTTCTTTTTAAATGCAAGAGTCATCTTTGAAGCTGTATCGTCGCTCTCAACTTTATCTTGTTTGTTTGCAGTCTTTAGCCACTCTTTTTTTGCCTTTTCGAGGGCCTTGAAACTCTCTATAACTTTTTCAGCACGCTTATCGTTTTTGGCTGATTTTTTAGGAGCTTCGTTTTCTTCGTTCTCTTCATCTTCCTCGTCTATATCGTCTTCGCTATCTTCATTTTCTTCGTTTTCACTCTCGTCTTCAAAGCTCTTAAAAAGCTCTTTTACACGGCGCTCTCTGTTGATAAGCGGCTCTTTATAGTCAAGTATGAAATCGATCAAAAATGGCACAGAACAAAATGCATCGATAATGATATCTTCGCCAAGCTCGATTCTTTTGCTGATCTCTACCTCTTCATCTTTTGTAAGAAGTGCGATCTGACCCATCTCTCTTAGATACATCCTGACAGGACTATCAGATCTTGACCACTCTAAAAGGTCACTTTCGCCTGAAAGATCGAGATCTTCGTCGATATCTTGATCACTTTTTTGAGCGTTTTCTTGGCGCTTTTTAGCATCAGCTAAATTTCTAAGCTTTGCGGCCTCAGCAGATGTGATGAGCTGGACTTTATTTGTTTTTGCTAGTTGTTCTATCTTTTTTACTATCGTAGCAGTCGGAGCTTTGTCTAATAATTTTACTAATTTTTCGTATGTCAAAAAGCCTTTTGCATTTTCAGCGAAAAGCTCTTCTATCTGAGAAAAAGAGTCTTTTGCGGCGCTCATAAATTTCCTTTCGAATCGTCTAATTGTGATTTAAGTGTTGTTTAAAAGAAAGTGGATTATACCCAAATTTTGTAAAAAGTGTATCAAAGCAGTGAAATTTTATCTATACAAAGCTACCGCAAAAGTCTAAAATTGCGGTAGCTATAAAATTATTAAAACGTCATTTCAAATGTTAGCTTGAAATTTCTACCAGGTGAGTAAAATCTAGCAAGGCCCCTGCCAGTTTCTTTATTTACCATATTATTTGTGCCAAAAGTTCTTATACTTCTTGCACTATCCCAGCTTGTGTATTTTCTATCTGTGATGTTATACACACCTGCTGTAAATGTGAAATTTTTCATCGGTCTGTAAAATGCTACAAAATCAAATAGACTGTATGTATTACTGACATATCTAACATAAGTATTTTTTGCATCTGGATCGTCTTTGGCATAGATATTGTAAGTATCTTCTGGACGTTTTGCTTTTACGTGCGTCATATATAGATTTGCTCCAAATTTATCATTTCTTGTGTGATATCCGACGTTATAGACAAATTTTGCTGGCTGGATGGCATTCATTGGAGCGTCTAGCTTGCCGCTCTCATCTACCGACATTCTACCTTTTTGATATAGGTATTTATAGCCGATATTAAAGCCACTTAGTCCACTATAAACTTGCTCTAAGTCTAGATTTGCACTCAGTTCAACACCTCTTACGCGAGCCTTTGCTCTATTTACGTTTTGGTATTTTTCTACTGGCATTCTACTACCAGCATTTCCGTATGTTAACGTGCCACGACCGATGTACTTTAGATCGATAAAATTTTTATAATCAGTTTGAAAGAGATTTATTGTAAAAAAGCTAGGTGAGTTATGAAGAGTTAGGGCAAATTCTTTTGTCATTGCGATCTCGGGCTGAAGGGCTAAATTTGGAAATATCGTAAAATCAGGATGCTGAAAAGTAAAATAAATTTCATCAGATGTTGGAGCTCTAAAGCCATTTGCATATTTTGCCTGAAGTCTTATATACTCAAATGGATCAAAATTTATTGCAAATGAATAGGAATGATGCATAAAATTTCTTTTTTGGCTTGCCAGATAACGTGCATTTTCTTCAGCATTTTTAGTTTTTATCCTTTTTACTTCTTCTGCGCTAGAGCCAGGCGGTATAGTAAAAGGTATAAAAACACCAGCAAAAAGATCAGTTGGTAGCTTTGGTGTCTTACCCGGTATATAGTTTGGATTGTGTTTTATCATGTCAATCCTATGGTTTATATCAAAGCTTAAAAATCTAGTGAAAGATACACTATCGCCTACATAAGCTGCCAATGTCTCTGTCCTGACAGGTATTAAGAAGCTAAATTTATTATCTTCATGTCTGCAAAGTGTACTGTAATCATTTCCACCGTGAGGCATACACTTGTCTGGTTGAAAATTTGGTAGCAAGCCTGTGCCCTTATTTGCCATACCAAAGAAATATTTTGCCCACCATTCCTTATTGTGTGCCTCATAGCCTTGCCTATTTACCATACTTTTATCTGTTTGGCTATAAAGCCCACCGTATTTTAAGGCGTGATCCATTTTGATTTTAGGTATGCTAAATTCCTTTGTTGCATCTAAATTTAGCTGTTTTGTATCGGTATTTAGATCTCTATCTTTCCAGTTATTTTCAAGATATCCTGGACTACTTGGCAAAAGTAGTTCCTCAAATCTATTTTTTGGAGTAAGCTCTGCATATTTTCCATTGCCATCTGGCATGTTTTGCGGAGTTAGATTGTAGGTTTCATATCGTTTGGTTGTCTTATTAAAAAGTGTTAAAGGCTTAGAGCAATCATACTGATTACAATCGACAAGAAGTTTATCTGCTCCGCGATTTGTTCTTCCATAGAATGTTTCATCTACTTCGTTTCCATGACTGTCAAATACAATATCTTGAGGAAAAGTAAAGCCAGCTCCAGGCCAAGGCTCTTTTTCTACTTGTCTCATTTGTAGGTCGCCACCATATTTGTCCACTAGTTTACCTTCGTTATTTAACTTTAATCCCGATGGATTTAGTAGGCCTTGACAGTCGTTTTTATCACAGTACTCATCAGTCCTTGCTTTTAGCTGGATCTTTTGCTTTGAATAAGTTATCTTCATACTATCCCAAAGTGGGTTTTCATCGTAGTTTTCATATGTATAAAAGATATTTTCACGTTTGTTTTTATCATTTACGTGCCTTACATCGGTGCTGTAACGTACGTTATTTAACATACCGCCAGTATAAAGAGCAAATTTATACGACCAGTCAGTGCCTACTGTCTCTTTTGTGCTTCTATCGATTCCTACGCTAAAACGGTTCGTTTCATTAAAATTTACACCAAATTTAAATAGCCTGCTATCTGTATTTATGGTATAAGGATCCGGTTTTTCTCTTTCCTTGCCAAGCACATTATCATCGTATGTATTGTATCCCCAGTTTTTCATCTCATGACCATCTCTTTTTGTAGTGATAAAGAGTATGTCAAACCATTTTGCCCGTGCAGCCATCGTATGAGAAAATAGTTTTTCATCGTTGGCTGATGATTTTTGTGCTTTAAAGCCGTAAAACCAGTCTTTTTCTGTAAGATAGTCTCTAGCATCTTTTGTTTCAAACATTACAGAGCCACCAAGTGCACCTGAGCCGGTTTTTATACTATCTGCTCCTTTTGTAATATTTACTTGCTGGATGTTTTCTATCTCTACGCCATTTCTTGTATTATTAAAATTTCCATATCCTTCAAAGAGATCCTTAAATCCCTGTGATGAAAGTGTTTCAGCTTGATTAAGTCCATCGATACTGATAGCCACGCGGTTTTCATCAACACCTCTTATAGCATATCCGCTAGAACCAAAGCGACCAGTCTCAACTACGCTGACACCAGTGTCATAGCGCACCATATCTCTAGTATCGCTTACTTGTTGTTTAGTAAGCTCGCTTGCCGTCTTTTTTACTTCACTAATCTTTTTATTCTTTACGTTTTCTTCTTCCGCAGTTACCTCTACTCCGCCAAGTTCAACTTCTTTTATATTCTCACTTTCTTGGGCCAACAAATTTAAGCCAGCACAAAGCAAAACAACTAGTGAAGTCTTTTTCATAATAATATGTGTCCTTTTTTGTATTTTTATTGTTTTTAATAGTCATTATCTATATTAAAGCCGCGAATCTTAACATTAAATAAATAAATTATTTATTAAACTTTATGAAATATTTAATAGTTAAAAAATTAAAATTTTGGAACAGCTATTGCTTTAAAAACCGTGACAATAATTAATTTTAGGAAATTGCATGCAAAATGGTTATTATCAAGCCACTGCTGGCATGGTAACGCAGTTTAACAGACTAAATGTGATCTCAAACAACCTTGCAAATGTAAATACGATCGGCTACAAGCGAAACGATGTGGTTATCGGTGACTTTGCAAGAATTTTTAAAGAGACACAAGATGAGCTTCCGCTTAAAAATCACACAAAAGATGGAGCTAAATTTTTAAATAGAACGCTTGATCGTGTACCTCAAGTGAGCGAAGAGTATACCGACTTTAGTGCTGGTGGCTTTAAATACAGCTCAAACACACTTGACTTTGCGATAAAAAGAGATGACGCATTTTTCTTAGTTGATACTCCAAATGGCGTAAAACTTAGTAAAAATGGCTCTTTTAGCCTTGACGGCGACGGATACATCGTCACAAAAGAAGGCTATAAGGTGCTGCCAAGTGGTTACGAGGCACAAAATCCTGGTCAAAGAGGTATCCAAGTGCCACAAGGCGAGGTGCTAACTGTTGATAAAAATGGAAATTTATACTCAAATAACAATCAATTTTCTAAATTTTTTATCGCTCAGCCAAGAGAGATAAGAGATCTCAAAAAGGTCGGAGATAATCTCTTTGAGAGTAGAAATTTTGACGACATCACAGAACTTGAAGAAGCTGATAGCGTGATGCAAGGATATGCTCAGATGTCAAATGTAAATCCAGTTTTAGAAATGGTGGGTCTTATAGAAACCCAGCGCCTAGTTGATATGTATCAAAAGGTTATGACAAGTCACATGAACGATCTTAACCAAGATGCTGTTCAAAAACTAGCCCTAAAAGCTTAATAAAAGGATAAAACTATGATGAGATCACTTTACACTGCGGCCACTGGTATGATAGCTCAGCAGACGCAGATAGACGTAACCTCACACAACATCGCAAATGTAAATACTTATGGATACAAGAAAAATAGGGCTGAATTTGCTGATCTTATGTATCAAGTCATGGAGTATGCAGGTACGGCTACAAGCCAGACTACCACAAGCCCAACAGGCATCGAAGTGGGTCTTGGTGTACGCCCAACAGCGATAAATAAAATTTTCTCTCAGGGCTATTTTAAAGAGACTAGCAACAACCTAGATATGGTAATAGCTGGCAATGGATTTTTTCAGATTCAACTTCCTGACGGCACGACAGCCTATACTAGAAATGGCGCATTTAAGCTTGATGCAAACGGTACGATCGTAAATAGCGATGGCTATCAGCTAATCCCTCAGATTACCGTGCCTGCGAATGCGACGCAAATTTCTATCGGCACAGATGGCACCGTGTCAGTGCTCCAAGCAGGTGAGAGAGAGATGGCTCAGATAGGTCAGATCGAGCTAGCAAATTTCATAAACCCAGCCGGGCTTCACTCAATGGGCGATAACAACTATCTAGAAACAAGTGCTAGCGGTAATGTTGTGGTAGGTGTGGCAGGACTTGACGGACTTGGTACGATAAGACAAGGATTTGTTGAGATGAGTAACGTTCAGTTGGTTGAAGAGATGACCGATCTTATCACTGGTCAGCGTGCGTACGAGGCGAACTCAAAGGCGATAACTACGAGTGATTCGATGCTTGAAATAGTAAATGGGCTTAAAAGGTAGGTAGTATGAACGCGACTCTAGCTATCGTTGGGCTTATACTGCTTTCTTTTACGCTTGAGGTATTTTACTTTTTAAACAAAACGCCAAAAGACAAGGACTCGATAAAACAGACGCATTAATTTGGGCTCTAAATTAAAATTTGGCACATCTCGTCTAAAATTTCTGCTTTTAGGAGCAAGAATAAAAGTTACTGAGAAATTTTTAAGCTACTGCATGCTTCTTCCAAATCAAGCTCGCAGGCTTTTTTGTAGTAGTTTTTTGCTCTATTTTTATCTTGCAATATACCAGCATCTCCAGCTTCGTAGATGAGTGCAAGGGTGTAGCAAGCAAATGCATTTTTTAGTTCGCAAGCCTTATTATAAAGCCTAAGCCCTTCTTCTTTCTCTTGTGCTAGGGTGTCTTTTTGTAGATATATATTTCCTAAAAATAGACAGCTATGTGGATTGCCTAGCTCGCAGGCCTTGTTTGCCATAGCTGACATTTTATCGCGCTCATTTTTATTAAAATAGATATATATAAGATCGGTGCAGCTTTCTACGTTATTTAAAGCGCATTCACTTTCAAGCTTAGTGGCATCAAAATTTTTACCCCAAGAAAATAGAACACAAAATAAAATTAAAATTACTTTTTTCATCTTTTGGCTCCATAAATTTTTATTATTTTATAAAATTAGCTCCATTTTTACTCTAAATTTTTCAAATTTTGCTAACATTTCGGCTTTTTATGAAGGTAAAAATTTGACATTTAACTACGTTTTTAAACTATCTATTCCTATTTTTATGGGCTATTTCCCACTTGGCGTCGCATTTGGCGTGCTGGCAAAGAGCATGGGCGTTAGCGCGTTTATCTCCGTCGCTCTTAGCACTCTTGCCTACGGCGGCGCGGCGCAGTTTATGATGCTCTCGCTCTTTAGCGTTGGCACGAGCTACGTTGAGGTATTTATCGTGAGCTATCTAGTAAATTTACGCCATACTTTTTATGGAATTTCACTTTTAAAAGAGTATAGCGGGATCAAATTTAGGCTTTTAAACATCGCTTTGCTAACAGATGAGACCTTTGCGATATTTAAAAATTCGGGACTAAAAGAGGCAAGTGATCGAAGTTTTGTCTTTACTTGGCTAAATATCCTTTCTTGGTCTTACTGGGCGGCTGGAACGTTGCTTGGTGCGATACTTGGCGATCTTATAAAGGCTGATACAAAAGGGCTTGAGTTTAGCTTGACAGCACTTTTTATAGTTATTGTGATTAAAATGTTTAAAAATGATAAAAACTACCGCGTGCTCTTTGCGGCGACATTTTTTGGCGTGCTTGGAGTGAGCCTATTTCCAGCCAAATTTGTGCTTGTTGGCTCAATGGCGCTTTGTTTTGTATTTTTGCTTTTGTTCAAGGATAAAATTTGATAAGTGTAAGCTCAAGCGAGACGGTACTTTTTGTGGCGGTGCTCTTAAGCGCCTTGGCTACTTTTATAACGAGAGCAACGCCGTTTTATGTACTGAAAAACTATAAGCCAAACCCTTACTTAGACGCCATTGAGAAGCATATGGGCATGATGATAATGGTCGTTTTGGTCTGCTACGGCTTAAAAGATACGAAATTTAGCGAATTTCCTTACGGTTTAAGCGAGATAGTAGCGGTTTTTACAGCTATTTTGATGCATTTAAAATTTAAAAATACCCTTCTTAGCATAGTTATTTCAACCGGAATTTATATGTTTTTGATAAGAATTTTTTAAATAAATATAAAATTTGGAAGTTAATAATTTTTTTAAATAAATGGCATTATAATTACTTTGCAAATTTTAATGCAAAGGAGCTAAAATGCGTTTAATCTTTAAGGCGGTGTTACTCATGATTTTAGGTGCTACTTTAGCGGTTGCTAAGCCAACCATCTACATACTAGCTACTGGTGGAACGATAGCAGGAAGTGGCTCAGGATCGCTTGATTCGAGCTATACTTCTGGAACTGTTACAGTCGATAAACTAATCGCAGCCGTGCCAGATATCAACAAGATCGCTACCATAAAAGGCGAGCAAATTTCAAATATCGGCTCACAAGATATGAACAACGAAGTTTGGCTTAAGCTTGCTAATAGAATAAATGAGCTTCTAAATAGCGGCAAAGCCGATGGTATCGTCGTTACTCACGGCACAGATACTATGGAAGAGACGGCGTACTTTCTAAATTTAGTCGTTAAAAGCGACAAGCCAGTCGTGCTTGTAGGTGCAATGAGAAATAGTGGCTCACTAAGTGCAGATGGCCCACTAAATTTATTTAACGCTGTAAATGTAGCTATTAGCAAAGATAGTGTAGGCAAGGGCGTTGTGGTTACTATGAATGACGAAATTCACGCTGCTAGAGAGGTAACCAAAACCAACACAACAGGCGTTGATACATTTAAATCACCAAACAGCGGCAAAATCGGCACAGTCTTTTATGGCAACGTAAAATACTATATGAATCCGATCAGAAAACACACGGCAAAATCAGCATTTGACCTAGAGGGCGTAAAAGAACTTCCTAGAGTTGATATCATCTACTCTCACGCAAATGACAATCCTGACTTTGTAAAAATAGCTGTTAAAAACGGCGCAAAAGGCATCATCAGCGCTGGTCTTGGCAACGGCAACCCTTACTTTAGCGTACTTGACGCACTTGGCGAGGCTTCAAAAGCTGGCGTAGTGGTAGTTCGCGACTCACGTGTAGGAAGTGGCGAGACGACCATGAACGGCGAAGTAGACGACGCAAAATACGGCTTTTTAACAAGCGATAATCTAAACGCGCAAAAAGCTAGAGTGCTTTTGATGCTTGCACTTACAAAAACAAGCGACAAAGCCAAAATTCAAGAGTATTTCTTAACTCACTAAAAAAGAGGCGGCTTAGTCCGCCTTTTAAATTTAAGCTATAAATTTGATCGCTGGATCTGATCTATAGCTTAAATTTTTATATTTGTTAGCTAAATTTCAAGGCTTTTTATGGACTTCTTACTCTTTTTCGCCACTCTTGCTCCTATCTCGCTAATGCCAGGCATCAACATGACCTATGCGATGAGTATCGGTATGGGCTTTGGCTATAAGCACTCGCTTATTATGATGACCGGGCAGCTTCTTTCGCTTGCTTTCGTGGCATTTTGCTGTATGCTTGGCGTGGGCGCGATGCTTCATCATTTTGAGTACGCATTTAAGGCATTAAACATCATCGCAGGCCTTTATATGCTCTATCTTGGCGCAATGCTTCTTTTTGGCAAGGGCGAGCTTAGCATAACAAACGTCTCAAATTTACCAAGCAAAAAGCAGATGTTTATAAACGGCCTCATTGTTTGCATCACAAATCCAAAGGCATGGATATTTTTCTCGGTTTTACTGCCTACATTTTTGGATAAAGAAGATCCCTTTAGCCTAACTCGTATGTGCGCGATCACGGCAACGCTCGTTTTCATCGAGTTTTGCTCGCTAAATATCTATGCGCTTGGCGGAGCTATGCTAAAGAAATTTTTACAAACGCACCTAAGGCTGCTTGAAATTTGCACCGCCATTATCGTCTGCACGATCGGCGTACTTTTACTTTTTAGATAAATTTAGCCTCTTTTTATATAGCTTGGCTAAAATTTGCTCGGTTTGCGCTACATTTTTGGCAAAAGGAGAAAAAGATGAAAAAATTTCTATTTATACTTACAAATCAACCATACAACGGTACCGATAATGCTTACAACGCATTAAGGCTAGCTAAAACGCTAAAAGAAAAAGGCGAAGAGGTTAGAATTTTTCTAATGAACGACGCGGTCGATCTTGCGCGAAATAGCACCAAAAAGCCGGAAGACTACGACGTAGATCTAGTAGCGATGTTAAAGGAGCTTTACGCTAGCGGCGCTATGTTAAAGGTTTGCGGTAGCTGCCAAACGAGGTGTGGTTTGCATGCGGGAGAGCCTTATTTCGAGGCTGAAGTGAAAGGCAGCATGGATATCTTGTCCGAGTGGGTTAGGCAGTGCGATCAAGTGATGACGTTTTAGAGTAGGCGAAAGAGAATTTATGAGCGTAACATTTAAGATAAAAAACAAAAAGAAGCTTTTCGGCGGATATGAAAAGGCGCTAAGCGAGCGCGAAATTTCAGAGTTTATAGAGGGATTTTGCTTTTTTAATAGCCAAAATGACGAGCCGAGCGAGCTTTCGCTAAACGAAAACGTGATGATTGCAGGCGTATGGCAAAAGAGCGCTCGCGGCTTTGAGCTAAGCTACGAAGACGGCAAATATATCGTTCGGGTCTGTACTCCAAGCGGCGTTGGCGACTGGCAGACGGCGATTTTGTTTCTTTCTAAAATTTCAGCCAAAACCGGCTCGAAAATAGAACGCGACAATGAAGAAATTTACGATAGCGAGCAAATTTTAAAATTTGATTATGAAGCCGACATAATGTGGGGACTTGAAGCTCTAAAGGACGCAAAAGAGAAAAATCAAATGCTTTATATCTCTGGCCTGGAGCGTGACGTGGCGTTTGATGCGGTTATGATAGATGAAATTTTTGCAAGCGCTAGCCCTGCGGCTAAATTTGATGAGATGATGAGGCGGGTGCAGTATCTTGACGCTTATAGCGCAAGAGAGAATTTATACGAAGATAAAGACGGCAGCGAAATTTTTGGCGCATATACGCTTAGCGAAAATTTACCGACTATCTTGCCTTACGCCCCCTCTCCTTCGTGGCAGGCGCAAGAAGTTCTAGGAGAGCGCAAGGTCTCGCGCTGGATACTTACGCTAGTAGTCGGCGTAGACGATAGGGACGCGCACGTGTTCGGCGAATGCGAATACAATGCCTTTATGGCAAATTTACCAAAAGAAAAATATCGCTTCATAGACGCCGCAAATATACTGGTTGAGCCGCTTAGCGAAGAAGAGATGAGAGAAATTTTAAAAAAGGCAAACGAAGCTTAAGTTAATAAACTGCCGAAATGAAAATTCGCCTCAGACTTGCTTAAAAATTTAAGTCAGTTTCAGGCGCGGATTTAAACTCGTAAAAGCTAGGATTTTACCGGTATTGCCGCCTTTTAGGCTAAATTAGGCGAAATTTAGCCTAAACTAATCTAGGATTTGCGTGATTTGAAAAAGGATAAAAATGAAAATTTTAAAAACTATTTTAGCGGCGGCATCGGCGGTTTGCTATCTAAACTCGGCCGTTTTACCGCAAAACGACTGGAGCAAAAGAGAGCTAAAAGGCGAGGTTAAGAGCATGACGACTACGGAGTACGAATACTCTACGGACGGCTCCGGGACGCTAGAAAATACGCGCGTAAAGCGGACGGAGTTTAACGAAAACGGCTATATAGTGCAAGAAACCGAGCATATAAACGGCGCGCCAAACAGCTCGGTTTTGTTTGAGTACGGCAAAGACGGGCTAGTGCGCAAAAAATATCAAGATAGCGCCGTTTATCTCTACGAATACGAATTTGACGGCGAAAATTTAGTCGCGACGGCCAAAGAGCAGCACGTGGAGGATAGATTTTACCCCCGCACGGAGAAAACTACTTACGGCAAGGACGGCAAAATGATCGCTAGGGCGGCGTATTCCGGCGGGACGCTAGTGACGGACGATAGCTACGTCTACGACGAAAAGGGCGTTTTAACGCGGATAGAAATAATATGGAGCCGCGCAACGGCATAGAGATAAGCTTCGAGCGCAAGCCAAACGGCGAATACGAAAAAATCACGCAAGCCCCAAACTCAAAATGGATTTATTACTACGCCGCAAACGGCGACGAGATGGAGTATACGTCGGTAAATTACTTCGGCTCTGAGGCAAAAATCGGGCAAATCTTGCAGTTTAAAGATATAAGCAGGGACGAGCGGGGAAATTTGACGCATAAAACCTCGGTCAAATTTAAGCCCGCGGACAAATACTACGAAAACGGCGACATAACGGAAATCGGCCTATATAAAAAGCTAGAAATCAACTACGAATATTACTAAAGTAAATTTTTGAGCTAAGGTTATTTTTCCGAAAAAATTTCGCCGTTTATTATGGATTTAACCGTTAAAAACCCGACTATCAAAATCGAAGCGACTAGAGCCGCAAAAGCGCCGACGCCTAAAACTAAGTAAAAATCGCTTTGCGTAATTTCGTAAGCTTTTAAAAACGCTATGGAGCTAGCGGCCGTCGGGAAGGTAAAAGCCCACCACGATAGGGCGAATTTGAGTTTAATAAATCTTTTATACGAAAAAAGTATAAGCGCCGCGAAAAACACGTTTATATTAAGCAGTATCGCCGCAAAAGCGTCGAATCGCTCGGTCAGTTTTACGTATCCCAAAAACGCCATAGCCGGCGGCGCTAGCTTAATGACTAGCGTCGGAACGAATTTGTCGGCTAACTTATCGCAGAAGACTAGCCTATAAAATATAACGGCGAATAAAATAATCCAGAAAAATAGCCCCAAACTAAAATAATACCAGATCGCTTGAGATTTTTCGGCTATGATCGGGATTAGTAAGTTGCCCACTACGGGGATAAACCATGCTGGATTTAGCATCGCGATATCGAATTTTTCGTCGATCCAAAAAGAAATTACATAAAGCGTAAAAATCGTTTGCAAGCCTAAAGCCGCGTAAAAAAGCGAGTAGTATAGTCGCGGCGCGTCTTTGTAGGCTAGAGCTAAAAGAAAAAGCGAGATGATAAATCCGCCGAAAAAATTTATCTTTATAGGGTGCGAAAATTCGGCCTTTACTTCTTCTTTAAATTTTAAAAGCTTAAAGAGGTAAAACGCCGAAAGTAGGCAAAATACCGTGCAGTCTAGCGCTCTAAGCGCCGAGAATATCTCACCGGGCAAATCAAATATCTCGCTTAATTTCTTATAAGCCGCGCAAAGCCCTCCAATCCCCATAGTACCGGCAAAAAGCATAATCGGAAGCGATTTTATTTTGCTTTGCGAGTCGTTTTTTTTAACGTCGTGCATTGTTTTTCTTTTTGTATTAAATTTTTATGCAATATTACCTATAATAAGGTTAAATTTTTGTAACGAAGTCACGAAAGGGTAAAATGCTAAGCGAAGAGTTAAAAGAAATTTTGCGCGAAAGGTTTACGAATAATTTCGATCTAGCAAGCGAGGATCTAAATGCGATCTTTGCTAACGCGTATCTAAAAACCGTAAAAAGGGGCGATATATTTTACTCCGGAAACGATTGCTTAGGATTTATCCTTATACTAAAAGGCGTTTTAAGGGCGTTCGTGTCGTCTAGCGCAAAGGAAATAACGATATTTAGACTAACTAAAGACGAGAGTTGCGTGCTGTGCGATACGTGTTCTATAAATTCGCTAGAAAATAAAGTAAGCGTCGAAATCGAGCAAGATAGCGAGATCATCGTTATTCCGGCGCGAATTTACAAACCTCTTAAAGAAAAATATCCGAGCATTTTAAATTTTACTCTAAAAATCGTAGCCGATCGGTTTGCCAGAACGATAAACGTTATGGAACAGGCTTTGTTTTCGCCGCTTTCGGCGCGGATTATGAATTTTTTATCCCAAAGCATCGAAAACCTAAACGAAAATTTTATAAAAATAACTCACGAAGAGCTGGCGAATCATCTAGGAAGCGCTAGAGAAGCGGTATCTAGGGTGCTAAAAGAGCTTGAGAGAAGCGGGCAAATAACGCAAAGCCGCGGCGAAATAAGGCTTGTTTCTTAAGATTCTCGTTTTAAGGTAACTTTGTTACGGAGAGAGCGGCCTTTTTTATGTAGCATTTCATAAACTCGTTTGAAAGGAGAATTTATGAAAGGACTGCAAAGAAGAGACGCTTTAAAGCTAATGGGGGCTGCGGGACTAGCCGCTGGTATGAGCGGTTGCTCGGCAACGGGCGACGAAAACGACGATATAAATTCTAAAATCGTCATAATGGGCGCGGGACTTAGCGGTATCGCGTTGGCGGCTAAACTTAGAAGAGATATGCCTAACGCCAAGGTAATTCTCGTGGATAAAGACGAGAAATTTTACTATCAGCCGGGTTTTACGCTAATCGCCGTCGGAATTTACGAAGCTAGCGACGTCGTTTACGAAAAAGTGGATTATATCCCGCAAGGAACCGAGTGGATACGCAAAAACGTATCGGAGATAAAGCCCGAAGCCAATCTGCTCGTCTTAGACGACGGGAGCGAGCTTGGGTATGATTATCTAATCGTAGCAAGCGGCGTGGAATACGATTTTGAAGCCGTTAAGGGGCTGAGCTTAGAGGATATTAACGATACGAGCGGCAATATATCCTCCGTCTACACCCTACAAGGCGCCGTAAAGAGCAACGAGCTGATGAAAAAAATCTCTCAAAACGGCGGCTCGGCTGTATTTTGCGATCAAAAAACCCCGATGAAATGCAGCGGCGCTAATAAAAAAGTAACTTGCATGAGCGAAGATAGGCTGAGGTTGGCCGGCAACCGCGATAAAGGCAGCGTTAATCTTTACGTCGGCGGCGGCAAGCTTTTCGGCGATCCGACTTATGCCGCGGCGATGACTCAAATAATGATAAAAAGAAAGATAAAATTTAATCTTCGCCACCAAATCGTAGCCGTCGATAAAAGCTCAAATGCCGCTACTTTCGAGTTTTGGACGGCGTATAGGCAAAACGGCGAAGACAAAATCGCGTCCGAGCTAATCGACGTAAAATACGACTGGCTTCACCTGCCGCCTAAGCAAAAAGGAAGCGAAATTTTAGCTCGCGCCGGCCTAACCAAAGAGGCCGACAAGCTAAATTTTCTAGCCGTCGATAAATACAGCCTGCAAAGTACAAAATTTAAAAATATATTCGGTATCGGCGATATTTGCGGATTTGCGTCCGGCAAAACGGGGGCTAGCGTTAGGAAAATGTATCCGATCTTGGCTAAAAATTTAGCCGACACGATAAAAGGACGAGAACCTAGCGAGAAATTTACCGGATATACGGCTTGCCCTTTTATCACCAAATACGGCAAGGCTATAATGGTAGAGTTCGACTGGGAGGGAACGGCTCCGACGTTAGAGTGCTTCGGCGCTACTAGAGAGAGCTACATGAGTTGGCTGGTTAAAATTTACGGATTTAAACCTATGGTTATGAACGGAATGCTAAAAGCTTTAGCTTAAAGGAGATAAAATGAGCGTTTTAGATAAAACTATACGTTTGATTATAGCGGCGATTTGGTTTTTTATTTTCGGATTTATTTGCGACTGCTGGTTGTGGACGGTCGGACTAATTCCGCTTTTAACGGGATATTACGGTTACTGCCCGCTTTATAAAATTTTCAAGAAAAGGTAAAAATATGGTAAGCGTAAAAAGTAGAATTATTAGGGTTGTACTGGGGCTGATTTTTACGGTAGCGGTTTGGTATTTTTACGAGAGCTACTGGGCGTTAATCGGTTTAATCCCGATTATCATCGGCGTTACGGGTTTTTGCCCGGCGTGTAAATTCTTGGGCAGGTGCTCTTTAAATTTAAAAAAATAAAAGGGGCGTTTAGCGCCCTTTACCTTGCCCTTTAGCCGTTTGGGCCGCAAATTTTATTCGCCGTTTGATGAATTATTTAGCTACTTTTGGCTAAAATCTCGAAAATTTAAAAAAGGCGAAACGATGAATAAAGTTTGGAAATTCGGCGACAATATCGATACCGATATAATTATCGCCGCCAGATACTTAAATACTTCCGACGAAAATATCTTAGCAAAACATATAATGGAGGACGCCGATCCTAATTTTAGCGCCAAGATAGATAAGGGCGACATTATCGTAGCGGGCGAAAATTTCGGCTGCGGTAGCTCTCGAGAACACGCTCCTATCGCGCTTAAAGCCGCCGGTACAGGTGCGGTGATAGCTAAAAGCTATGCGAGAATTTTTTATAGAAATAGCTTTAATACGGGGCTTTTGATACTTGAAATCAAAGAAACGGACGAAATAAACGAGGGCGACGAACTAAAAATAGACGTAGATAACGGCGCGGTCGTAAATTTAACTAGCGGCAAAGAGTATAAATTTAGCCCTATACCGCCGTTTATGCAAGAGCTTCTAAACGCCGGCGGACTTATCGAGTACGCAAAAGCGAAGATGAACTAAGGAGCGGCGATGAAAAACTATAAAATTTGCGTTATAAAAGGCGATGGCATCGGCCCTGAGATCATAGATGAGGCGATAAAAATTTTAGATATTGTTAGCGCTGAGTTTGGGATAAAATTTGAGTACGACTATAAGCTTATGGGTGGTGCAGCTTATGATGTATTTGGCGTGCCTTTGCCAGATGAGACTCTTAGTTCTGCTCTAAACTCTAATGCTGTGCTTTTTGGAGCGATCGGTGGCGAGAAGTGGGATAATTTGCCAAGACATCTAAGGCCAGAGAGCGGGCTTTTAAAGATTAGAAAAGAGCTTGAAGCTTATGCAAATTTACGTCCAGCCATCGTTTTTGATGAGCTAGTGGATGCTAGCACGCTGAAGCCAGAGGTTTTAAGAGGCGTTGATTTTGTCGTGGTTCGTGAGCTAACGGGTGGACTTTATTTTGGACAGCCACGTGAAAAAGGCGAAGATAGAGCGTTTAATACGATGGTTTATTCTAAAATGGAGATCGAGCGCATAGCAAAGATCGCCTTTGAGACGGCTATGCTTCGCAAGAAAAAGGTCTGCATGGTCGATAAGGCAAATGTGCTTGAGACAAGCCAGCTTTGGCGCGAGGTGACTAGCGAGGTGGCAAAGGGCTATCCTGAAGTAGAGCTTAGCTTTATGTATGTCGATAACGCAGCGATGCAGCTAGTAAGAGCGCCAGCAAATTTTGACGTCATACTTACTGAAAATTTATTCGGCGACATTTTAAGTGATGAAGCGAGTATGGTCTGTGGCTCGATAGGACTTTTGCCAAGCGCTAGTATGGGCGGTAAAGTGGGAATTTATGAGCCGATACACGGCTCAGCACCAGACATCGCAGGGCAGGGCATAGCAAATCCGATCGCGACCATTTTAAGTGCAGCAATGATGCTAAGATACGCATTTAGCGAAAATGATGCCGCAGATGCGATAGAAAATGCTGTTAAAGAGGCGCTTGCAAAAGGTTATAGAACAAAAGATATCGCTGCTTTTAACGCAGTTGAAATTTGCTCAACTAGCGAGATAGGCGATGTTATCGCAGGATTTATCAAAAAATGAAAAACACAATCACTGAAGCACTGATCTACGAAGCTCAGGGGCTAAAAGATGATGCACTTGAAATTTATAAAAATATCTTAAAGCAAGATCCGTCAAACAAAGATGCCCTTAGCGCGATAAACCGCCTGAGCGGACTTCGCAAAGAGCGAGCGATAAAAAACGAGCAGATGAAAGAGTTTTTTATCAGGATGAAAAGTGATGAAGAGATAAATGAATTTAAAAGGTGGTTGATAAGATTATGAAGCTTGATGATATCGCTAGAATGGCAATCAGTGAGGTTAGCGCTGAGCTTGAAAAAATAGAAGCACTGCAAAATAAAAAGCAAGAAGAGCTTGAGCGAGAGAATTTAAAAAAAGAGCTTTTGGCCATAGAGAATAATGAAAATGCACTAAATAATGAGCTAAAAGTTGAGGCAAATTTACAAAATGAGCAAGTGTTTGAGGTAAAAGAGGAGCCAGTAAGTCCAATAAAAAATAGAGAGGTGAGCGAAGAAAAAATTTTCTTAGCAAACCTTGCTGAGCGCATAGAAGTGCTTTTTGAAGGGCTTAAACAAACTAATGAACAAAATCTTGCTTCAAGGCTTGAGCTAACGACAAAATTTTTAGAATTTACCCTTGCAAATATCGAAAATAGACTCCAAAATCTCTCAAAATAAGCCATTAGACGGCTCAAAAAATGAGATAAAAATCAAAAATGAAATTTATAAAAATAGCGAGCTAGACTTTTTTAGATCGCTATTTGCTCCATTTACTTCACGTGTTTATCTCGTGGGTGGTTGCGTGAGAGATGCGTTCTTGGGACGAGAAATTTATGATTATGATATCGAAGTTTATGACATTGAACCTACTAAATTTAATGAGCTAATGGCTAGCATTGGAGCGAGCGGCGTTGGTAAAAGCTACTTCATCTATAAATATAAAAACTACGACATTGGGCTTCCAAGAAGCGAGAGCAAAACTGGAAATTTGCACAAAGACTTTGCAGTAAGCTATATTAACGATCTCAAAATAGCGAGCCTTAGGCGAGATTTTACGATAAATGCCATGATGATGAATATCTTTAATGGAGAAATTTTAGACTTTTACTGCGGAAAGCAAGATTTAGCAAACAAGACATTAAGGCACATTGATAGTGAAAAATTTAAAGAAGATCCGCTAAGGATACTTCGTGGCGTGCAGTTTAGCTCTAGGCTTGACTTTGGCATAGCCGATGAGACGCTAGCTCTTATGAAAAGCCTTAGTTTAGAGTTTTTAAGCAGAGATAGGATAAATACTGAGCTTATTAAATTTTTTCGCGCAAAGCATCTTGAAAAAGGAGCTTACTATCTTTTTGAGCTTGGACTTTTTAAAGAAATTTTTGGTATGCAAATTTCTATGGATGATGAGTTTTTAAGTGATCTTAAGAGTGCTAGAAAATTTGTGAATGATGAGAGATTATTTTTGTATCTTTTGTTTGGCAAATTTGAGCTTGACGCAAAAGAAATTTTAGAGAAAATGCATCTGCCAAAAAGCTATTTTTCCATCTTAAAAGAGCCTTATTTTAAGCATATGCCAAGCGATAAAGGGCTAATGCAAATAGCACTTAGTATGCCTATAAAATCATGGCTTGGAGCTTACAATAAAGAGCGTATAGAGCGTGCCAAGAAGCTTGGAATTTATGAGGTAAAATTTGACGCGAAAGTTGATGTAGCGGAAATTTTATCAGCTGGTTTTAAAAACGAAGAGATCGCAAAAGAGATAAAACGCAAAGAAGAGCTTGCGATCTCAAAATATCTTAATGAGCAAAAATTTTAAATCTCTTAAAAGCCCATTTTGGCTAAAATAGGCTAGTTTATAACACTTTTTAAGGCAAAGAAAGCTTATGTTTAACATAGTCTTAGTTCATCCTCAGATACCGCAAAATACTGGAGCTATCGGTAGAATGTGCGTTAATGCAAATTTAAAGCTACATATCGTTAAACCCACCGTGTTTGATCTGAGTGAAAAGGCTGTTAGACGAGCAGGGCTTGACTACTGGAAAATTTTAAATCCAAAAATTTGGGATAGTTTGGAAGAATTTTTAGAAGCAAACTTAAGCCACAAGGATAGATTTTTCTTCGCTACCACAAAGACAAATAGGCTTTACTATGAGGCTAGGTTTAAACCAGGAGATTTTATATTTTTTGGTGGTGAGAGTACTGGGCTGCCAAGAGAATTTATGGATATAAATTTTAAAAACGCCATAACCATACCAATGGGAAAAGAGGGCAGGAGCTTAAATTTAGCTATGAGTGCTGGCATTATCGCTTATGAGGCGATCAGGCAAAATATCGCTGAATTTGACTTTAGGAGTGAGATTTGAGAGTAGTTTTTGCTTTGTTTTTTACCATTTTAGTGGCATTTGCGAGTGAAATTAGCATCGCAACTTATAATGTGCAAAATTTATTTGATTGCAAAGATGATGGTAGCGAGTATCTTGATTTTAAAGTAGGCGTATCAAAGTGGGACTGCGAGGCGGCTGATTCAAAACTACAAAGGACAAGACAAGTCATAAATGCACTAAATGCAGACATTATCGCACTTCAAGAGATCGAAAATGAGCAGGTTTTAAAAGCTCTGGTAAGTGATAGCGAGTATAAATTTATAAGCTTTACAAAGGAGAAAAATTCGCCTGTTGGGCTCGGGCTTATTTCAAAGTTGCAGCCAAGTGGCAGTGAAATTTTTAAAGTTCCAAACGTAAAGACGAGAAATATTTTAAAGGTTGTTTTTGAGATGGAAGGTAAGAAATTTAGCATATTTGTAAATCACTTTCCAACTTATAAAAATGGTATAAATATGCAAAAAAAGGCTGAAAAAACGTTAAGAACAGCTCTAGGTAAAGAGAAAAATGCAATTATTTTGGGTGATTTTAACTCGCCCTTTGGACAAAAATCCATCCTAAATGACATCATTGCAACGAGAAATTTTTATGATCTTTATAAAGAGATTGAGCCAAAAGATAGATATTCTCACGCAGTACATGGCAAAAAAAGAGCAATCGATCATGTTTTACTTTCGCCTAGTTTTATGGAAAATGGCGATCTAAGCTATGTTAGTGGTAGTTTTGAAGTCTTTAAACCAAGCTTTGCAGTCGATGAAAAAGGCTTTGCAAAGAGCGACCTTTACTCAGATCACTTTGCATTAAAGTTTAAAATTTCAACTGATCCAAGCCCAGTAAAAAAAGGCTTTGTGAGTAAAATTTTTAAAAAAGATGAAAACAAAGCCAATAAAAAAACAAGCGAACAAAACTATAAGACGGCTGATGTGGATACGCTTTTTGATCACCCAGAGGCAGTGCCAGCAGTGATTGAAAAAGTGGTTGTTATCTTAAAAGATAAGCATGGCTTTATTATCTCGAAAAATCACCGCGGAATTTATGTCTATGATCCTAAAAATAGTGTTATTGTAGGCGAGGAGCTAGATGTTTTAGTAAGACGAATGAAAATTTATAAAGATGCGCTTGAAGTCAGCTCTTATGAGATCATAAATGAGCATGGCACAAAAGATATTAGCGAAAATTTACTAGATGCATCGCAACTAAGTGAAGCTAGAAGTGGCGATGTCTTTGCTAAAATTTCGGGCAGGCTTGAGAGAGGCTACCTGCATACACCATACGGTAAGATCAGGGTTTATAGCAAGAAAAAGCTAAAAGATGGCGAGTATAATTTTGAAAATGCGAGAGTTAAAATTTATAAGAGAGAAAACCAAATCGTTGTGGAGTAGAGAGTGCAAATTTTAGATATTTTTATGATTACGGCGTTTGTTTTATTTCTTATTTTTATGATAAGAGGCGTCATTTTACAGTCGCAGGAGAAGGAGAGAGTAAGAAAAATGGTAAGAGAAAAAAGAGAAAATTTTAATAAAAAGAGTGAAATATGAAAGAGTTATTATTAGAAATCGGAGTTGAGGAGCTTCCAGCGATACCGTTTTTAAGGGAGCTGCCAAATATCAATACTAAATGGCAGGCTGTACTTGAAAAATATAATCTTGTAAGCCCTTTTAAATTTTATTATACGCCGCGTCGTTTGGTCTTTTTTCATGAGAAATTTCCACAATCTCAGCCTGACAGCGTAGCTAGCTTTATCGGTGCGCCAAAGCAAGTGGCACTAAAAGACGGAGCATTTACAAAGGCAGCACTTAGCTTTGCAAATAAATGCGGCATAGATGAAAGTGAGCTTAAATTTAAAGAGATAGACGGCAAAGAGGTGCTTTACTACGAAAAAGAGGTAAAAGGTGAGCCGGTTGCTAGGATAATGGGCGAGATGGTTGAGGAGTTTTTAAAGAGTCTTAACTTTGGCAAGTCTATGCGCTGGGGTAACGGAGAGTTCGAGTTTATCCGCCCGATAAGATCGTTTTTGTGTTTGCTTGGCGATGAAGTTATAAAATTTAATAAATTTGGCGTAGAGAGCGGTGATTCAACCTATCCACACAGAAGCATTAGCTATGACAAGATAAAAATTTCAAATATAAAAGAGTATTTTGAAGGCTCAAAGAGCCGTGGTGTCGTGCTTGAAGCAGGCGAGAGAGAAAAAATAATCCTTGATGAGTTTGAAAAGATCAGCCAAAAAAGCGGGCTAAAGATCGAAATCGATAAAGACTTGTTAGCTGAAGTCGTGGCGATCACCGAGTATCCGACAGCACTTCTTGGCTCATTTGAAGAGGAATTTTTGGAGGTGCCAAGCGAGGTCATCATCACTTCTATGAAAGAAAATCAGCGCTACTTCCCAGTCTTTAAAGATGGTAAGCTCGCAAATGGCTTTGTAGTCGTAAGTAACGCCATCACAAAAGATTACTCGCTCATCATCAAGGGCAACGAAAAAGTGCTAAGAGCAAGGCTAAGTGATGCGATGTTCTTTTGGCAAAGCGACCTAGCGCACGAATTTAGCCCAGAAAAACTAAAAAATATAACTTATCTAAAAGAGCTTGGAAGCATCTACGAAAAAGAGCTTAGAGAGCTACAAGTGGCTAAAAAGCTTGCTAGCAACTATGACGAGCTACTCAAAAAAGAAGCTGGCGAGTACACGGCTAAGCTGGAGCGAGCTGTGATGCTAAGCAAGGCCGATCTTACAACTCAGATGGTTTATGAGTTTACCGAGCTTCAAGGCATCATGGGCGCTTACTACGCAAAGGCAAAAAACGAGGATAAAGATGTCGTTTTAGCCATAAAAGAGCAGTATTTGCCAGACGGCGAGGAGGCACAGTGCCCAAGCAAGGTATTTAGCTCGGTTGTGGCGCTTTCAAATAAGCTTGATACACTAATGGGGCTCTTTAGTATCGGCAAAATCCCAAGTGGCACCAAAGACCCATACGCTCTAAGACGTGCGGCAAATGGCGTGATAAAGATCGTTTTGGCGCATAATTTGAAATTTAACGTAAAAGAAATTTTAGAAGATATCGCAAAAGACTACAAGAAATTTGATGTTGAAGTGCTTATAAATTTCATCCTTGATAGGCTTTACACTTTCTTTGACGCAAATGCTTCTATCGTAAAAGCGTGCATAAAAAGCGGCGAAAAGGACATCTTGGAGCTAACTAAGATGATAGAGGCACTTGCTAAAATTTCTAGCGAGCCAAACTTTAGAGAGAATTTCTCTACATTTAAGCGCCTTGCAAATATCATCAAAGACGATAAATTTAGCAAGATTGATGAGAGTCTCTTTGAGATAGATGCTGAAAAGGCCTTAAATGATGCATTTAAAGCGGTCGATAAGAGCCTAGCGTATGAGCCAAGGCTAAAGGCGCTATTTGCATTAAAACCACAGATCGATGAGTTTTTTGACAAAGTTATGATAAATGTTGAAAATGAGAAAGTGCGAAATAATCGCATTGCTATCATCGGCCAAATTTATAGCGAGATACTAAAAGTAGCTGATATAAAAGAGATCAGCTTTTAAATTTACGCCAGCTTGTAGCTTTTGCTTGGGCTGGCTTTTTAAAATTTATATTCCTAAGACTACCTAAAAATATCGAATTCTGGCTCATAGGCCTTAGTTTTTATTCCAAAATATCCAAGAACTGAGCTAAATATAAAATCATGCGAAAGACTTTCGTTTTTTCTAGCTTTTAGTCTTTTTAAAAGCTCGCTATCGCTTGAAAATACGATGGCTGGGATATGTTTTTGCTCATCTGGAGCGATGGAGTAAGGTAGACCATGTAAATATATGCCGTTTTCACCTAGGCTCTCTCCGTGATCTGAAAAAAAGAACATGGTAACTTCAAATTCATCTTTTCTTGCTTCAAGGGCATTTATCAGCTCGCTTTGTAGATAGTCCTCGTATAAAATAGTGTTGTCGTAGGTATTTGCTATCTCTTCTGGCGCGCATTTATTTAGCTCGGCAGTGTCGCATGTTGGGGTAAATTCTTTAAATTTTCTTGGGTAGCCTTTGTAGTAGATAGGGCCGTGTGAGCCTTGCAGGTGTAGCACGATAAGGGTAGTGGAATTTGCATCTTCGATGACCTTTTTGGCCTCATCAAATATCACTTCGTCAAAACCTTCTGCTCGATGATCTGAAGTATGGTTTTGATCAAGATTGTCGCAAACCACTACTTCTATTTTTTTCGCAACCGCCACTATTGTTGTCAAAAAAGTATGTCTTTATACCAAGCTTATTGATAATATCAACTAAATTTTCACGAGCTTTTGCTTCACGGTTACTAAAATTTTCTCGCTTTAAGTCTGAAAATAGGCAAGGCACACTAGTCTCTGTGGCTGTTCCACATGAGTAGAAATTTGTAAAACTTACCACATCTTTTTGTTTAGTAAATTTATTCGTATCGTTTTTGGCGTAGCCATTAGTGAGTAGTTTCTGCTTCTTTGTGTCTCGCCAACTATCAAAACTAAAATTTTCTTTTTATTATCAGCTAGTACCGCATCATCTGCTACATAGGTAAAGGTAGTGGTTTTTGAGTGATCGATTTTACTAGTTTTATAGCCGAGTAGATGGGATAGTATGGGAGCAATGCGGTTCTTAAATTCGAATGCTCTCTAAAAAATGGTATAAAAATTTTAGACGTTAATAAAAATATGGTAGCTATCGCAACTATAGAAAATGAGATAATTTTTGCTCTTAATTTAAGCTCATTAAATGCTAGCAAAAACTAAGATAAAGACAATTGTAAATATAAGAAAAAGAGTATAGAAAAAAGAGTGGATTATTTTATAAAAAGCCATAATAATAGGACTCAAATGTAAATGGCTAGAAATTTTAAATAAAAATAAGATTATTTTTTCTTTTTCTTGCCTTTAGAATTTTTTGCTTCAGACTTTTTGACTTTTGCATTCTCTTTTATGCTAAGTTTTTCTTTAACTTTTTGCATATCGTTAAAGCCAATACCTTGGACTTTTTCAAGTTCATCGATGCTTTTAAATTTATGGGCTTTTCTATATTTTATAATGTTTAACGCCTGGCCTTTACTTAGGCCAAGTTCCATCAACTCATTTTTGCTGGCTGTATTTAGATTAGTGCCATATGCAATACTTGCAACTACCAAACAAAGTAAAATTTTAACCTTCATCTTATCTTCCTAAAATAATAATCCATCGTTTTCTTGATCTTGTATGATGTCATTTGCTGGCATATTTTGAGGTAGTGGTGAGTCGTTTGTGTAGTATTCGTCACTGCCACTATAATAGCCTTTATAAACACCATCTGGCTGCTCAAATGCACGTCTTAAAGTAGGATAAAGCTTAATGTAGCCTTCCATAAATTTCTTAAACACAGGTGCGGCTGTTCTACCACCGCCTTCAATCTTTTTCATAGGGCTATTGTCGTCATTTCCGTACCAGATTATTGCTTCGATATCAGGTGAGTAACCACAAAACCAAGCATCGATGTTATTATTTGTTGTGCCGGTTTTGCCTGCTATTTGGATGCCGTTTATTTTAGCGTTGCGTCCAGTGCCGTTATTTACGACATTTTGAAGAAGTGTCGTCATCAAAAATGCTTGTTCTGGTTTTAGCACTTGCTTTCTTTGTGGTTCATAGTCCATCGAAGCCCCAAAGCTATTTTCTATATGCTTAATAAGTGTTGGCTCAACCATCTCGCCCTCATTTGGGAACATTGAGTAAAATTTTGCAAAATCAAGTGGTGAAATCCCAAAACTTCCAAGTGCGATAGATAAATTTTCTGGGATATCGTTAAAGCCCATATCAGTAAGCTGTTTACGAACCGAGCTAAGGCCAAGATCGTTTAGCAAATTTATGGTTGCGAGGTTACGAGACTGAGTTATGGCTGATTTTATAGTGATATAGCCTTGAAAACCGCCACTATAGTTCTTTGGTGTCCACTCTTTGCCATTTCCCATATCAAATGTCCTGGCGATATCAGCCACTTGAGAAACAACTGAGTAGCCACTATCAAGAGCGATTTGGTATATAAACGGCTTAAAGCTAGATCCTGGCTGGCGCTTGCTTTGAGTGGCACGGTTATAACTGCTTTTTGTGTAGTCAATACCGCCAATTAGTGCCAAAATTTGACCACTTTGTGGATGAGTGACTACTATAGCTCCATTTAGGATTTCTGCATTTGCTTTTTTGTCGCGTTTTAAAATTTCATTGTAGCCATAGACTAGAGCTTCTTGAGCGATCTTTTGAACATTTAGATCAACTGTGCTTTGTATCTTATAGCCACCAGTTTTTATATCGTCAAATTTCTTTGAAGCCTCTTTTATTATCTCATCGACTACGTAAGGGGCTTTATTTCTTGTGAGTGTATCGTCAAAGACCGCTGGCTCTTCAAGCACGCCCTTGCGGTACTCATCCTCATTTATCCAGCCGATGCTATACATTCTCTCAAGTACTCTATTTGCACGGCTAAGCGAGAGATCAAGGTGCTTTGTAGGATCATAGGTGCTTGGAGCCTTTGGTAAGCCAACTAGCATGGCAACCTCTTTTATGCTTAGCTCATTTAGCTCTTTTCTAAAATATCCCTCAGCTGCTGTTTTTATGCCGTAGTAACCATGTCCAAAATAGACGTGATTTAGGTATCTTTCGATGATATCTTCTTTGCTAAGCTCGCTTTCGAGCTTCATGGCAAGCACGATCTCTTTTATCTTTCTTGTAAATTTCTTCTCACGGCTTAGAGCTAAATTTTTAATGAGCTGTTGTGTTAGTGTTGAAGCTCCCTCGACTAGTTTTCTGGCCTTGATATCTTTTATGGCAGCTCTTGCCATAGCTTCTACGTTTATGCCACCATGCTCAAAGTAGCTCGTATCTTCGATAGCCACGAGTGCTTCGATGACACGCGGCGGTATGTCGTTATATTTTACGTAAATTCTATTTTCTTCAAAGATATTTGCAATGAGTTCGTTGTTTCTATCAAAAATTTGCGTTGTAAGCTTTGGTTTATAATCAATAATAGCGTAAGCATCAAATCTAACTTGTGAGTAAAAATATAAAAATGCTCCGCCAAGTGAAATGGCAACTATAAAGATAAATGCCAAGATATATTTCATAAAAATGCCTTTAATATTTTTAAATTTAGTCCCATGGCTGTGCTGGTCTCGCCTTGTTGGGAGATGATATATTTTTTATTAAAATTTTCTATCGTCATGGCTCCAGCCTTACCTTGCCACTCATTATTTTTTATGTATTCATTAAGGTCATGCTCGTTAAATTTTTTAAATTTATACGTAGTCTTACTTACGTTTATAAGCTCAAATTCGCCTAAAAATATCATCGCTGTATAGACGCTGCATTCGTTGCCACTTTGTAAATTTAGCATGGCAATTGCTTCTTTTTCATCCTTTGCTTTACCTAAAATTTTATCCCCACACGCCACGCAGCTATCTGCAAAGAGTAAATTTTTAAGACCTATATTTTCTTTTAAAAATTGCTCTTTTTTGGCTTTTACGACGTTTTGGACATAAATTTCAGGCTTTACATTTTTTTCTATCTTGCTCTCGTCAAACTGGAAAGAAATTTGAGTGAAATTTATGCCAGCATCTTTTAATAAATTTGCCCTTGTTGGCGAGCTTGAAGCAAGTGTTATCATAAAAATACCTTATAGCTTATACCAAGATAAATAGCTGCTAGCGAAGCTAATAAATTTAGTGGTGTAAAATAATAAATTATAACGATCAAACTCTCGTTTAGCTCGATCATTTCATGCGATCTTAGTGCTTTTAAGGCCTTTTTGTATCTATAAAATATATAGCTTAAATTTAATAGCAAAAATAGTTCTATTGCGCATTTTGTTGCCACCATTGCACTTGCCATAGGATTTGTCAAATTTGCATCATAAAATCCAAAAATTATAACCACACTTGTCGCTATCACGCAAAGGATTAGTATGAAAATCGCAATGCCAAAGCGTCTTATAATGTGAAGTAAGATGTGATAGCGTTCCTTGTCTTCAAATTTATTTTTTATAAAGTAACTTCCAACAAGCACAAGACCGGCTTGTAGCCCCACAAAAAGAGCTACAAAGCATACATGCAAAAATAGTACTACTTGGTCAAATTTTATAAAAGCTATATCGTAATGACTCATTTTTCTAAGGCTTGCCTTGCGTATTCAAGTGAGTCTTTTATCGCATCTTCTATCATTGATGCATCTTTGCCACCGGCTGTTGCAAAGTCATCTTTGCCACCGCCATTGCCGCCTAGGATTTGCGCTGCAAATTTTACCCAAGCACCAGCTTTTAGTGGAGCATTTTTGACTCCAGCTGCAAGAGAAATTTTGCCACTCTCATCAGTTTGGATTAGCAAAATAGCAGCACTTTCATGCTCATTTTTAAACTCATCTATCAAGGTTTTTATATCTCCACCATCTACGCTTGTGACGCAAAGCTTGGTTTTATTTATATCTAAATAGACTAGCTCATGAGAATTTTTAGCATTTTTTAGTTTGTCTTTCAAAACTCTTAGTTCATTTTTTAGCTTTTTGACCACATTTAGTGGCTCGGTGCTCTTTAGCTCATCTTTTAACTCATCAAGCTCAGCTCTAAATGACCTTGCTAAATTTAGCGCAGCCCTTGAGCAAACAGCCTCTATACGCCTAACGCCAGCACTTACACCACTCTCTTTTGTGATGAAAAACGATCCGATCTCATCTATATTTTTCACGTGTGTGCCACCGCAAAGCTCTTTGCTAACATTGCCAAAGCTAACGACTCTTACATTATCAGCGTATTTTTCATTAAATAGTGCGATAGCTCCACTATTTTTAGCATCTTCAAGTTTCATAAGTTCTGTTTTTGAGTTAGCACCATTTAGTATCCACTCATTTACCAAATTTTCGACCTTTAAAATTTCTTCGCTAGTAAGTGCTTTTGGATGTGAGAAGTCAAACCTTAGCCTATCTGCCTCGACGCTTGAGCCAGCTTGAGCGATGTGTGTACCAAGCACGCTTCTAAGGGCTGCGTGAAGCAAGTGTGTAGCACTGTGATGACGCGCGATCTGGGCTCTATCGCTGCCAACTTCAAGTTCTACTTCATCGCCAACTTTTAGCGGTGCGCTAGTTTTTACTAAAGATAAATTTAGTCCATGAAATTTTTGTGTATCAAGTACATTTGCTTTACCAATTATCTTACCGCTATCGCCGCACTGACCGCCACTTTGAGCATAAAATGGAGTGACATCAAACATCACCCAGCCCTCCTTGCCAGCATCCAGGCTATCTACATTTTTAAATTCTTCATCAAGTAGGGCTAAAATTTTACTTTTACTCTTAAGCTCTTCGTAGCCTATAAATTTATTCTCGCCAAATTTTTCAAGTAGCTCTTTAAAATCGCCCTTTGCACTCTTATCGCCACTGCCTTTCCAAGCAGCTTTTGCGCGTGCTTTTTGCTCGCTCATAAGCTCATCAAACCTCGCTTCATCGACCTTTAGACCCTTTTCTCTAAGCATATCAGCTGTTAGATCAAGTGGAAAACCAAATGTGTCATAAAGCTTAAACGCAGCCTCTCCGCTAAAAATTTCTTTTGTATTTTTAAGCTCGCTCTCAAATAGCTCCAAGCCACTAGCGATTGTCGCCAAAAATCTCTCTTCTTCAAGCTTGATCTGTTCTTTTACGGCCGCTTTTTTCTCATTTAGATAGGTGTAGTGCTCGCCCATTAGCTCGCAAACTTTATCAACAAGCTTATACATAAATGGCTCTTTTATGCCTAGCAAGTATCCATGGCGGATCGCACGGCGTAAGATGCGGCGAAGCACGTAGCCACGGCCTTCTTTGTCAAATGTCGTGCCTTGAGCTAGCAAAAATGTGACCGAGCGGATGTGGTCGCTTATGACGCGGTAGCTAGCGCCACTTTCATAGACGTATGGCTTGCCGCAAAGCTTTGCCACTTCGCTAATTAGCGGCATAAAAAGTGTGCTATCGTAGTTGCTAAATTTGCCTTGCAAGATAGCAGTAACGCGCTCAAGTCCCATGCCAGTATCAATGCTTGGCTTTGGCAGTGGGCTTAGTTTGCCATCCGCGCTTCTTTCATACTGCATGAAAACAAGGTTCCAGATCTCTAAAAATCTATCTCCATCGCCGCCCATGTAGTCTTCAGGTGTGTTAAAGTGTTCAGCGCCTTGATCGTAAAAAATTTCACTGCAAGGGCCACATGGTCCAGTATCTCCCATTTGCCAGAAGTTATCGTGATCGCCAAAGCGGTAAATTCTCTCTTTTGCGATGTGAGTGCTCCAAATTTCAAATGCTTCATCGTCGCTTTCGTGAACGGTTACATAAAGCTTATCTTTTGGCAGTTTTAGTACTTCTGTTACAAATTCCCAAGCGTAAGCGATCGCCTCTTTTTTGAAGTATTCGCCAAAACTAAAATTTCCTAGCATCTCAAAAAATGTGTGGTGGCGCGCTGTATAGCCGACGTTATCAAGATCGTTGTGCTTTCCGCCAGCTCTTATGCAGGTCTGACAGCTAGTGCGGATAGGTGGTGTTGGGCGTGGCACTTCGCCTGTGAAAATGCTCTTAAATGGCACCATGCCAGCATTTGTGAAAAGTAGTGTTGCATCGTTTGGCACGAGTGGTGCTGAAGCTACGACTTCGTGACCTTTTGATTTAAAAAAATCAAGATATGCCTTTCTTATATCTAAATTTTGCATTTTTATCCTCGTTAGTTTTAAATTTTGCTCGATTTTAGCTAAAAATCGTTTGTAAATTTATAAAAAAATACAAAATTAATTTTTGCTTAATATATTTTATAAATTTATTTGTTTAAAAGCGATTTGCAATTAAAATAGCCTAAAAATTTATAACTAAAAGGTCTTTAGTGAAACTCAAAATTGGCATTGTTGGATACAATCTGGTTGGCAAGCGGCACTATATGGAGCTGAGGCGTTCTGACAAATTTGAAGTTTGTGGAGTTTTTGATAAAGAAAATAGAGATGATGCTTGCAGAGCTCCGTTTTTTGATGAGTTTAAGAAATTTATAGAAGTAGCCCAGCCACAAGCTATCGTACTTTGTTTGCCTCAACATGAGATCGTAGAGGCCTTTTGTCAGTGTGTAAAATATTGCCAAAATATCTTGATTTCAAGGCCGATATTTAAAAGCGTGAGCGAGCTAAAAGAGATAAAATATGCTTCAGTGGTAAATAAAGTAAGAGTTTGCACCGGCGTTGATGAGCGTTTTAATCCAACCATCGTTTCATTAAAAAAGGCGCTTTTAAAGGAAGAAGAAATTTATAGCATTTCAATTGCACATTTTAGACCACTTTGTGAGGGAAATATTATAAACGAACTTTCGCTTTGCGATATAGACCTTGCGAAAAATTTAGTAGATAGTGAAATTTGTAGCTTTTTTTATACTCAAGCAAATAAAACAAATACCAAAATATGCGACAATGTTGGAATAAACATTAAAATGAAAAATCAAATTTTGGTGAGTATTACTGATTCTTTTTGTGGCTCTTTAGAGCGTTTTAAAATAGAAGTAAATGCCAAAGAAGGTGTTTATTTTGGCGATCTTATCGATTATAAGCTTCATAGAGTCAATGAAAATGGGCAGATGAATTTAAAAACCGATCCCATAAATAATGAGATAAAAGCTCAATACGATGCCTTTTATAATCTTTGCCAAAGTGGCGAAAGTAGCGAGCTTTCAAGCATTGATGATGCGATAAAAATCAAAGAGCTATTTTGATGAAAAAGGCGCTTTTGCTTTTGAATATGGGCGGGGCAAATAGCCTTGCTGATGTAGAAATTTTTCTAAAAAATATGTTTAATGACCCTTATATTTTGGGTATAAAGAATAAATTTTTAAGAAAATTTGTGGCTTTTATGATCACAAAAGGTAGGCTAAAAACGGCTAAGTATAACTACGAACAAATAGGTGGCAAATCGCCTATTTGCGAGCTTACAGCTAAGCTTTGCGATAAAATTTCAAGCTTACAAAATGAGTTTGATGCAGTTGATTTTGCGATGAACTATACTTCACCATTTGCAAAAGATGTGCTTAAAAAATACGAAAATTTTGATGAGATAGTGCTTTTGCCACTTTATCCTCATCATTCACAAACTACGATAACTTCGAGTTTAGATGATTTTAAAAAAGCAAAAGATGAGCTAGAGATAAAGGCTAAAATTTTGCTTTGCGGGCCATTTTATGATGATGAAATTTATAATAAAATCATAATCTCACATATAAATGAAGCCATAAATAACATAGATATAAGCGATGTGGAGCTTATCTTTTCAGCTCATTCGTTGCCTCAAAAAATTATTGATAAAGGCGATGTCTACGAAAAACATATAAATGAGCATGTGCAAATTCTAAGCAAAATGATAAAAGATAGCGGATTAAACTTCAAAGAGATAAATTTAGCCTACCAATCGCGTCTTGGGCCTGTAAAATGGCTAGAGCCCTCACTAAATGAAATTTTGGCAAAGTGTAAGAGTAAAAAGGCTCTTATCTATCCACTCTCTTTTTGTATTGATAACTCTGAGACTATTTTTGAGCTAGTTATTGAGTATGCAAAGATCGCAAAAGAGCTAAATTTTAGCTTCTACAAGGTTGTTTGGTGCCCAAATTTTAGTGATGAGTTTGCTAGTTTTATCTTACAAAAAGCAAAAACAGCCAAAGAGATTAACTTTTAGGAATAAATCTTGCTTATGAAATATATCTCAATACAGTAAAAGGAGATATATGAAGGTACAAAATAACGACATAATCGATTATTTATTGCAATCAGGCTCAAGCAAAACTAAAGATAAAAAAAATAGTTTTGATGAAATTTTAAACCTTGCTATGGATAAAATCGCAAGCGATGCAAAAATTTCAGATAAGATTGAACAGTTTAAAAAAAGGCTTACTGAAATCGGTGCAGTTGGTTTTATAAGTGAGCTAAATTCTAACAAGATAGAAGAGAAAATAGCCCAAAAGAAAAAGGAGCTAACAGAACTTCTAGGCATAGATGATCCCGCAAAAACACAGGATCAAAAAAATGAGTTGCTTAAAATAATGGATAAAATTTTAAGTGATTATCGCAAAGAGCTAAATGTAGCACTTGCTAATCAAGCTTTGCTAGAGAAGCAAAAAAATCTTAATAGTAAGAGTAGTAGCTCGGTTAATCTAAGTTCTGTTTTAAATGAGCTAGGACTTGCTTAAAATTTATATAAAAGATATTTAAGCCTATATAACTTTGCCAAAAATCTATATTTTTACGGCAAAGTTATACCAAATTTTATAGCAGCTCCGTATATTATTGCGCTAATTATTCCAGCAAAAAAGCCAGCTACCATATCATCGCCCATTACGCCAAGGCCACCTTTTACATTGCGGTCGATCCTGCCTATTATCGAAGGCTTTTTGATATCAAGCACTCTAAAAAGCACAAGTGAGAGTATGAGTTGAGAGATCGTAGCTCCACTAATGGCAATAGCAAGCCAAACTCCAGCAACTTCGTCTATAACGATAAAACTTTCATCGTGAGAATTTACCTTTTTTTCAAAATCATCAATAACGCTAATGCTTACCAAAAATAGCAAAATACTAGCTAGAAAAAGCGTGGTTGATGATAAAAAATAAAGCACAAAATAAGCTACTACAGCACCAGCGATAGAACCCCAAGTGCCAGGTGCTTTTGGTAAAAGTCCAAATCCAAAAAAAGTTAAAAATAGTTTTTGCATAAATTTCCTTAAGTCATCGATGATGTTTGATAAAGCTTCATAAGCTCTTCGTAAAAGTCACGGTCAGTTTTGTTTTCAAGCAGTCCTGAATTTACAAAAAGATCATCACAAAGCTTTTGCACGTCTTTGAAGCGATTTGTAAAGAGTTTGCTTAAAACTAGTGCAGAAATTTCTGGCCTCACAAGAATGGCTGGTGGCATAATGCCGTTAAATAGCAGCTCCTTGATAACATCTGGATGATATTTGATCTGATGGTGTTGTCCGTGCGGGCAACTTTTGGTACTAACTAGCGTCTTGCATTTGTTGCAATAAACTAGCTCTGGCAGCACGATTACCTCTAAATTTAGGTCGTTTTTATAAATATCAAGAATCGTATGAGCTTCATTGTGATCAAAAAACATTCCAATTCCTGAGTGGTTTTGCCCGATGACTAGTTTATTTGCCCCAAATCTTGAAGCAGCGATACACTCAAGTGTAGGATTTGCATGTGAGCTAAAAAGAGTCGTGTTTTTTAGAGCAAAGACAAAGACCTTTTTCGTCGGCAAATAATTTTGTATAAAATAGTCTAACACTTGCTTTCTAATCTCGTAATCAACGTGCTTTTCTTCGCGTGTTCTTATTAAAAAAATGATTACTAAATCAGCTTTATCAATAGTCATTCTAACAAGGCGCTCGTGAGCTCTATTGAATGGATCGGCTGTTAAAAATACAGCTGTTATCTTTTTAGCGCCATCTTCTTTTATTAGATCATTTAGTGCATTTTTGCTTATTTGCATACTTTCATCATAAAGCTCAAATTCGCCACTAATGCCGTATTTGCCCAAATTTAGCTCTTTATCATTGCTAGCTTCGTTTGCTAAAAATATATTTTTAGCTCTCATGCTCTCATCAAATTTAAAGACCTTAGCAACATTGATGTGCCCAACGATCTTACCATCAAGACTTAGATTTACCTTTTGTCCAGGAGCAAGCTTGCTAGTAATATTTTGATTTAGCTCGCCAAATGGAGCGAATCCAAAAGAATACGGCATCGGCTCGCCATTAAAATAGCCTTTTTTGCTCACCTCTTTTATCTGTTCATCATCCATCAACGAGTCGTAATCTGAGAGAATTCTATTTTTTATTAGCTCCAAAGCACCAAAAACTTCGGTATTTATAGAAATTTCACTATTTTTTCTTGCTGACGTCATATTTCTTTCTCTTTTCCCAAAGTGATTTTCTAGAAATTCCAAGCTTCTTGCTAAGTTCTGTATCAGGGAATTTATCTTGATAATTAACGATTATGTACTTTATATATTCATCGATCGTAACGATCTCATCGATATTGAAATTTTTATCGCGTCCTGAAAGCTCAAGCTCGTCAAATGGTGCTTTTTGTGCAAAATCGCTAGTTGAGATTGCGACCTTTTTCTTTTTGCAAATTTCTAAAATTTTCTCTTTTTCTTCTTGTTTTAGCTCCTCTAAATTTGTCATATAGATTAGCTCATCACCATTTTTGGCTAGTACCTTTTCAAGCTCAGAAAAACAGGCTTTGCCTAAAAATAAAAATGGTAATTTGCAAGCTTTTACGTAGCTAAATATAAATTTATCGCTGTATCCGCTTTTGCTTGATTTTAAAAGCAGTGGAAATTTTATCTTTTTTGCCTCAAAGCTAGAAATTTCGTACTCTTTTAAAGCGTAATTTACATAGCTTTCATAGTTTTTGATCTCGTTTTTGAAATTTCTAAATTCCTCAAAATGCTTTATCTTTCTAACTAGCTCTTCTATCATAAATGGCTTTTGGATGTAATCAACCGCACCTGCTTGGATCGGTTTTAGCACAGTGTCGCTATTGATATAAGCGATTAATAAAATAATGATAGAGCTTTTAAATTTTTCGATAACAGGGTAAAAATCCTGTCCTGGAAGTGTGGTAGAAAGTAACACTACATCAAAATTTTCAAATTTCAATGCCTCTTTTACGCTTTTAGCGATCTCGCAGTCGTAGCTAAAATCAGCTAGTTTACTAGCCATCGAGCCAGCTAAGTAAATTTCATTTTCTACTATTAAAATTTTCATATTTGCTTCCAGTTGTAAAATTTAAGGCTAGCACTTGCCATTACGGCGATCCCTTCGCATCTGCCAACAAAGCCAAGCCCTTCAGTAGTCGTTGCCTTTACATTTATGCGGCTTTGGCTCAAATTTAGAGCTTTTGCGATATTTGCCTCCATTTTTGACTTTAGTTTTGAAATTTTTGGTTTTTGTGCCATTATCGTGATATCAGCGTTTGTTAGCACAAAACCCACACTTTGCACCCTTTTGTAAGCTTCCTCAAGCAAGTAAATGGAGCTAATATCTTTAAATTTAGCATCCGTATCAGGAAAAAGCTCGCCTATATCGCCAAGTCCAGCAGCTCCCAAGATAGCGTCAGTTAGCGCATGAAGTGCCACGTCGCCGTCGCTGTGAGCTTTTAGCCCAAACTCATAGTCGATCTTCTCGCCACAAAGAATCAAAGGACGACCCTTTTCAAACTCATGCACATCAAAGCCATTTCCCACAAAGACTTCATTTTCTGGCTCTTTTAAAGTAGAAATTTTGGCAAGATCCTCTTTGTAAGTGATCTTTCTTGCCATCTCATCACCTAAAATTTGCCATACGCTTGCGCCAATGGCTCTCATAGCCGAGCTATCATCTGTGTAAATTTCACCGCTACTAAGAGCTTTTTTAAGAAGTGCTGTGCGCGAGAGTTGCGGCGTTTGGATCAGTTTTACCTTATCTCTATCAACCACATTTTCGCCAAGATAAGCGGTGTCTGCGATCTTTAGCGCTGGAACTACACAATCAGCTTGACTCGCTGCCTCTATAATTTTGTGAAAAAGCTCGCTTGAGATACAAGGGCGAGCGATGTCGCTAACTAAGACAAATTCACTATTTACTAGCTCAAGTGCGTTTTTTAGGCTATCTTGCCTGGTTTCGCCGCCATCAACAAATTTATAATTTGGAGCAAATTTTGACATATATTTGCACTCTTTGCTAACGACAATGATCTCTTTAAATGTGTAAAAGTTACTCAAATTTTTAGTAGCGAATAGCCAAAGTGGATCGCTTCCTATTCGAAGCCATTGCTTCTTTACTGGTAGCTCAAAACGGCTAGAATTTCCTGCTCCAAGCATTATAAGTGATATATCAAGCAAGATAGCTCCTTTGAAAATTGTTACAGAATTATACATCTCAAAACTTCAAAATTTCTTTTTAAAAAAGTAAATTTTTAAAAGCTTATTTAGTTAGTTTAAATCAAAAAAGGACTAAAATGAGGTTTTTAAAAATCAAAAAAGGCCTTATATGAGAGATAAGACGCAGATGTATTATGCTAGGCGCGGCGAGATAACGCAAGAGATGAGCTATGTGGCAAGGATCGAAGGGCTTAGTGAAAATTTGGTGATGGATGAGGTGGCAAAAGGTAGCATCATCATCCCAGCAAATATAAATCATAAAAATTTAAAGCCAATGGGCATAGGGCGGAAGCTAAGGACAAAGGTCAATGCAAATATCGGCAACTCAAGCCTAAGTAGCGACATTTGCGCTGAGCTTAGAAAGCTTGAAATTTGCCTCGAATTTGGCGCTGATACGGTTATGGATCTAAGTACGGACGGCGATTTAGACGCTATTAGAAGTGCGATCATCGAGCATTCAAGCGTGCCAGTTGGCACAGTGCCTATGTATGAAATTTTAAAAGAGGCAAAAGAGGTTACAAATATCACAAATAAGCTCATTTTAGAGATACTTGAAAAGCAAGCAAAGCAAGGAGTTAGTTACTTTACGATACACGCTGGCTTTTTGCGTGAGTTTTTGCCACTTGTTAAGAAGCGTAAAATGGGCATAGTAAGCCGCGGTGGTAGCCTAAGTGCAAGTTACATGTCAAAGTTAAATAGACAAAATCCATTTTATGAAATTTTTGATCAAATTTTAGAAATTTGCGCAAGATATGATGTCTCGCTCTCGCTTGGCGATGGACTTCGCCCAGGATGCCTTTTTGATGCGACAGACGAGGCACAGCTTAGTGAACTAAAGGTGCTTGGAGAGCTAACGCTTCGTGCATGGGAAAAAGATGTGCAAGTGATGATTGAGGGTCCTGGTCATGTGCCATTAAATCAAATTGAGTATAATATGAAAATCGAACAAGAGCTCTGCCATGACGCCCCATTTTACGTGCTTGGACCGCTTGTCTCAGACATAGGTGCAGGATACGATCACATCACCTCGGCGATCGGTGGCACGATGGCGGCATATCACGGCGCTAGCATGCTTTGCTACGTGACGCAAAAAGAGCACCTTGGCTTGCCAAATGAAAATGACGTAAGGGAGGGCATCGTAGCTCATAAGATAGCAGCTCATGCCGCTGACGTCGCACTTGGAAAGGTTGGAGCTATAGAAAAGGATCACGAGATGAGTGATGCTAGATATGCATTTGATTGGAACAAGCAGTTTGAGCTTAGCTTTGATCCAAAGAAAGCTAGAGAGCTTCACGATGAGAGCTTGCCAGAAGATGCGTTTAAGAGTGCTCATTTTTGTTCGATGTGCGGACCAAAATTTTGTGCATATAAAATTTCAAAAGATCTAGAAAAAGGAGAAAAATGTTAAATAAAGAAGAGGTCTTAAATAGACTAAAAGGTGTTATATATCCTGGTTTTGAAAAAGATATAGTTAGCTTTGGCTTTGTAAAAAATGTAGAAATAGGCGATAAAATTTTAATCGAAGTCGAGATCGTCAGCTCAAGCCCAGAAGTGGCAAATGAGCTAAAAACGGACATCAAACGTGTTATGGGCTCAAATGAGTATGTGTTAAATTTGATCCAGCCAAGGATACCTGAGGAGAAAAGTAACACTCAAAGTGGTAAAAATATCGCGCCACAAGTTAAAAATTTCGTAATGGTAAGCTCTGGAAAAGGCGGCGTTGGTAAATCAACCACAACTCTAAATTTAGCCATCTCAATGGCAAAACTAGGCAAAAAAGTGGGAATTTTAGACGCTGACATCTACGGACCAAATATCCCAAGAATGCTTGGCGAAGTAAATACTCAGCCACAAGTCGTTGGTAACAAGCTAAAACCGATACTTAGTCACGGAGTTGAGATGATGAGTATGGGCGTTTTGATGGAAGAGGGCATGAGCCTCATCTGGCGTGGCTCGATGATAATGAAAGCGATCGAGCAGCTGCTAAAAGACGTACTTTGGAGCGAACTTGATGTCTTGTTTCTTGACATGCCTCCAGGAACGGGCGACGCACAGCTAACTCTAGCTCAAAGCGTGCCAGTAACGGCAGGTGTCTGCGTCACAACGCCACAAGTGGTAGCACTTGACGATAGCAAGCGTGCGCTTGATATGTTTGAGAAACTTCACATCCCAATCGCTGGTGTCATCGAAAATATGAGTGGTTTCATCTGCCCAGATAACGGCAAAGAGTACGACATCTTTGGCAAAGGTACGACTGAAGAGATAGCAAAAGCTTACAATACGCAAATTTTAGCTGAAATCCCTATCGAGCCAGCTGTTCGCGTGGGTGGAGATAATGGTAAGCCAGTTAGCTTCTACGAGCCAAACTCAGTCACTGCAAAACGCTACGAGAGCGCGGCTGCTAGACTTTGGGAAGTGATAGAAAATATAAATAGTGATGGCGGAGCTGATAACTCGGCGATCCAGCCCGTAAATGACGGCAAGAGTGCTTGCTCGAAGTAAAATTTACAAAAGATAAAATTTAGAGCAAATTTTAAAATTTGTTCGTTTAAAGTTGGCTACCAAAATTTAGCTTTGCTTGATGCTTGGCTTAAATTTTGGAGCCAAAATGCACTTCAAATCAAAAATTTATTAACAGGAGAAAAGATGAAAGCGATCGTAACCGTAGTCGGAAAAGATAGAGTTGGCATCGTTGCTGGCGTCTCAGCAAAGCTTAGCGAGCTAGGGCTAAACATAGATGATATCTCACAGACTATTTTAGATGAGTTTTTTACGATGATGGCGGTGGTTTCAAGTAATGAAAATAAGGATTTTACGGTCCTAAGAGAAGAGCTTAATAAACTTGGAGAGAGCCTAAAAGTAAAGATAAATATCCAAAGTTCCGCTATCTTTGATGCGATGCATACAATCTAAGGAAAAACAATGGACATCAAAAACGTAACCGAAACGATCTCGATGATCGAAGAGCAAAATTTTGACATCAGAACGATCACGATGGGCATTAGTTTGCTTGACTGCATCGATCCTGACATCAACAAAGCTTGCGACAAAATTTACGCAAAAATCACCACTAAAGCCAAAGACCTAGTCAAAGTGGGCAACGAAATTTCTGCTGAGCTAGGCATACCAATCGTCAATAAAAGAGTGAGTGTGACGCCTATCTCGATAATCGGCGCCGCAACGGACGCAAAAGACTACGTAATGATCGCAAAGACGCTTGATAGAGCGGCTATTGAGGTTGGTATTGATTTTATAGGTGGTTTTTCAGCTTTAGTTCAAAAGGGATATCAAAAGGGCGATGAAATTTTGATAAATTCTATCCCGCAAGCACTTTCTCAGACTTCAAAAGTATGTGCAAGTGTCAATGTCGGCTCAACAAAAAGTGGCATAAATATGAGCGCTGTGCGTGACATGGGACGCATCATAAAAGAGACGGCGGCAGCTTCAGAGATGGGCTGCGCCAAGCTTGTCGTTTTTGCAAACGCAGTCGAAGATAATCCTTTTATGGCTGGTGCATTTCATGGCGTGGGCGAGGCTGATGTGGTGATAAATGTTGGCGTTTCTGGCCCAGGCGTGGTAAAAAGAGCCCTTGAAAAGGTACGTGGCGAGAGTTTTGACATGGTAGCTGAGACTGTGAAAAAGACGGCATTTAAGATCACGCGTATCGGCCAGCTTGTGGGCCAAATGGCGAGCGAGCGCCTTGGGGTTAAATTTGGTATCGTCGATCTCTCTCTTGCCCCAACGCCTGCTGTGGGCGACTCGGTAGCTCGCGTGCTTGAGGAGATGGGGCTTGAGGCTGTTGGTACGCACGGAACGACTGCGGCACTCGCTCTCCTAAATGACGCAGTAAAAAAAGGTGGCGTCATGGCGTGCAATCAAGTTGGCGGCTTAAGCGGTGCATTTATACCAGTTTCTGAGGATGAGGGTATGATAGCGGCGGTGCGCGCTGGCTCACTAAATTTAGAAAAACTTGAAGCGATGACTGCGATATGCTCGGTTGGTCTTGATATGATCGCTATACCTGCTGACACACCAAGCGAGAGCATAGCTGCGATGATCGCTGATGAGGCGGCTATCGGCGTTATAAATCAAAAAACAACGGCCGTTCGAATTATACCTCTTGGACGTGAGGGCGATATGATCGAGTTTGGCGGCCTTTTAGGAAGAGCGCCTGTGATGAAGATAAATAAAGCCTCAAGTGCCGATTTCATCGCTCGTGGTGGACAAATTCCAGCACCTATCCATAGTTTTAAAAACTAATCTTCGAAGTCCGCTTTAAATTTGCGGACTTTTTCTTAAATTTATCCTAATCTTTTCAACTGCTTTTAGTTAGAATAATAAAAATTTTAAGCCAAGGAGCTAAAATGAAAATTTTATCACTACTTACGGCGCTACTTTTTGGATCGGTATGTGGCTTTGCAAATGATGGTAAAGTAAGAAGTATCGACATCTACGTCACGCCTTACTACTCAGCAAATGCTGGCAAGGTGGAGTACGTCAAGGTCTATGACAAGATAGATGAGCTTTTAAAAAGTGGCAAAGAAGAGGACTTTAAAAAGGCTGAAAAGATCGTGCAAGACGCCCCACAAATGGTCTCTCCGATAACTCTTTTTGTCCTTTCAGCTCGCGCATACGATCTTGGACTTCGCGATGATGCGGTATTTTGGTTTTATGCGGCAAAAAATCGCTCGATTTTGCTAAGAGGTGTTATAGACATGGAGGGCGAGAAATTTACTGACGTGGTGGCCGCGATAGGGGCGTTTATGAAGCTTGTTGGCGACGTGGTCAATCCTTATGCATTTTGCGATATCAAAAAGCAACAAGAGATCGCTGATAAAGCGCTTGGATGGACTAAGAAAAATGCCTATGAAGCGATGTTCTCGCCAGAATTTAGCTCGCCTCACGAAGATAGAAAAGCAGCCCTTGCAAAAGGCATAGAAAAGCTAGAAGCCCGCAATAAAAAAGAGAAAGATTACTTTTTAGATAAAGATAATCTTGCTAACTTTAAAGCTATGCGCAAGCAAAATGGCACTGATGAGAAATTTTGCTTCTAAATAGCGAGAAAAACTGAAAATTTGCTTGTAAATTTAACTTTTGCTTTATGCTAAAAGGGCAAATTTACAAGTTATCTTCATTTTAGATGATAAATTTTAGCTCATTACAAATCTGCTTAAATTTCGCTCTTTTTCGTAAGAGTAGCAAAACCATAAAAATGAGAATAAAAAATGACTTTAAAATTTGGCGAACTTGAAAAAGTTGCAACAGATGATGGCTTTATCTGGTATGCGGAGACGGTGCTAAAAAGCGAAATTTTTGGCCAAGTGCTCTTTTGCCTTATCTCGGCAAATGGGGCAGACGTGGATGATGAGACTACTTTGCTAGCAGAGCGCATCGCCAGCGATATCGATTGGTACGTAAAAGAGGCGCTTACGTTTTTACGAGATGAGCTTAAGCAAAAATACTTTTTGAGCAAGGACGAGCTTAGAGCGCTTGATGTGCCAGTTTGCGACCTGCCCTTTAGCTCGCCACAGTGCACCTTTTATGCGCAAGATAGGCAGTGGCTGATGAGATTTGCTGAAGGTGCGCTTGATATTTGTGAACCTTTCGGTATTGGGGTGATTTTTGAAGGTGAAAAGCCATTGTATTTAGAAAATTTAGAGCTTAGCCAGGAGTGCTAATCGCGGATAAATTTTGCTTTTAAACGGTGAGATAAATTTGGTTGCTGTTTTAGGTTTTTAGCCCAAAACAGCAAAAATTTGCACTTATACGTTGCAGCAGCAATAATCACTCGGATCTTTTTCTTTTGTGATCCTAACTCTTAAGTCGTGACGGATGATCTCTATCGACCAGAACCATATCATGTGACCGACAAATTCAGATACGTGTTCGTACCAAGGGAGTGTCCAAAGTGGTGGAGTAAGCCCCAAAATAGGTAGTGTGATCACGTGAACAGCGATATTTACGATAATGCCAACTAGTAAGCCTTGCCATATTGTAATCTTTGGAAATTTCTCAGCCAAAACACAATAAGCAACCGCAAAAACGATCGAAAATAATATATGCGTCATCATTACGTAGTTAAACGCATGCCCTGCAAACTCGTAAATGGCGGCATTTGGATCGGCTACGCCCAAATAATCCCTTAAAAATACATAAGGCGGATTTAAGAAATTTCTAGAGCAATCGATCGCATCGGCTGCTCTAATGGCACTCTCTGGTCCGCAAGCAGCGTTAAACATATCCATCGGACTTCTTGGAGGAAGTGGAAATTCTGCTCCCCATTTGACAAAAGCTGAGACAATGCCAGCGACAAGGCCGATCAATGTAGCCAGAGCAAATCTAGGTTTTGTTACTAAATTTGACATTTAAACTCCTTCTTTAAATTTGCAAAATCTTATTGCAATTTACTTTATGATAAGATTAATCATTATTAAAAATATAAAAATATTTAAAATTTTAATGGACTTAAAATCATAAAATTTTTAGCCATTTTTGGCTAGACTAAGAAAAATTTAAAGGAGAATAGATGTCTAAAGAGTTTAAAGATGCAAATGAATTTAAGGAATTTTTTGAAGAATTTAGAAAAAAAGATGGTTACAAAGATCCGCTTGCTTTTGGTATCGCTAGGATCGATCGCGGACAAAAAAATACAGACAAAATTTTGCAAGCGACATTCGCTGTTGTAAATTACAAAGAGAGTTTTTTAAGCGCAGCTGCTTATATCTATGCTTTGCAAAAATGTGATGTTAAGGTTGATTTTAACGGCTCTGAATTTGTAGCCGATCTTACTCCAAAAGTGGTAAAAAAGGCTAGCAAGCTCTTTAGTGTCTTTGAAAAAGAGATAAGCTCTCATAAAAATGTACAAAATTTGCATGCCGTAAAAATGGCATTTGATGATGATCTTGAACTAAATGAGAATAAATTTAAGCTTGTGTTTTTGTTTGATGATGCAAAGCCACTTAGCGTGGAGGCCGTATATCTCAAGCTTTACTTGATCTCGCTTGGCAAGGTTGCACCTAGGACGATCGTGCTTGATGGAGCTTTTGGTGTGTTACCAAATGTTGCATGGACTAGCCAAAATACGCCAATCGAGCTTGAATGGTTAAGAGAAAATGAAATTTCTCTAAAGATGTTTGGCGAATATCCAGCGATCGTTAGCGTCGATAAATTCCCAAGATTTTTAAGCCATATCATTCCAGCGGATAATACGAGAATTTTAGACTCAGCCAAGGTTCGCATGGGTGCTGCCGTGTATCCTGGCACAGTCGTTATGCCTGGTGCTGCCTACATCAACTTTAACGCAGGTACAACCGGCGGGGTGATGGTTGAAGGCAGAGTCAGCAGCTCTGTCGTAGTTGGCGATGGTAGTGACGTAGGCGGAGGGGCAAGCATACTTGGCGTGCTAAGTGGCACAAACGGCAATCCTGTAAGCATCGGCAAACACTGCTTGCTTGGCGCAAACTCAGTCACAGGCGTACCTCTTGGCGATAACTGCATCGTGGATGCTGGCATAGCGGTGCTTGAGGGCACAAAGGTCTATATATCAGCTAGCGAGCGCGAAAAGTTAGCTAAGCTAAATCCAGAGTTTAAATTTGAAGCTGAAATTTACAAAGCGCTTGAGCTTGGTGGGCTAAATGGACTTCATTTTAGACAAAATAGCCAAACAGGCCAGATCACTGCAAGTGCGAGCAAAAGGGCGATCAAGCTAAATGAGGCACTTCATTAAAAGGAGCTAGCATGAAAGTTGGCATTTTGATGTTTGACAAGATAAATTTGTTAAGCTTTGCCAAAATTTATGATTTTTTACATAAATTTGAGGATTTTAATATCAAGACTTACGCACTAAAGCCTGAGGTTGTCGATGAATTTGGCGTCAGGCTTCATCCAGAAATTTATGCTGAAAGCCTTTATGGTGTGGATATCTTAGTCGTGCCAGATGGTGTTGGAGCACTTGGATTAAGATACGATGAGATATTTTTAAGCTGGGTTAAAAGCTCAGCGAGTGCGAAATTTAAGATAGGTTTTGACCTTGGCGTGCTCATCTTTGGCGGGGCTGGATTTTTAGAAGACAGAGAGGCTTGTATAAGGGGCGGATACAAAAACGCACTTAGTGACTACTGTGATGTTAATGATGCTAAGATGTGCGAAAGTAGGGGTGTCATAAGCGTTAGTGAATTTGATGATAGAATCAAAGAACAGCTGACAACGATGCTGGGTAAAGATAAATTTTAAGAGTTTTGAGCTTTAAATTTTTTAGTTTAGTGGGTTAGAATAAGGCTTTTTGCTAAACATCTCCTTTATCCTTAAAAGAGAAGATGCCAACAAGATCGACAATATCCACTTTTTGATTTTTAATATCGCACATCATTTTAAAATGCTCCAGTGCGATATTCTTATCATTTTTACTTAACTCATTAAGTTTTTAGTCACATCAAAAATGATATCTATGCCACCATTTTTTATTGTCATAGTAAAGTATAAAATTTTAAACTAAGGCTAGATAAATTTTAGACGGGCTGCACTCTTGCAAGAACAGAATTTTATAAAATCTAATGCAAAATATCAAATAAAATTTAACTAGCCAGTGTTTGCTGGCTAGTTAAATTATTCGACAGTTACGCTTTTTGCGAGGTTCCTTGGCATATCGACGTTGTTGCCAAGTCTAACAGAAATTTCAAGAGCAAGTAGCTGAAGTACAAGCATCATCTCGAAAAATTCGCTCATATAGTGATCTTGCGCGCTTGTTTTTACGTAGTCATCGCTTAGCTCAAACTCAAGTGGGCTTATCGCTAGTATGTAAGCATCTCTTGCGGCAAGCTCTTCGACGTTGCTTTTTGTTTTTTCATAAAGTAAATTTTGAGGCATTAAAGCGATCGTAAATAGCTTCTCATCTGCAAGTGCGATAGGGCCGTGTTTCATCTCGCCTGATGGATAGCCCTCGGCGTGAAGATATGAAATTTCTTTAAGTTTTAACGCACCTTCAAGTGCTAGCGGATAGAAAATATCTCTACCAATAAAGAAGAAGCCATGACCGTGTAAATAATGCTTGCTTAGGCGGTGAAGCTTCTCTTGAAGAGAGTTGTTGATATTTAAAATTTGTGGGATGTGAAGAAGCGTTTTGATCTCGTGATCAAGCTCTTTTTTGCTGATAGACTCTTTTGCTGCTGCCATTTGAAGCACAAGCATCCAAAGCACGATGATTTGCGTTGCAAAGGCCTTTGTGCTTGCCACACCTTTTTCAATGCCAGCGCGAGTTAGAAGAGTATTGTCAGCTAGTCTAACGATAGATGAGTTATCAACGTTACAAATAGCAATTGTCCTAAGACCGGCTTCTTTAGCGATCCTCAATGCTTCTAGAGTATCTGCTGTTTCGCCGCTTTGAGATATAACGATAAAAAGCGAATTTTTGTTTAAGTAAGGCTTTCTGTATCTAAATTCGCTAGCAACTTCGACCTTTGTTCTAACTTTAGCAAGCCTTTCAAAAAGATAGCTTGCGGTTAGTGCTGCATGGTAGCTCGTGCCGCACGCGCAAAGCACGACATCATCGATACTTTTTAGATATTCATCGTCTAAATTTTCAAGAGTGACTTTGTGGTTTTTAACCCTGCCCATAATGGTTTCAGATACGACTGCACCTTGCTCGTAAATTTCTTTCTCCATGAAAAATGTATAGCCCTCTTTTTGGGCATAGCTCTTATCTTTTGGTAAAGCATTAAACGTTATGCTCGCCTTTTTGCCGTGTTTAAAGACTGCGATCTCGTCTAAGCTCACGTAGCCGTAATTGTTGTCATCAAGATATGCCACCTCTGTTGCATTGCCGATAAGTGGAGCGTCAGATGAAGCAAAGTATAGCTCTTTTTTGTCGCTCTTTCCTATCGCCATAGGAGCGGCATCTTTTGCAAAAAATATCTTATCAGGCGCAGTTTTGGTGATAAGTAGCGTCGCATAAGCGCCTCTTAGCTTTGCAATAGTTGCCTCATAAGCTTTAAATGGATCTTTTTTCTCTTTTAAAATTTCTTCAAAAAGGTGCACGATCACCTCAGTATCGGTTTGGCTGACAAATTTCACGCCCTTTGCCTCAAGCTCATCTTTAAGCTCTTTGTAGTTTTCGATAATGCCGTTGTGAACGACAAATGAGTGCTCGCCAAGGTGTGGGTGAGCGTTTATCTCAGTTGGTTTGCCGTGCGTCGCCCAGCGTGTGTGACCTATCGCCACGCCAAAGCCAGTTGATGTAAAGTCCTTTGTCTTTAGGGCTAAATTTTCAAGCTTACCGACAGCCTTAAAAAAGTCGATTTTGTCATCACTCATCACAGCCATACCAGCGCTGTCATATCCTCGGTACTCAAGCTCTTTTAGACCGCTTAAAATGACCTCTTTTTTCTCTTTATCTCCGATGTATCCTACGATTCCACACATGTTTTACTCGCTTATTAATAAATTTAATATCTCTTCGCCTTTACTCTCAAGTCGCTCGTTTTTCTCGATCAAAAAGAGATTTCTTGTTCTATTTTTGACCGTTTGGATTCTCGCACTAGTGACTTGAAAATGAAGCCTATCAAAAACACTCATCACATAAGCCATTAGTCCGCGCTGATCTTTTGCGTTGATGCTAAGTTTGGCGTAATCTTTTGAGTGATTTAGCTCGAAGTTTATCTCATCTTTGTTAATGTTTGGTTTCAAAGGCTCTTTTAAAACCTCGCTATTTAAGGATTTTAGAGCTAAATTTTTAGTAGTTTCAAGCTCCTCTTTTTTAACATTTTGGTTAAAATCAAGCCTGATATAAAATTTCTTCTCAAATAGCTCAAAAATTTCCATGTATGCTAGGTCAAATTTAGCAAATTCATAGAGCAGAGCACTTAAATTTAGGCTCTTTTTTGTATAAATCTGAATGCTTAAATTTTTAGAGTTATTTATAAAAATTTCTGTCGCATCTAAGCTATCTGCAACCTTGCTTAAATTTATGATCTCACTCGCACTATATTTTATAAAGACAAGATTTGATGTGATTTTAAAAATTTTCTCTTGCAGCTTTGATTCAAGTGCCAAAAACTCGCTATTTCGTTTTATAGACTGCTCTTTTTTTACGCGCCTTGTCGCTTCATCTAGTAAATTTTCATCGCTAAATGCACTAAGAGAAATTTCATAAAGTTCCCTTAAAAGCTTTGCTGTGTAGGCGTTATAGAGCCTCTCGTTTGTCGCATTTATCACGCAGTAGCTAAGGATGTAAAGCAGTTTTAAAACCTGCTTGTCGCCAAGCTTTGAGATAAAAGCAAATATAACGCGTTGGGAATAAATGTCTTCTCTGTTTGAGACATTGCTCATTAGCGTGTGGTATTTTATCAAGATGACGCCGATATTTACAGCTTTTTGACTTAAATTTAGCTTGTTTGCGTAGGCTCTAAAGATATTAGCGCCGATATTTGCGTGATCTTTGCCAAGCCCCTTGCCAACGTCGTGCATTAAAGTCACGATCTTTAGCATTGTTTTGCCCTCCAAGCAAAGCTCGGTATAGAGATTTTTTATGAATTTATCTTTTATATTTTCAAGAAATTTTACACTTAAAATGCTATGCTCATCGACCGTAAATTCGTGATAGCCGTCGTACTGAGCTAGCTGGCTGATGTGTTCCATTGGTTTTATTAAAATTTGTATCATTTGCGCATCAAGCAATGACTTTAAAATAGCGTAGGAATTTTTTCTTAAAAATATCTTCTTAAACTCACTTATAGCACGCTCTAAGCCACTTTTTGTGATGATGGCTCGCTTGATGTAAAAGATCGCACTTATATCAAATTTATAATCAACATCTTTTAGTTCTAAAAGCTCGGTTATTAGATTTTCAATGAGAGCTGGCTTTTTATGAAGCGGCACGTAAATAACGCCATTTATCTCGTAAAAGCCATTTTTTAGCCTTGCAAATTTTCTCTGATCAAAATTTAGCTCACTTTTAAAAAATGGCCTGCAAAGAGAAGCGATGATAAACCTCGAATAAATGGCGACATTATTCATCGAGCTTAGCATCTTTTGGCTGATAACGCTTTCATTGTCTTGAAGTTTTTTAGACTTTGTTTGCATGAAATTTGTCGTGATCTCAACGCTTGAAGCGCTAAAAGTATCAGAATTTTGCGTTAAATTTAAGGTGGTTAGTAGGCTTAGTAAAAAGTCTACATTTAGGTTAAAGCTAGCGATCTCTTTTTCATTCATCACTTTTAGGGCTTGTGATCTAACTGAAATGTCGCTATCTAGGCAGTTTAGTATGCAGTTTAGGTGATAAATTTCATCTATCCCGCCAAAGCCACTTTTTAGATTTGGCTCTTGGGCTAAGTAGCTGATGCTAGAAAACGGCAAAAATGCCTTTAAATGGTAGTTTAAAAAGGTTTTTTTATCAAATTCTTTTAATTTTACGATCTCGCTTTTTACTAGACGGTAGAGACTTTTTGAACCACAGATATATCGGACTTGCGATGTTTCGCTTTTAAATTTGAGATCGTCTTTGTAATTTGTAAAAATTTCATCTATTTCAACGCTTTTTATATAAAAATTTATTCCAGAGCTACTTAAAATTTCGCTAAATTCTTTTAAGAAATTCTTTATGTTGTAGCCTTTTAAATTTTTATAAACTAGTAAAATTTCAAGCTCACTATTTGCGCTAAGTAAGGTTTGGGCGTATTTTCCAGTAGCTAAAACACTAAAGGCAAAGCTATCATTTTGCGGTACAAAATCATCAAAAAAATCTCGCATAGTTTCATTTAAATAAGATTTTATAAAATCATCACATTCTTTGGCTAAAAAATTTGCAAAATTTCTACCCTGATTTTTTTGAAAATGTTTTGGTAAATTTGCCTTAAAATCAAGAAATTTCTCTTTAATTTTTAAATAATTATCGCTATTTTTGGTACTTTTATCGGCCAGCATTTAATGTTTCCATTGTTAAAAATATCTTGGCAAATGTTACATAATTTTTGCAAAAACAAAGCTTTATTTGCCTATAATGAAGCCTTAAGTTCAGCTTTAGGACGATAAAGATAATGAATCTATTACAAAAACTAGAAAGTGGCGAGAGATTAAGCAAGCAAGAGGCTTTTTCGCTTTATGAGCTTGATCTTTTTACATTGGCTAAATTTGCCGACAAAAAGCGCAGAAAACTGCACGGCAACAAGGTCTTTTTTAATGTAAATCGCCATATCAATCCAACAAATATCTGTGCTGATATCTGTAAATTTTGCGCATTTTCAGCTCACAGAAAAAATCCAAATCCATACTTAATGAGCCACGAAGAAATTTTAAAGATCGTTGATGAAAGCGTGAGTCACGGAGTAAAAGAGATACACATCGTATCAGCTCACAATGCAAAAAGTGGCTGGCAGTGGTATTTAGAAATTTTTAAAAAGATAAAGGCAGCTCATCCAGAACTTCACGTAAAGGCGATGACGGCAGCTGAGATCGACTTTTTATCAAGGCATTATGGCTTAAGCTACGATGAGGTGATAGAAAAGATGCTTGAATACGGCGTCGATAGCATGCCAGGGGGTGGGGCTGAAATTTTTGACGAAGAGGTCAGGGCTAAAATTTGCAAAGGCAAGGTTAGTAGCGAGAACTGGCTAAAGATCCACAAAATGTGGCACGATAAAGGCAAGCAAAGTAACGCTACAATGCTTTTTGGACACATAGAAAGTCGTGAAAATAGGATCGATCACATGCTAAGGATTAGGGACTTGCAGGACGAAACTGGTGGATTTAACGCATTTATCCCGCTTGTCTATCAAAGAGAAAATAACTACTTAAAAGATGTTAAATTTCTAGGATCAGCTGAAATTTTAAAGACTATGGCGATATCTCGCTTGGTGCTTGATAACGTCCCACACATAAAGGCATACTGGGCTACTTCGACGCTAAATTTAGCGATGATCGCTCAGGAATTTGGCGCTGATGATCTTGATGGTACGATAGAAAAAGAGAGTATCCAAAGTGCAGCTGGTGCAAACAGTGCAAATGGCGTTACGCTAAAGACATTTTGCGATCTCATAAAAACATCTGGTTTTACGCCGGTTGAGCGTGATAGTTTATATAACGAACTTAAAATTTACTAAAAGGAGCTTGGGGTGAAATTTTTTGACTTAGCACAAAATAAAACGAGTGTGAAGCAGGAATTTGGAGCGGGACTTACGACGTTTTTGGCGATGATGTATATCGTGCCGGTAAATGCGATCATTATGAGCAAAACTGGTATGCCTTATGAGGCACTAATCACTGCAACTGCGCTAATTACCATCTTTTCTACTGTATTAAATGGCCTTTGGGCGAACACGCCAGTTGCGATGAGCGTTGGCATGGGGCTTAATGCTTATTTTACATTTGGTCTTTGCATCGGCATGAAAGTACCTTGGCAAACGGCTCTTGGCGTTGTTTTTCTAAGCGGCGTGATATTTGTCGTCTTGTCTTTTACAAATTTTAGAATGTGGATAATTAGATCTATTCCGCTTGACCTACGAAGAGCGATAAGCGCTGGCATAGGCACTTTTATCAGCTTTGTGGCGTTTCAGCAAATGGGTTTTATTGTAAATAGCGACGCAGTTTTGGTTGGTATAGGAAATTTCAAAGATCCAAACGTACTTCTTGGCGTTTTGGGATTATTTTTAGTTATTTGCTTTTGGGCGTGGAAGATAAAGGGTGCGTTTATCCTAGCTGTGCTTGCTACTTCAGTAATAGCTTGGGTGCTTGGTATCGCTCCTCATCCAACAGAAATTTTCTCAACTCCAGCCTCTATCTCTCCGATATTTTTAGAGCTTGATATAAAAGGTGCGCTTAGCCTAGCCTTGCTGCCAGTTGTTATTACATTTTTTGTGACCGATCTTTTTGACTCGATAGGCACACTAGCTGGTGTAGGAACGAGGGCTGGAATTTTTGATGAAAACAAAAAAGATGGCGTCGTAAAACTTGAAAAAACTCTTGAAGCTGACGCTATTGCTACGGCAGCTGGCTCACTTGTAGGCGTAAGTACGACCACATCGTTTGTAGAGAGTGCTAGCGGTGTAGAAGAGGGCGGTAGAACTGGTCTAACGGCTGTATTTTGCGGACTTTTATTTATACTTACATTATTTATGTTGCCACTTTTTAAAGCGATCCCTGGCAATGCCATCTATCCGATCCTTGTAATGGTTGGCGTGCTTATGTTTGCCGAGCTTGCTAGTATAAATTTCAAAGATCCAGCCATTGCGGTTGCGACATTTTTCATAGTTGTGCTCATACCACTTACTTACTCGATCACAAACGGCCTTGCATTTGGCTTTATGTCATACGTAATAGTTAAGCTCATAAAGAGAGAATTTAGCGATATAAATTTAGGTGTAGTCGTGCTAGCGCTCATTAGTTTTATCGTATTTTTAGTGCATTGATAAGGAAGAAAGATGATATTTTATAGCTACGATGAATTTGCTGTTGATACTAAAAAGATGGCAAAACAGATAAAAGATGAGTTTGATCCAGAGGTGATACTAGCTGTGGCAAGAGGCGGTCTAACGCTTGGCCACTCGCTAGCTGTTGCGCTTAATAATAGAAATTTATTTACCTTAAATTCTATCCATTATGAAGATACAAACAAGCTTGATACGATTAATATCTTTAACGTACCAGATCTTAGCAAATACACTAAAATTTTGCTCGTCGATGACATCATTGATAGTGGCGAGAGCATGGTCGAGATAAAAAGGGAACTGCTTAAGCGTTATCCAAATTTAGATATAAAAATAGCGACCGTCTTTTATAAAGAGAAGGCTTTGCTTTTGCCAGAATTTAAGGTAAAAGAGGCTCACGATTGGATTGAGTTTTTTTGGGATATACATATTTAAGGAAAATTTTTGCTAGATAAATTTAGAGAATTTGTTGGACATCACGTCGCCTTTAGCGTATTTTTAATATGTTTGATTGATTGTATGTTTTTACTTTATACAGCAGATTCTCTTAGCATAAGTTACAGTGAAGCTGAAATTTTTTTTAACAAACAAAATTTTCTTAGCCATGTTTTAAACTCAAGCGTTCAAATTTTTGGTCAAACAGATCTTGCTCTAAGATCTGTGATGATCGCGTTTCATGTCATAAGTGTCGTTTTAATGTATAAGATAAGCAAATTTTACATTAAATTGGAGTTTGATAGACTTATTGCGGTATTGCTTTTTATCTTACTTCCTGGCACGATAGCTTTAGCTCTTATCGTCAATAATGCTGGGCTTTGCGTTATGCTGGCGCTCCTATGTATATACTTTTTTCATGTTACAAATAAAATTTTATTTGTAACATTTTTTTGTCTTTCTTTTTTTATAGATGGCGATTTTTTGATATTTTACGTAGGGTTTTTTATATTTGCACTTTACAAAAGAAAGCCGCCTCTTGCTTGGCTAAGTGCTATTTTATTTTTGCTCACGCTTTACTTTTTTGGTTTTGATACAAATGGTAGGCCAAGTGGGCACTTTATCGATACCTTTGGTATCTTTGCCGCTGTTTTCTCGCCATTTATTTTTATATTTTTTGTCTATACGATTTATAGAATTTGGGTTAAGGAAAAGAAGGATCTCTTATGGTTTATTGCGATTTGCTCATTTTGCTTTTGCATGATAGTCTCAGTGCGCCAAAGGCTGGAACTTGAGCAGTTTTTGCCATTTTGCGTGATCGCAACGCCACTTATGGTAAGAGTTTTTTTTAATTCGTATCGCGTAAGATTGCCAAAATTTAGAAAAGGCTATAAAATTTGCACGACCTTAGCGATGCTTTTTTTAGCCTTAAACTGGTCGATGATCGTATTTAATCAAATTTTTTACCTATTTTTAGATAACCCAACAAAGCATTTTGTATATAAATTTGATGTTGTAAAAGAGCTTGCTACTAAATTAAAAGAAGTGGAAATTAAGGATTTATACACTGATAATAAAAAGCTTGCATTAAGACTTAAATTTTATGGTATAGACGTAAGAGATGAGTCTAAAAATTTATTAGTAAACGCCGATCTAGATGGAAAATCAAAATTTTGCATAGAAAAAATGGGAAAAGTAATTGCAAATTTTGACGTAAGAGGCAGGTAGATGCATAAAAACAAGGGTTTTACTGTTATAGAGCTTATCTTTGTAATCATTGCCGTAGGCATACTTGCAGCAATGATCATACCAAGACTAGAAATAAACGGAGCCAGAGAGGCAGCTACGCAGATGCTAACGCATATAAGGTACGCCCAGCACCTTGCCATGCAAGATGATAAATTTGTACATTCAGAAAATGAAAAATTTTGGTTTAAAATGAGGTGGGGGATAGCTATTAATGATACTAGTTTGCAAGAGTGCTCTGTAGATGAGCCTGGGGCTAAATCTTGGAAATATAGTATTTTTTATGATAAAAGAGGTAGTGGTAATAAATTTAGTGGTAATTTAAATTCCAAAGAAGAGGTTGCCATCGATACACAAAAATCAAACAAATTCTTAAGTGCGGGCTGGAGAGGCATTCCTCAATCCTATTGTAATAAAATTAATATAGATTTAAATATTGAAAAAAAATATGGCATAAAATCGGTTAAATTTGTCGGTAGTTGCGGAAAAGGCAAAACACAAACCATTGATTTTGACGAATTAGGTAGGCCTATGAGAGTGGTAAGTGTTACTAACAATAAAGGAGCGAAAAGACCTTATTCAAGACTATTAAAAGGTGATTGTAAGATAGTTTTAACAGATAAAAATAACAATGTAGCCTCTATAAATATAGAAAAAAGAAGTGGATACGCATATATAAACTAAGACCCTATAAACCCACTAATAAAAATACACAATTTAAAATTTTTAATCGCTAACAATTTTTTCTCAAATTCCCTAATTATTTCAACTATCTTTAAGTATTGCTCGTATATAATTCCAGCTCACGAAACGAGAAACCACCTTTAACTTCATTGGTTAATAAAGCCTTTTCTTTTTATCGTTGTTCTTTTAACTTACAATTGTTAAACTATTAGTCAATCTTTGAAATCTAAACAAGTGATCGATTGAGCCAGTCTATTATTTTATAATTATAATAGATTAGACAAACTAATAAATAAAACTAAAAGTTTTTTTGATTAAAAACTTCATAATAAAATCCTATCAAATAAATTTTGCTAGGTAATAATATGGAGAGTTTGATCCTGGCTCAGAGTGAACGCTGGCGGCGTGCCTAATACATGCAAGTCGAACGGACAAGTAAGAGCTTGCTCTTATGAGTTAGTGGCGCACGGGTGAGTAATGTATAGCTAATCTGCCCTACACTAGAGGACAACAGTTGGAAACGGCTGCTAATACTCTATACTCCTGTCTTACATAAGTTAGATAGGGAAAGTTTTTCGGTGTAGGATGAGGCTATATTGTATCAGCTAGTTGGTGAGGTAATGGCTCACCAAGGCTATGACGCATAACTGGTCTGAGAGGATGATCAGTCACACTGGAACTGAGACACGGTCCAGACTCCTACGGGAGGCAGCAGTAGGGAATATTGCTCAATGGGGGAAACCCTGAAGCAGCAACGCCGCGTGGAGGATGACACTTTTCGGAGCGTAAACTCCTTTTGTTAGGGAAGAACAATGACGGTACCTAACGAATAAGCACCGGCTAACTCCGTGCCAGCAGCCGCGGTAATACGGAGGGTGCAAGCGTTACTCGGAATCACTGGGCGTAAAGGACGCGTAGGCGGATTATCAAGTCTCTTGTGAAATCCTATGGCTTAACCATAGAACTGCTTGGGAAACTGGTAATCTAGAGTGAGGGAGAGGCAGATGGAATTGGTGGTGTAGGGGTAAAATCCGTAGAGATCACCAGGAATACCCATTGCGAAGGCGATCTGCTGGAACTCAACTGACGCTAATGCGTGAAAGCGTGGGGAGCAAACAGGATTAGATACCCTGGTAGTCCACGCCCTAAACGATGTATACTAGTTGTTGCTAAGCTAGTCTTGGCAGTAATGCACCTAACGGATTAAGTATACCGCCTGGGGAGTACGGTCGCAAGATTAAAACTCAAAGGAATAGACGGGGACCCGCACAAGCGGTGGAGCATGTGGTTTAATTCGAAGATACGCGAAGAACCTTACCCGGACTTGATATCTAACAAATCATCTAGAGATAGAAGAGTGTCTGCTTGCAGAAATGTTAAGACAGGTGCTGCACGGCTGTCGTCAGCTCGTGTCGTGAGATGTTGGGTTAAGTCCCGCAACGAGCGCAACCCACGTCATTAGTTGCTAACAGTTCGGCTGAGCACTCTAATGAGACTGCCTTCGTAAGGAGGAGGAAGGTGTGGACGACGTCAAGTCATCATGGCCCTTATGTCCGGGGCGACACACGTGCTACAATGGCATATACAATGAGAAGCAATATCGCGAGATGGAGCAAATCTATAAAATATGTCCCAGTTCGGATTGGAGTCTGCAACTCGACTCCATGAAGCCGGAATCGCTAGTAATCGTAGATCAGCCATGCTACGGTGAATACGTTCCCGGGTCTTGTACTCACCGCCCGTCACACCATGGGAGTTGATTTCACTCGAAGCCGGAATACTAAATTAGTTACCGTCCACAGTGGAATCAGCGACTGGGGTGAAGTCGTAACAAGGTAACCGTAGGAGAACCTGCGGTTGGATCACCTCCTTTCTAGAGTACATATAGATATTCTCTCACAAGATATCTATAAGAAAGATATTCTCAATCATCCTTGTTTAGTTTTGAAAGATTGATAGACCTATAGGGGCCTATAGCTCAGCTGGTTAGAGTGCACCCCTGATAAGGGTGAGGTCACAAGTTCAAGTCTTGTTAGGCCCACCAGAGAATTTAATTGGGGAATTAGCTCAGCTGGGAGAGCGCCTGCTTTGCACGCAGGAGGTCAGCGGTTCGATCCCGCTATTCTCCACCATAAAATAGTTTAACTATATTAAGTCTAATTAGAGAGCTTAAAAATTAAACTTTCTAATTAGACTTTTGTCTAAATGTTCTTTTAATTAATATTGTTAATAGTCACAAGCAAGTTTTAAAAACAATTTTACAGGACTTGTTAAAGATTTAAATTTCTATTCTCTTTGCATTTAATGCAAAAGTTTGACATCACAATCTATTTAGGATTTAAAACTTATCTAAATAGTAGTCAATGCTTTCCGTCTTGAGAGCTAGAATTTAAATACAGTAACATAAAGTTATCTTTAACAAGGAAGTGATGCGAATTAGAATAATCTAATATAGAAAAGGTAAGCTACAAAGAGCAAGTGGTGGATGCCTTGGCTAGTAGAGGCGATGAAAGACGTGCCAGGCTGCGATAAGTCTCGGGGAGCCGTCAAGGGGCTTTGATCCGGGAATTTCTGAATGGGGCAACCCAGTTAAGCGCGAGCTTAACTACCTAATATGGAGCGAACGAGGGGAATTGAAACATCTTAGTACCCTCAGGAAAAGAAATCAAAAGAGATTACGCTAGTAGCGGCGAGCGAACGCGTAAGAGGGCAAACCGTTAGTTTACTAACGGGGTTGTAGGACTGCAATATAGACTAAACTTAGCTAATAGAATAACCTGGAAAGGTTGAGCGTAGAGGGTGATACTCCCGTATATGAAAGCTTTGTTTTACTTAGCAGTATCCTGAGTAGGGCGGAACACGTGATATTCTGTCTGAAGCTGGGTAGACCACTATCCAACCCTAAATACTACTACTAGACCGATAGTGCACAAGTACCGTGAGGGAAAGGTGAAAAGAACTGAGGTGATCAGAGTGAAATAGAACCTGAAACCATTTGCTTACAATCATTCAGAGCCCTATGATTTATCAGGGTGATGGACTGCCTTTTGCATAATGAGCCTGCGAGTTGTGATGTCTGGCGAGGTTAAGGAAACCCGGAGCCGTAGCGAAAGCGAGTCTTAATAGGGCGTTTAGTCAGACGTTGCAGACCCGAAACGATGTGATCTATCCATGAGCAGGTTGAAACCGGTGTAAGAGCCGGTGGAGGACCGAACCCGCTAGCGTTGAAAAGCTATGGGATGACTTGTGGATAGGGGTGAAAGGCCAATCAAACATCGTGATAGCTGGTTCTCTCCGAAATATATTTAGGTATAGCGTCATGTAGTAACACTAGGGGGTAGAGCACTGAATGGGCTAGGGCATACACCAATGTACCAAACCCTATCAAACTCCGAATACCTAGTGTGTAATCATGGCAGTCAGGCGGCGAGTGATAAAATCCGTCGTCGAGAGGGGAACAACCCAGACTAACAGCTAAGGTCCCTAAATCTCATTTAAGTGGAAAACGATGTGGAGTTACTTAAACAACCAGGAGGTTGGCTTAGAAGCAGCCATCCTTTAAAGAAAGCGTAATAGCTCACTGGTCTAGTGATTCTGCGCGGAAAATATAACGGGGCTAAAATGAGTACCGAAGCTTTAGACTTAGTTTTACTAAGTGGTAGGAGAGCGTTGTATTTGCGTTGAAGGTATACCGGTAAGGAGTGCTGGAGTGAATACAAGTGAGCATGCAGGCATGAGTAGCGATAATTGGGGTGAGAATCCCCAACGCCGTAAACCCAAGGTTTCCTACGCGATGCTCGTCATCGTAGGGTTAGCCGGGTCCTAAGCAAAGTCCGAAAGGGGTATGCGATGGAAAATTGGTTAATATTCCAATGCCAACTATAATGTGCGATGGAAGGACGCTTAGAGTTAAGCAAGCTAGCGGATGGTAGTGCTAGTCGAAAGGTGTAGGTTAAGATCCAGGCAAATCCGGATCTTTTTAAGCCGAGACCCCACAGGCGTTTGAAGTTCTTCGGAATGGATAGCGAATTGCTGATACTGTCGAGCCAAGAAAAGTTTCTAAGTTTAGTTATAGTTGCCCGTACCGTAAACCGACACAGGTGGGTGGGATGAGTATTCTAAGGCGCGTGGAAGAACTCTCTTCAAGGAACTCTGCAAAATAGCACCGTATCTTCGGTATAAGGTGTGCCTAACTTTGTGAAGGATTTACTCCGTAAGCATTGAAGGTTACAACAAAGAGTCCCTCCCGACTGTTTACCAAAAACACAGCACTCTGCTAACTCGTAAGAGGATGTATAGGGTGTGACGCCTGCCCGGTGCTCGAAGGTTAATTGATGACGTTAGCTCTGCGAAGCGTTTGATCGAAGCCCGAGTAAACGGCGGCCGTAACTATAACGGTCCTAAGGTAGCGAAATTCCTTGTCGATTAAATATCGACCTGCATGAATGGCGTAACGAGATGGGAGCTGTCTCGAAGAGGGATCCAGTGAAATTGTAGTGGAGGTGAAAATTCCTCCTACCCGCGGCAAGACGGAAAGACCCCGTGGACCTTTACTACAGCTTGACACTGCTATTGGGATAAAAATGTGCAGGATAGGTGGGAGGCTTTGATCCATAGACGCCAGTTTATGGTGAGCCATTGTTGAGATACCACTCTTTTTTATTCTGATAGCTAACTAGCTTGAGTTATCCTCAAGTAGGACAATGTCTGGTGGGTAGTTTGACTGGGGCGGTCGCCTCCCAAAATGTAACGGAGGCTTACAAAGGTTGGCTCAGAACGGTTGGAAATCGTTCGTAGAGTATAAAGGCATAAGCCAGCTTAACTGCGAGACATACACGTCAAGCAGAGACGAAAGTCGGTCTTAGTGATCCGGTGGTTCTGTGTGGAAGGGCCATCGCTCAAAGGATAAAAGGTACCCCGGGGATAACAGGCTGATCTCCCCCAAGAGCTCACATCGACGGGGAGGTTTGGCACCTCGATGTCGGCTCATCGCATCCTGGGGCTGGAGCAGGTCCCAAGGGTATGGCTGTTCGCCATTTAAAGCGGTACGCGAGCTGGGTTCAGAACGTCGTGAGACAGTTCGGTCCCTATCTGCCGTGGGCGCAAGAAGATTGAGGAGAGTTGACCCTAGTACGAGAGGACCGGGTCGAACCAACCACTGGTGTACGAGTTGTTCTGCCAAGGGCACCGCTCGGTAGCTATGTTGGGATGTGATAACTGCTGAAAGCATCTAAGCAGGAAGCCAACTCCAAGATGAATCTTCTTTTAAGAGCTCATATAGACTATGTGTTTGATAGGCTGGGTGTGTAATGGATGAAAGTCCTTTAGCTGACCAGTACTAATAGCTCGTCTGCTTATCTTTTAATAAGCATCACTTCCTTGTTAAGGATAAAAACTTAATAAGATATGTTTTTATAAGACTTTGTTTATGACTTTTAACTTTATCAAGTAGTGTTAAATAAGAGATTTATCTGATATATTTTTTATTTAACACTGCCCGTGACTATACAGACGAGGAAACGCCTTGCTCCATCTCGAACCAAGAAGCTAAGCTCGTCCTGGCTGATGATACTCTCCCTTACTGGGATGTTGGAAAAGTAGGTCGTTGCGGGCTTTGTTAATTTTTAATCTTCTTTATCTAAACAATCTTCTTTTAATATTTTTTTAATTTATAACAAAATATCAAATCTAAAATTTATTTATATTTTTAAATAATTAGACTTTTTATCTCTATGTTTATAAATATCTTTTAGTTTATGCTTTTATACAAGTGTTGACTAAAAACACCAAATATGATAGACTCCAAACCCAAATTTACCCAAAAAGGACAAAAAATGAAAAAGATTATATTCTCACTATTAGCAGCAGCTTCTACATTACTAGCAGCCATAAATTTAAACACCGCCACAAAAGAAGAGTTAATGAGTTTAGATGGTATAGGTTCTTCAAAGGCAGATGCAATAATAGAGTATAGAAAAGCGAATAAATTTAACTCAATAGAAGATATAAAAAATGTAAATGGTATAGGCGATAAGACATTTGAAAATTTAAAATCAGATATATCAGTATCAGGCACTACAAAGATAGATGACACAAAATCTAAAATAAAATCTAAAAAAGATGAGATAAAAGAAAAAGCAAGTAAAAAGAGTGATGAAGTAAAAGAGAAAAAAGATAGTGCTAAAGATAGTGCAAAAGAAGTCAAAGATAAGAAAGAAAAGCTAAAAGATAAAGCAGAGAAAAAGAGTAAAGCTAAAAAAGAGAAGAGCAAAGAGTAATAAATCTAGAAATTTATAAAAATTCTTACATAAAGTATATAAAAATAGTTAGGAGCGCATAGCGTTCCTAATAAAAAATAGATTGGTTTTTATATATTTGCCTACTTTTTAAATTCTATAACTTAGTTTGTCAACTTTTTAAATTTTTATAGATTAATAAGTTCATCCAATAGATCTTGTAAAGTAATGTTTCTTAAACTATCCTCTAAAGCTTCTTGTGCTTTTAGGAAGTGACCAGTTAAGAGTCCCTCGATCTTGCTACCAAGTGGGCAGGCTTTAGGTGAGTCAGAGTGGATCTTGAAAAGTTTTTCTTTATCATTTACTGCGTTAAAAATTTGAAGGAGGGTTAGGATTCTTTATTTAATATTTTAAATAAGCTTACTATTGAATATTTTAAATACCTAGTTAAATTTATAGAAAACTCTATTTAGATAAAGTCCTTCAGCTGGAGCCGGGATACGAGTTAGGACAGAGCATCCGTTAAGTGAAGCATTGATGAGCTCACCACCATTTTTTATACTCAAGGCTTTAAGTAGATTTGCAACCATAAGCCGTACTTGTGCGCGCAAAAAACCGTTCGCTTTAAAAACGATGATAGTTTGGTTCTTGTATTCATAGCAAAATGCCTTAAAAATTTCTCGCACTGGACTTTTTGTATCACTTCCTGTTTTCATATAGGAGCTAAAATCATGCTCACCAACAAAATTAGATAAAATTTCATTTGCTTTTTTGATATCAAATTTTGGCAAAAAGACTTTATAGTTTGAGCTAAAAACATCAAATTCTCCATGATCTATAATGTATCTATAAGACCTTGCTACGGCGTCAAATCTTGCTTGAAAATTTTCATCAACTAAATTTATACGTTTTATATGAATATTTGGATGAGCATGGCGGTTGATTAGCTCTTTTAGATGCTCTAAATTTTTAAAATGATCGCCACAAATTACGCTTGAGCTTTGATTGATCGCATGGACGTTTTTGTCTGTACGTGAGCTAGAGACTATTTTTTCAAATATTCCGACGTGAGCTAGGGCACGCGAAAGCTCATCTTCTACGCCATTTTCATGCGGTTGAGTTTGCGAGCCTTGAAATTTGGAGCCATCGTAGCTATAAATTAGTTGGATTTTCATTAGTATCTTCGCATGATCTTGGCTTTAAAAAGTAAAATTCCTGCCAATAAAAAGACGAAAAATATGAGTGGAATCGCAAAAGCTGGCTTTGATGAAAATAGCATTATGAGCGTAAAATACCCAAATAAAACGCCAAATGTCCCAACATAAACCATGCCCTTTTCATATCTATAAGTAACGATGCCAAAGCTTATAGCAAAAAGTGTACTGGCAAGTGGAAATAGTGCAACAAGTACATACGTACTAAGATCTTTTCTTCTTTTTTCGCTACTATTTGCCTCCGTCCAGTACTCTTTTATACTGCCTATATTGCTTATCTCTTCACTTTGGGCAGTCCTTATCTTCATAGATTTGAAGTTACTTTGGTGATAAATTTCATCTTTTATGTCATACATTTTTCCATCTAATAAAGAGAGTTCGATGCTTTGATTTGTATTAGTGATCTTTGCATTTTTTGCAGTGATTAAGCGTTGGGAGTCTTTAATGTAAGGATTAAACATCACGATATCTTTATAAGTAGTGCCGTTGTTATCTTGCATTTCACTACCCACATAGACCATCCAGTCAGAGAATTTTTGTCCAAACTGAGTTGGCTTTAAATTTAGCTTTGCAACAGTCTTTTTATAATCAATAAAATTTGCATTTAGCTGTGCGGCTATTGGTATCATTACTATAGCGATTACAAGTAGAGCGGTGCTTAAAAATGCTGAAAATATTAAGAAAAATTTAGCAATTTTATTTGGTGAGCCACCAAGCGTAAAAATAACGATGCTTTCATTCTCTTTTGATAATCTAAAAAGAGTCATCGCAAGTGATACAAAAAATGCGATAGGCACGACAAAAAGTAGCACGCGTGGAAGCATAAATGAGTAGAGTTTAAAAAGCTCACCAAAGCTGATCTCAATGTAAGAAGTGATGCGCGCGATCTGGATAAAAAATACGATCGACATGATCAAAAAAAGCGTACTAAATAGTGACGCAAAAGTCCCTAGGAAATTAAATAAAAGATATCTATTCACTCTACTCATAAATAAACCTTAAAATTTCTAAAATTTGCTCTTTAAAAGCGTATGTAATAAGTAAGCCAAGACTTAAAAATGGCACAAAAGCCAGCTCGTAGCTTTTTTTTTGAACGATTGCATAGACTGGAAGTGTAAAAAGTGCTGCAAGATAGATCGCCACTAGAGCCAGTTTGACTGGCAAGATAGCTCCGATGATCGCTGCTATAAAGATATCTGCGCTACCCATCGCTTCTTTTTTTATGGCAAAGCTTACAACAAATCTAAGCACCCAAAAGATAAGTGCAAAAAGGAATAAATTTAAAATCTGGGCAAAATTTCCTTTAACTATAAAAAGCATCAGAGCGTAGATAAATGCGAAAAATAGCGCTGCAAAAAGAAGTGGATCTGGCACGGCTTTATATCTTATATCTATGACGCTAAGAGCTAACAACATAACAAGACAAAGCCCTAAAAATAGCGCGTAAAGCAGAGCTTCTATGCTTAAAATTTCGCTACATTCTTTAAAAAAACAGATCAAAAAAAGTACCCCAGAAACTAACTCGGTTGCTGGATAGATGAGGCTTATTTTTTGCTTGCAAAAGGCACATTTGCCGCCTAAAAATATCCACGAAAAAATTGGAACATTGTGATAGAAATTTAGTTTATGATCGCAGTTTGGACAATGAGAAGCTGGAAAATTTATGCTCTCATTTCGTGGCAAGCGATATATCAGTACATTTGAAAATGAGCCCACGCAAATACCCAAAACAAAAGCAAAAACGGTAAAAAAGATGACTAAATTATCCATTATCTCGCTAAACTCCGCCAAATCTTCGCTCTATATCTTTAAATTTAGCAACGATGCTTGTAAGCTCATCCTTGCTAAAGTCAGGCCAAAGTGTTGGCGTAAAAAATAGCTCCGCGTAGCTTGCTTGCCAAAGCATAAAATTTGAAAGCCTGCTCTCGCCACCAGTCCTAATGAGAAGATCCACCGGCTCACTCTCATCAAGTGCTATATTTAGGCTTGCTTCGTTTATCTCGCAGCCTTCTAAATTTAGCTTTCTCACAGCTCTAATGATCTCGTCTTTTGAGCCGTAGTTTATAGCTAAATTTAATAATAAATTTTTATTCTCTCTTGTAGCGTTTTTGGTGATTTCTATCTCGTTTTTTAGCTCATCGCTAAATGGCGAAATGTCACCAATCGTGTTAAATTTGATCCCATTTTTTATAAAGTCAGCACGCTTTAAAATGAGAAATTTCTTAAGCAAATTCATCAAAAACTCAACCTCTTTTTGCGGCCTTTTCCAGTTTTCAGTACTAAACGCGTAAAGGCTTAAAATTTTCACTCCATTATCGATACAAAATTCGCACATATCGCTTACTACATTTGCTCCGGCTTCGTGCCCATTTGTCCGTAAAAATCCACGTTTTTTAGCCCAGCGTCCATTTCCATCCATGATAATAGCAAGGTGGTTTAATTCATTCAATCTTTAACCTTTTATATCAATAATTTGTTCTTTTTTGCTCCAAAGAGCACTCACATTTTGCACTGTTATGTTGGCGCTAAATTCACTTTTTAGCAAGCTAGCTACATTATTAAATGGAGTAGCGATCTCGTATAAAACTTCATTTTTGAATTTAAAAATAAGTGGAGCAAAATTTGAAAATATTAAAAAAATTTTCATATCATTCTCATCTTTTTTTAGCTGAAAAACGCCGTTTATGCCATTATAAATAAATGGTATATGCACGACATTTTCTTGCAGAGCAAAGAGCATTTTTGCTAGCACTTTCATCTCGTCTTTTGTCTTAGCCTCACTTAGACTTTTAAATAAATGGTCATAAAACCACGATAAATTCTCATTTTCTATCAAATTTTCGATAAGATTTAGCCCATCAGCCAAGACATCTTCGTCTAAAATTCTTGGCTTTTCGTATAAATTTTTTATGACGATATTTTCGCCCTGACTTTGCACCTCGCCCCAGTATTTCGAGCCTACGTTTAGCTCTTTTGCGCTTTTTGTGTTTAAATTTCTATTTGCAAAATTTAAAATGTATCTGTTAAAGCCGATCTTTTGGCTTACCAAGATACTAAGTGGAAGTGACGAATTTATCGCTACTAGTGGCGTATTTACATTTTTTGCTATTTTTTGAATGCGAGAAATTTTCTCTATCATAAATTTGCTGCTAGCTCCACTATGCGCCCTGCAATCTCGTCTTTTGAGGCAAGCGGCAGCAAAGTTTTATTATTTTTCGTGATGAAATTTACCTCATTTTGCTCGCTTGCAAAGCTGTTTTTCTCACCCAAGATATTTAGGCAAACTGCGTCAAGCCCCTTTTGCTCTAGCATTGCTCTAGCGTTTTTGTGTGCGCTCTCACTTGAGATTTCAAGCTTAAAGCCGATCTTTTTGCATTTAAACTCTTTTAAGCTTTGCAAAATATCGACATTTCTCTTTAGACTTAAGCTTAAAATTTCGCCAACGTCCTCTTTTTTTATCTTGCCATCAATTTTTGTCGGAACAAAATCGCTTACTGCAGCACACATCACAAGTAAATTCGCGCTCTCACACTCGCTCTTGCAAAGCTCTAAAAGCTCGCTACTTGAGCCAAATTTTAAAATCTCAAAGGGCTCGTTTTCCACTTCAAAGCTAGCAAGTAGTTTTACCTCTGCACCAGCATAGTAAAAAGCCCTTGCAAGCGCCATCGCCATCTTGCCACTTGAGAAATTTGTAATGGCTCTAACATCATCTATCTTTTCTGTCGTCGCACCACCAGTGATCACTACTTTTTTGCCTGCAAAAAGTGGCTTACTAAGCCTTTTAATGGCAGCTTCTACTATCATCTCAGGACTGGCAAGACCGCCCTTGCCAACGTCGCCACAAGCTAGAGTTTTTAAAACCGGCTCTACTACTAAAGCACCGTTTTTCTTTAAAATTTCAAGTGAGTTTTGCGTCGCGAAGTGCTCTATCATATTGTTATTTGCAGCAGGGGCAACGACTAAAGGTACGTGTGAGGCGGCGATTAGTGTTTGCATGAAGACATTGTCACAGATGCCAGCTGTTAGTTTGTTTATCGTATTTACAGAGGCTGGAGCGATGAGAACTAGATCCATTTTAGAGTAGGCTATGTGATTTACGCCATCTTGCCAGTTTTGTGTTTGTGAGCTTAAAATTTTATGCTCACTTAGCGCCTCAAAGCCGCTTACACTGCAAAATTCAAGCGCTCCGTCACTTAAAGCCACATAAACATCAGCGCCTTGCTTTTTAAGCAGCGATAAAATTTCAAATGCCTTGTAAAAGGCGATACTACCGCAAACGGCTAGTAAAATTTTCTTATTTTTTAACATCGTCTTTGCCAAAGAATTTCTCAAAAAAGCCGCTTTTGTTCTCTTGACGACCTCTGCTAATCGCTAGCGCTCCACTCTCAACATCTTTTGTGATGGTGCTGCCAGCTGCGATGATAACATTATCAGCGATATTGACAGGGGCAACTAGCTGGGTATCTGAGCCAACAAAGACGTTTTTGCCGATCTTGGTTTTGTATTTTGCCTTGCCGTCGTAGTTGCACGTGATTGTGCCACAACCGATATTTGTGCCACTTTCTATCTCGCAGTCGCCAAGATAGCTTAAGTGTCCAGCTTTTACGCCACTAAGAACGCCTTTTTTAACCTCGACAAAATTTCCTATATGTGTGTTAGAAATTTCAGAATTTGGCCTTATGTGAGCTAGTGGGCCGATGTCTGAGTTTTTGATGACGCTGCTTTCGATCACCGATGAGCTTTTGATGACGCTCTCTGTGATGACGCACTCGCCAAGGATGCTTACGTTTTCTTCTAGCACGCATTCGCCTTCAAATTTAGCTCTGCTGTCTATGAAAATGCTCTCAGGCATGCGCATCAAAACGCCAGCCTTCATCAAATCTTGCTTGATCTCATCTTGCATTATTTTTTCTGCAATGCTAAGCTGAAATTTATCATTTATGCCCATAAAATTTTGCTCGCTAACACTCACTGCAACGCACTTTAAACCCTTTTCATTTGCTATTTTTATGGCGTCAGTTAGGTAGTACTCTTTTTGCGCGTTTTGGTTGCTTATGAGTGGTAAAATTTGCTCTAGCGCTTCGCGTTTAAAGCAGTAGCAGCCAGCATTTACGCTTTTTATCGCAAGTTGCGCTTCGCTCGCATCTTTTTGCTCGACGATGCCTTCAACTTTACCATTTTTTATGATAACTCTGCCGTAGCCAAAAGGATTTGCCGCTTCAAATGAGCTCATAACCACGTCCGCTTCAGCATTTGCTAGGCGCATTAGATCGGTTGATTTTACAAGAGGCATATCGCCACAAGTTACAAGCACCTTTTCGCCGCTTAAATTTACGCTCTTTATCGCGCCAGCAGTGCCTGGAAAATTTGCTAGATCTTGCTCGAAAATTTTAGTTTGAGGGAAAATTTCTTTTATCTTTTTGCTAATTAACTCTTTTTCGTAGTGAAGCACGACGCTAACGTCATTTGTGATCGCATAAGCTTGCTTTAATATGTGAATGATCATTGGCTCGCCACATAGCTCAAATAGAACTTTTGGGCGTTTTGATTTCATTCTGGTGCCAAGACCAGCCGCTAAAATTATGATTGAAGTATTGTTCATTTTTAAGCCTTTTAACGTTAAAAATTTCGCAGATTGTAGCAAAAAATGCCAAACATTTTTTTTAATTTAACGATTGTTTCAACAAAAAGCTAATAAAATAGCAATTCTTAAGAATTTATAAATAAAGTGAGCTTAAATGGATTTAGGAACCGTCGTCGGCTGGGTTTTGACCCTGGTGCTTTTGTTTGGATCAATGGCGATAGGCGTTGGTATAGGACCATACATCGATATTCCTTCTGTGATGATCGTTTTTGGTGGTACTATCGGCGTTATGATGGTTGGCTTCAAGATGGAGACGCTTAAAGGAATCGGTAAATTTTATGGCATTGCTGTTAAACCATCAGTCGTAGTAAATTTACCTGAGACTATAAAAAAAATAGTCGATTATTCAACTAAAGCTAGACGTGATGGTATCTTATCGCTCGAAAGCGAAGTAAATAATGAGACAAATCAGTTTTTAAAAAGAGGCCTCTCAATGGCGGTCGATGGCAATGAGCCAGATGCGATCAGAGCACTTTTGGAGATCGATATCGATCAAACTAGTACAAGACATTCAAATAATATTAAAATTTTTGAGCAAGTCGGCGGTTTTGCTGGTGCGATGGGTATGATCGGTACGCTCATTGGTCTTGTTGCGATGCTTCTTAACATGTCAGATCCTAGTGCGATTGGCCCATCAATGGCGGTTGCCTTGCTTACGACGCTTTATGGTGCGATGATAGGTAACATCATAGGTGCGCCTGTGGCAAATATCCTCTCTATTCGCGATGCTGATGAAGCACTTGAAAAACAAGTCGTACTTGAGGGAATCATGTCGATACAAGCAGGTGATAATCCAAGAACGCTTGAAGCTAAACTCTTAGCATTTTTACCACCAAAAGATAGAAAAAGTCAGTTTGAATAATGGGTAAGTTAATAAAACCAGAAGAGTGTCCAAAATGTATGCCTGAGTGGCTAGCTGCTTTTGGCGACCTTATGTCGCTTTTGCTTTGTTTTTTCGTTTTATTACTTTCTATGGCGACAATGGATGCTAAAAAGATGGAGGCCGCTGTTGGCTCACTAGCTGGTGCTTTGAGCGTGCTTGAAGGTGGTGCTAGACCTGAAAATCAGATAGAAAAAGAGACAGATCCAGAAAATACTCGCGCAAAAAAGATAAGCAAGCAAAAGGGCTCACAAAGTGAGCTAAATATGAATGTTAAAAAGATAAATGAGCTGCTAGCTGCTAGCGGGGCACCTGAGATCACTATGGAAGAGAGCGAAGATGGCTTTATCGTAAGGCTTCCAGCGGCTATGCTTTTTGATAAGGATAGTGCTGAAATTTCTGGCGAAGATGCGAAGCTATTTTTAAAACGAATAGGCATGATTGTGGCAAAAATGCCTAATGATGTAAAAGCCGATATCATCGGCCATACAGATAATATAGAACCAAGCAAAGACTCAGCTTATAAAAATAACTGGCAGCTCTCAACTGCAAGGGCTTTAAGCGTAGTTGAAGAGTTAATTAACGATGGCGTGCCACAAAATAGAATAATAGCTTCTGGCAAAGCTTCGTTTGATCCGATCGCTAGCAACAGCACAGAAGATGGCAGAGCTAAGAATAATAGAGTAGAAATTCACTTCATATCGCTTGAGCCAAAAAATAAAGAGGCTACTAAGAAAAGTATCCTTGATATGAGGAATTAGTCGTGAAAGCACTGCTTGCTTTAGCGGTTTTACTTTGCACGGTTTTTGGGGCTGATCCTGCGTTACCAACTATAAATTTAAGTCTAAATTCTCCAACAAATGCCGAGCAACTTGTAAATTCTCTAAACGTTTTACTAATTCTCACTGCACTTGCACTTGCTCCTTCGCTCATTTTTATGATGACAAGTTTTTTAAGGCTTGTTATCGTATTTTCATTTTTACGCCAAGCGATGGGTACGCAACAAGTGCCTCCTTCAACAGTGCTCATTTCGCTTGCGATGGTTCTTACATTTTTTATTATGGAGCCAGTTGGGCAAAAGAGCTATAACGATGGTATAAAGCCTTATATAGCTGAGCAGATAGGCTATGAAGAGATGCTTGATAAGAGCTTAAAGCCATTTAAAGAATTTATGGTAAAAAACACAAGAGAAAAAGACCTTGCACTTTTTTTTAGGATTAGAAATTTACAAAATCCAGCAAATATTGAAGAGATACCGCTAAGTATCGCAATGTCAGCTTTCATGATAAGTGAGCTAAAGACATCTTTTGAGATAGCTTTTTTGCTCTATTTACCATTTCTTGTCATCGACATGGTCGTAAGCTCAGTGCTGATGGCTATGGGTATGATGATGCTTCCTCCTGTAATGATCTCACTGCCATTTAAACTTCTCATATTCGTGCTTGTTGATGGCTGGAATTTGCTAATAGGAAATCTTGTAAAAAGCTTTCACTAATGAAAAAATTTTTATTCATTTTTTTGCCGGTATTTTTGCTTGGTTCAAATTTAAGTATGATCGCAAACAAGGCAACGCAAAATGAAATTTCAAAGATCAAAGAGCTTGAGTTAAAAAGAGCAAATTTAAACGATGAAGCCACATTAAGCTCATATATGCCAAGCCTTAGCTTAGAGGGCTCATACGGCAAAAATGCAAGCACCTTTCCAAGTGTAGTCGCTAAAGAGTCAGCCGGTGTGCTAGCTAGGATAGATTTTTTACTTTATGATGGCGGAGCGAGAGAGGCTAGGCTAAAGATGAGCCAGCTTTTAAAAAACAAAGCCATGATCGCTAGTGATGAAGTCAAAAACTATCTTGCACTTAAGGCTGTAAATTTATACTTTAACGCAGCTGCACTTGAAAATATAATCGCAGCCAAGCAGGCTCAGGCAAATTTTTTAAAAGGCGTTTTAGACAAGCTTGAAAAGGCAAACATTGCAGGCCTTGCCGCAAAAAATGAGCTAGAAAATGTGCGGGCTAAATATTACTTAGCTAATAGCACGCAGCTTGAATACAAAAACAAAATGGAGCAAATCTTAAATGAGATAAATTTGCTAACTGGTGAGAAAATTTTGCCAGTAGGCGGAGCAAAGATGGCTGATATTAACTCAAATTTAGCTTCAAAAAATGCCGAGCTTGATAGACTAAGCCAAGATATATTTTTAGGCGAGGCCAAGCTTAGCGAGACAAGAGCTAGCTTTTTGCCTCAAATTTTGCTTTATGACACATATGGATTTTATAAAAATAATTACGATATCGATCTAGGCAGGCTTAGTTCTTACCGCTCGTATGTGGATAAATACCTAAAAGAAGATACTCATGGTAATAAATTTGGTATCGCTTTTAAATGGAAAATTTTTGATTTTTTCGCCACTAGCAAGATGAGTCAGGTTCAAAAGATCGCGCTTGATGAGGCAAGGCTAAATTTGGAGTATAAAAGGCGTGAAAACGAGACAAAGCTTAAAAATTTGCAAAGTGAAATCGTGGTGCTTGCTTCAAAAATCGCTTCACTAAACGAATATGTAAGAGCAAGTGATTTGGCATTAAAAGCTAGCTATGAAAAGTATAACTCTGGGCTTTTGGGATATAGCGACCTGCTTGAGGCGCTCTCTCAGAAATTTGATGCCATTAGCCTTTTTGAGAGTGCAAAGGATGAGCTTGAGATCAAAAAAGCGGAGTTCTTTTTTGAAAATGGTGAGCCGATTTTAGAGAGGATTAGAGATTGAGAAAGCTGATAATTTTGATGATATTTGGCGTTTTTTCATTTGCTAGTGAAGAAATTTTTGCTGATTTTGAAGTCTATGCCAAGCAAAGCTCAAAGCTTGCATTTGAGAGCAGCGGCAAGGTGGATAAAATTTTTGTAGATGTTTCAAGTCACGTTAAAAAAGGTGACGTTTTAGCTAGCCTTGATCAAAGCAGCTTAGAAATCGCTCTAAAAAAGGTAAAAAATGATCTTGAGCTGGCAAAAAATGCTAGTGAATTTGCAAAAAATACTTTAAACAAATTTACTCAAGTAAAGGACGTCACTTCAAAGCAAGAATTTGATGAAGTAAAGTATAAATTTGACGAAGCGATACTTCGGGTTCAAAGTGCACAAATTGCTATTTTAAATGCGCAAGATCGCCTTAAAAAAGCTGTTTTAAAAGCCCCATTTGATGGCGTCATAGCTAGTAAAAATATTGAGCTTGGAGAGGGTGTTTCGCCGCTTAGTCCAGCTTTTGTTTTAAATTCAAATGAGGCAAAAATTTTAATAGCAATTGACGAAAAATATGTAGATTTGGTAAAGATTGGCGATACATTTAAATTTAAACTTGACGCAGCAAGCGATGAAAAAGAGGTAAAAATCGCACTTATCTATCCAGAGATCAAGCGAGAGACTAGAAAATTTTATGCCGAGGCTTATGATATGAGCTTAAAACCTGGCATGTTTGGTCAAGGAAAAGTGATAATCGGCAAAAATAAATGATAAAAACAGCCATCAACCGCCCTATAACTACATTAATGGTTTTTTTAAGCCTCGTTGTCTTTGGAATTTATTCTCTAAAGACGATGAATGTAAATTTATACCCACAAGTAAATATCCCAATAGTAAAGATCACGACCTACGCAAACGGCGATATGAACTATATAAAAACTAAGATCACTCAAAAGATCGAAGATGAAATTTCAAGCATTGAAGGTATCAAGAAAATTTACTCAACTAGCTTTGATAATCTAAGTGTGGTCAGCATCGAATTTGAGCTAAATAAAGACCTAGAGAGTGCTACAAATGACGTCCGCGATAAGATGCAAAAAGCTAGGCTAAACGCAAACTACGAGATAGAAAAGCTAAATGGGCTCTCGTCATCTGTATTTAGTCTCTTTATCACAAGGCTTGATGGCAATGAAACCAAGCTCATGCAAGAGATCGATGACGTGGCAAAGCCATTTTTGGAGCGCATTAGCGGCGTTTCAAAGGTCAAGACAAATGGCTTTTTAGAGCCGGCGGTGAAAATTTTACTTGATAGATTTAAGCTTGATAAAAACGCTCTTAGCGCAAACGAAGTGGCAAATTTGATAAAGGTTGAAAATTTAAAAGTGCCACTTGGCAAGATAGAAAATGAGCAGATCCAAATGGCGATCAAGTCAAATTTTAGCGCCAAAAGCGTAGATGAGATAAGAAATTTAACGATCAAACAAGGGGTCTTTTTAAAAGATATCGCAAGCGTTGATCTTGCTTACAAAGATGCAAACGAAGCAGCGATAATGGATAAAAAAAGTGGCGTCTTGCTGGGTCTTGAGCTAGCTCCAGACGCAAACGCTCTAACCGTGATCGCTCTAGCTAAGTCAAAGCTAGATCAGTTTAAAAGCTTGCTTGGCAGCGAATACGACGTAAAAATAGCTTATGATAAGAGCGAAGTGATACAAAAACACATCGATCAAACTGCCTTTGATATGATCCTTGGCGTCTTGCTAACCATCGTGATCGTATATCTGTTTTTAAGAAATTTCTCGATCACCATCATCTCAGTCGTGGCGATCCCAACTAGCATCGTAGCGACATTTTTCATCATAAATGCCCTAGGCTACGACATAAACCGCTTAAGTCTCATAGCGCTGACCCTTGGCATTGGAATTTTTATCGATGATGCGATCGTTGTCACTGAAAATATCGCTAGCAAGCTAAAAGATGAGCCAAATGCCCTAAAAGCAAGCTTTGCAGGTATAAAAGAGATAGCTTTTAGCGTCTTTGCGATCTCGCTCGTGCTGCTTTGCGTCTTTGTGCCAATAGCCTTTATGAGCGGTATCGTTGGCAAATACTTTAACTCATTTGCGATGAGCGTGGCAGCTGGCATCGTCATCTCATTTTTTGTGAGTATATTTCTTGTACCAACGCTTAGTGCTAGGTTTGTAAATGCCAAACAAAGTGGCTTTTTTCTAAAAAGTGAGCCATTTTTTGAAGCGCTTGAAAATGGCTATGAGAAAATTTTAGCTTTAGCTCTTAAATTTAAGCTCATATTTTTAGCTATAACGCTTGCGGTCGTTGTTTGCTCATTTGCTCTGGCTAAATTTGTAGGAGGCGACTTCATGCCAAGCGAGGATAACTCGGAGTTTAACATCTACTTTAAGCTCGATCCCTCACTTAGCCTGCAAGCTAGCAAAGAGAAGCTAAAAGATAAAATTTTACTCATAAATGCCGATCCTCAGGTAGCTTACGCCTACTTCATCCTTGGCTACACAGATGCCAAGCAGCCTTATCTTGTAAAGGCTTACGTTAGACTAAAGGAGCTAAAAGATAGAGCTAATCACGAGCGGCAAAACGCTATCATGCAAAGTTTTCGTGACAGACTAAAGAGCGATGATATGAGCGTCATCGTGGCTGATCTGCCAGTGGTTGAAGGTGGCGATGTGCAGCCAGTTAAGCTTACTATCACTTCTGAAAATGGCAAAGAGCTAGAAAAATTTGTGCCAAAGATCAGCAAAATGCTAAAAGAGATAAATGACGCAACGGACGTAAATTCGCCTGAAGAAGACTTGCTAAAGCGCGTGCAAATCTCTATCGATGAAGATAAGGCTAAGAGGCTAAATTTAGACAAAGCCAGCGTTGCAAGTGCTGTTTATAGCGCATTTAGCCAGAACGAGGTCTCTGTTTTTGAAAACGAAAATGGCAAAGAGTATGAGCTTTATATGCGCCTTGATGATAAATTTAGAAGCGATACAAATGATATCTTAAAGACCAAGATAAGAAGCAAAGAGGGCTTTTTTGTCACACTTGGCGATGTGGCGACGATTAGTTTTGAGCAAAAGCCAGCTAGTATTTCAAGGTTTAATAGAGCCGATGAGATCAAATTTCTAGCAAATACCAAAAACAACGCTCCGCTAAATAGCGTGGCAAATGAAATTTCAAAGAAGCTTGATGAAATTTTGCCTGCAAATTTCAAGTATAAATTTTTGGGATTTGTTGAGCTTATGGACGATACAAACGCTTCTTTTATCTTTACAGTAAGTGCTAGTGCAGTGCTTATTTACATGGTGCTAGCGGCACTTTATGAGAGCTTTTTGCTGCCATTTCTCATCATGCTTGCCATGCCACTTGCCTTTTGTGGTGTGGTGATAGGGCTTTTTATAAGCGGCAATCCATTTAGCCTATTTGTCATGGTTGGCGTCATCTTGCTCTTTGGTATGGTCGGCAAAAACGCCATTTTGGTGGTTGATTTTGCAAACCACTTTGCAAATAGTGGCATGGAGGCGAACGAAGCTGTTAAAATGGCTGCCAAAAAGCGTCTAAGGGCTGTTTTGATGACCACTTTTGCGATGATATTTGCCATGCTGCCTCTTGCTCTTAGCAGGGGTGCTGGCTATGAGGCCAACTCGCCTATGGCTATAAGCATCATCTTTGGGCTCATTAGCTCGACTTTACTAAGCCTGCTTGTCGTGCCAGTTCTGTTTGCATGGGTTTATAATCTTGATAAATTTATAAGAAAATTTTATGAAAGGGAGAGAATTTGAAGAAGATTTTGGCTGTTTTGCTCTTTGCTTTACCTCTTTGGGCTGGAAATTTACTAGAGATCATCGCTCTAGCGCAAAGTGCAAGGCTTGAGAGTTTGAAAGAATTTAATAAAAATGAATATATAAATAAAAATAAGAGTAAAAAGCTAAATTTATCCCTTGATGGCAGATATACCTTTGTGCCTGATGAGATAAAGGGCGGATATATGACAAAGGCGGGATCGATCACGGCAAAGGTTGAGTATCTTATCTTTGATGGCGGAGCGAGCGAGGCTGCTGATAAAATTTTAGACCACAAGGGCGTGGAGAAAATTTATAAAGATGAAGAGCTGATGAATCTCACTGCTTTTCAGGTCGCAAAGGTCTATTTTAATGCCGTTGCCCTAAATTCGCTTATAAATTTAGAGACAAAATTTGTCGATAGCTTTGCCAAGGCTGCGGCTGAAAATGAATTTTGGTTTGAGTATGGCGAGATAGATAAGAGCGAATTTGATGCGATAAATTTCACTCTTAGTAAAAAAAGAGCTGAGCTAGACGAGCTTGGACTTAAGCTAGCTGAGCTAAACTCAAGGATAAATTTACTCTCAAACGGCGAGATCGGCTTTAATGCTGGCTCAAAGATAATGATGCCAGATTTTAGCAAAGATGATATAAGCGCAAAACTTGGGGCAATGGAGCAAGAAAAATTTATAAAAGAGCAAGAAAATGAGAAGCAAAAGAGCAAATTTGCTCCAAAAATTTACTTAAAAGATACGCAAAGTGTGAATAATAACAGCTTTAAAAAAGGTGAGAGGACGACTTCGCAGATGATAGGTGCTTACGCTGATGCGAACAAGCCTAGAGTGGAGTTTGAGTGGAAGCTGCCTGATAGCTTAAGTCTTAGCAAGCAAAGTCAAGCTAAACGCATTGAAGAGCAAAAGGCGGCACTTGATCTAAGCGATGAAGAAAATAGGATAATCACTCGCCTAAAAGAGCTAGAAAGCACGATCAAAGGCTTAAATGCAAAGTTAAATTTGCAAGATTTGAAGCAAGATAAGCTTGATAGTGATTTTATTGATCTGCTAAATGGGTATCTTGATGGTGAGATAAAATATGAAGAATTTCTATTTGTGAGTGAGAAAAATTTTAGTGATAGGGCAAATTTCATACTTGATGGCGATTTACTTGAGCTAAACAAGCTTGAGTATTTTTTTGAATGTGCAAGAAAAATAAACGAGGTGATAATTGAATAAACTGATCTTTGTAACCATTTTGTGGGCTTTTAGCTTTAGTTTGATAGGTGAGTTTTTAGCTGGCAAGGTTGATAGCTATTTGGCTGTTTTTATTCGGGTTGCGCTTGCGAGCTTAGTCTTTTTGCCATTTACAAAATTTCGTGGCATTAGTCCAAAGCTAGCATTTGGCATCATGACGATCGGAGCGGTGCAAATAGGACTTATGTATCTATTTTATTACAATTCATTTTTGTATCTAAGTGTGCCAGAAGTAGCACTTTTTACCATTTTTACGCCGTTTTACGTGACGCTCATCTATGACGCATTTAGCTTTAAATTTAGGCCACTTTATCTATTTAGCGTTGGCGTTGCGGTTTTTGGAGCTTTGGTTATAAAATACGGTGCTATAAACGATGGTGTATTAAAGGGCTTTTTGCTAGTGCAAGCGGCAAATATCTGCTTTGGAGCAGGGCAGAGTGCATATAAAGCACTTTTAGAAAAATTTGACGTGGACCAAAAAAATGTCTTTGGCTACTTTCACTTTGGGGCATTCTTTGTAGCTATCGTTGCGCTTCTTACTCTTGGCAATCCAGCCAAATTTTCACTTACTTCAACTCAAATTTTAGTGCTTCTCTGGCTTGGCATAGTCGCTAGTGGAGTTGGATATTTTATGTGGAACAAAGGTGCTTGCGAGGTTGATAGCGGTGTGCTTGCCATTATGAATAACGCTCTCATTCCAGCCGCCATCATTGTGAATTTGGTCTTTTGGCAAAAGGACACAGACTTAACTAGGCTAATTTTAGGCGCTGTTATAATGTATATATCTTTGATAATTCATAACAAGATAATGAAATTTTATGGTATGAAGATCGCTTAGGCGTAAATTTTATAGCTAGCAACGAAAAAGCACAAGAGCCCAAGCAGCGGTAAAATGTAGAATATGGATTTAAATTTTATAGCTAGAAGTGAAGTGATATTATAAAAGATAAAAATAATAGCTGGCACGAAAATTTTAGTCGAGCTTAGTCTAAAATTTAAAACATTATTTAGCAATCCATCAAAAATGCCGCCATACGAAGCCATATGAAGTATGGCGCTTAATGGATAAAAAACGCTAAAGATGTAGTTGATAGCAAGGACGCTAAGCTGCTGTAAGCTAATGAGCGGAAAGAAATAAAGCACGCAAATTTCCATTGCAAAGCAAACATATAAATTTAAAAGTATAACATGAATGAAAGGCGAAAATTTATCTTTTAGGTGTTTAAAGTATAAAAATATGTAAAAAACGCCCATAAGTGAAAAGTAAAAACCTACGCTAAAAAGTAGCTGCGGAAAGAGCGATATGCTAACAAGCGCTACTATAAAAAGTGTCTTGAAGTTTAAAATTTTAACACCTTTTAACGTGCAATAAAATCCTAAAATGCTCATTAAGAACGCTCGCAAAAAGCTTGGTATAAAGCCTATTATAAAAAAGTAAAATGACAAGACTATAAAAACGATAATAGCTAGATCAAAGTTGTAGTTTCTAAAAGGTAAAAACCTAGCATATAAAAATTTTAAAAGCGGCCTAAATACAAAAAATATAACTGCACTTATAAAACCTAAATGATAGCCACTTATGGCTATAAGATGCGCTATACCAAGGTGCGAGACATCATCTCTTAACTCTGCATCAATACTTGTGCCTAAAAATAGAGCCGAGTAGAGCTGTGAAATTTTACTATTTTCATGCTGGGCGTAGATTAGTGATTGTAATTTTTGATTGATATTTAGCGTGGCTTTTCGTGGTAGTTTTTCGCGTGAAAAGCTAGGCATGTAAAAAGAGGAAGCAAGATAGTCTTTAAAACTAACGTCTAAATTTATGACGCTTAGAAATATATTATCTCCAGCTTTAAAGTCATCTGTTTTAGCTCCAAGCGTATAAAATGAAAACTCATCAGTTTTAAGCTTTAAAATTTGCCTTTTCTTGCCGTCATCTCCAAGCTTTTCGTAGCTAGAAATCACGGTTGCTGTTAGCTCTTGTTCGCCTTTGTCCATAAAAATTTGATATTTATGGTAGCTAATAGCCAAATTTATAGAAAAAATACAAAGGCAAAACAGACAAAATATAGTAAAAATTTCTCTATTTTTTAAAGCTTTAAAACACATCAGCCTTCAAATGAAACATCAGATACTGGCATTGCAGACATATCTTCAAATCTTGAGTGTTGCTTTTGAAAGAGCACATCAACTGAGCCAGTTTCGCCATTTCTATTTTTGCCAACTATGATCTCAGCCTTTTCTTGAAGCTTATTAAAGACATGATTGCTCTTGTACTCTTTGCCCTCGGCACTTGCGCGTTTTTCTTTCTCTTTTTCCTCTTGTTCTAGATAAAATTCATCTCTATAAACAAAAAGAATAATGTCGGCATCTTGCTCGATCGCACCTGATTCTCTTAGATCGCTTAGCATAGGGCGTTTATTTGCGCGAGATTCAAGGCTTCTATTTAGCTGAGAAAGAGCGATGATTGGCATATCTAGCTCACGTGCCAAAAGCTTTAATCCACGAGAAATTTCAGCTATTTGGACGTGACGATCAGCGTAGTTATTTGTACTCATCATAAGACCGATGTAGTCGATCACGCAAAGTGAAATCTCAGGATGCATAGCCTTTAGTTTTCGCATTTGCGTTCTTACTTGATGGATATTTACATAGCCACTATCATGCACAAAAAGCTTGCTAGCAGCAAACTCTTCACAAGCATCGCTAAATCTAGCCAACGCTTCATCATCCATCTTTGCGGTCATTATGTCTTGAAGCGGGATAGAGGTCTTGCTTGCTAGCATTCTCATCATTATCTGCTCAGCTGGCATCTCGAGCGAGAAAAAAACAACTCCAGCATTATTTTTTAGAACCTGACTCATAAAATTTAAACAAAGTGTCGTTTTTCCCATGCCTGGACGAGCTGCGACGATGATGAGGTCTCCATTTTTAAAGCCCTTTATCATCTCATTTAGCTTCTTAAATCCAGTGTCAAGTCCAACTATGTCTTTTTCGCCAAGTAAAGCTTGAGCATTAATATGATCCATCATTTTCGTGATGATCTCTTTGCCTTCTTTTATAACTCCAGTGCTTCCACCTTCTATCAAAGAGTAAAATTCCTGGCTAAGATCATCGACCATATCGCGACTTGGTTTGTCTTCATTTACCTTGCTTGGTATGTTGTGAGCTATTTTTACAAGACTTCTTTTTATAGATTTTTCTCTTAGTTCGTTTGCGTATTTTTGAATGTCTATTAGGGAGTTTGTGCCTAAAATATCTAGTATTAGCTCTTCGTCGTATTTTTCGCCAAGTCTATTTTTTAAAAATGGCATAGTTATAGGATCATCGCTATTTAGGCATGCCACCATTGCATCGTATATTTGCGAATGCCCTTTTAGATAAAAATCCTTTGCCTTAACAATGTCAAAAATTTCACCTAAAATATCGTTGTTTTGCAAAATGGAGCTTAGTATAGCTCGCTCCATATCAATGTCGTAAAGGTTGGTAAATTCTATCTCGTTAACTCTTTGCTTTGCCACAACTTTTCCTTTAGTCTCTACTTTTTATCTCGTCATCGATCTCTTGTAAAAATCTATCCACAAGTTCGCTCTCGGGTAGTCTTGCGACCACTTCGCCGTGACGCATTATCATGCCATTGCCTTTGCCAAATGCTATGGCAACATCTGCACCTTTTGCCTCGCCGATAGCATTTACCACGCAGCCCATAACTGAGACGTTTAGCGGCTCTTTTATACCTTTTGTTTTTTCTTCTACGAGCTTTACTGCAGCCATAAGATCAGCTTGCAAACGCCCACAAGTTGGGCATGAGATGATATTTAGCCCCTCTTTTTGTCGCCCGCTATCTTTTAAGATCGCCTTTGCGACTTTGATCTCCTCTTCAAGCTCGCCTGTAATGCTAACTCTCATCGTATCGCCGATACCTTCAAGTAAAAGCCCACCAAGCGCGATCGCGGACTTGATAGTCGCGTGAAAAGTGGTACCTGCCTCTGTTACACCAAGGTGAAACGGATAGTTTGTCTTCGGACGAAGCGCTCTATATGCTTGCATAGTGCGCTCTACGTCGCTTGATTTAAGCGAAATTTTAATGTCCGTAAAGTCAAAATCCTCAAGAAGCTTGATGTTGTACATCGCACTCTCCACCATCGCCTCTACCGTGCGGCCGTAGCGGTCCTCAAACTGCTTTTCAAGTGAGCCAGAATTTACACCTATGCGGATAGGTAAATTTCGCTGTTTGCAGGCATCAACGACTGCTTTTATATTTTTGGCTGAGCCAATGTTGCCTGGATTTATGCGGATAGCATCGACAAATTCGCTAACTATAAGCGCATAGGTGTGGTTAAAATGAATGTCTGCAACGACTGGAATAGGTGAGCCCGCAACGATCTGTTTTAGTGCGCTGGCGTCCTCTTTATCAAAAACTGCGCAGCGCACGATGTCACAGCCTGCAAAGTATAGCCTTTGTATCTGCTCTAGCGTGCCTTTTACGTCTTTTGTCTTTGAAAAAGTCATTGATTGCACGGATATTGGCGCGTCGCCACCTATTAAAACATTGCGAATTTTTATCTGTTTTGTTGGGTATCGTTGCAAAATTTTACCTTTAAATTTTTATTGGGGATTATAAAGAAAAATGGCTTTTAAAAGGCTTGAAAATTTATTTTTAATAGTTTAAAAATTAGTATTTTTATTGGATGTAGTTTCTAAAATTTTACTTACTCTTTATAGCCAACTTATCAAATTCCATAATGCTTTCATAAGCATTAGGTTTCCCTATATGTCTATTTTTAAAATTTGTCATGTCTTTGTTGAATAGTTTTTAGACTAACATTTTAAGTAAAATTGACTGGATCTATATCGATATCACTAAGCTCGCTTTTGCAGAGGTTTGCAGCTTTTAAAAGAGGTATGTGAGAGTTTGAGCGGAGTAGAATTTCATACCTAAATTTACTTCCAAGATACTCTATCTGGCACTTTCCGTATCCTATGATCTCAAGTTCATCGCTTCTTAAAGGTTCTATTCTTTGTACAAATTCATTCATTGTATTTTTTACTATGTGTTCATCTTTATGCGAGATGATAATGCGAAGAAGCCTGGTAAATGGCGGATAAAGCTCTTTCCTATAATCTATCTCATCTTTTAAAAATGCGTCATAATCACTGATGTAACTCTCAAAAAATTCTCTTTGTTTGCTTTGAATGATAACTCTACCAACCCCGTTTCTGCCAGCTCTTCCGGCTACTTGCATGGCAAGAGCGAGCGTTCGCTCCCTGGCTTTATAATCAGGAAAATTTAAAAGCTCATCAAAGCCCATGATGACAGCAAGCTCTACGTTGTGGTAATCATGCCCTTTGCTTAGCATCTGCGTGCCAAGCAAGATGTCTATTTTACCGTCGTTAAATTCTTTTAAGGCCTTTATGAGCTTGTTTTGCGTCGTTATTTCATCCCTGTCAAATTTAGCGATTCTGGCGTTCGCAAACTCAGCTTGCAGCCGCTCAAGTAGCTCGCTAGTACCAATTTTTTTGGCCTCTATCATCTCGCTGCCGCACTGATGGCAGGTCTTTGGCACGGCCATTTTATGCTCGCAGTATTGACACTTTAGCACGTTTTGTTTTTTGTAGTAGCTCATACCGATACTGCAAAATGGGCACTTTAGCGTTTCACCGCAGTTTTTGCAGACTAGATATTTAAAATTTGCCCTTGTTGGCAGGCAGATGACAGCTTGCTTTTTATTCGCGAGTGTCTTTGAAATTTCATCTTTTAAAATTTCACTAATTCCAGTCTCGCTCTCGTCGAAAATGTAATTTTTTTGCGAATCAAAATATGTCCCTTTTAAGCGAAAATGCTTCTGCTTGTAAAAGCTAGTAAGGCTTGGCGTGGCACTTCCAAGCACCACTTGTAGGTCAAATTTGCTAGTTAGAAAGAGGGCGAGATCTCTTGCGTTGTAGTGTGGTTTTGAGCCTGTGTTTTTGTAGCTATCGTCGTGTTCTTCGTCGATGATGATAAGTTTTAGTTTTTCAAGTGGCAAAAATAAAGCCGATCTCGCACCTGCAACGAGCCTAACTTTTCCAATTTTTATATCTTTTAAAATTTGCTCTTTTTTCTTTGACGTGATCTTTGAGTGCCAAACAGCTACTGCCTCGCCAAAGAAGCTCTCAAGGCGTTTTTGCATTTGTGGTGTGAGTGAAATTTCAGGCATTAAAAATAGCGCATGAGTACCTGCGTTTAAAATTTCTCTGATCTTTGCTATGTAAATTTCGCTTTTTCCGCTTCCAGTGTCGCCAAAGATGAGTGAAATTTTACGTTTATTTATAAAATCCAAAGCCTCTTGCTGTTTTTCGCTTAGTTTGGGTGCTACATTAAAATTTTGATTTTCATAAATTTGATCTACTGCAATAGTGTCATTTGGTTCAAATAAATTTAGACTGACGCCAAGCTCGCATGTGTAATATTTTGAGATAAATATTGCCAATTCGCTTTGCATTGAAGTTAGATTAATCGGTAGAATTTCTAAAATTTTACTTGTTTTAAACTCTGGCTTGCCAGTCTCTTTTATGATAAAAGCAGTAAGAATTTTTCCTTTTAAAGAAGCCTTTACGCCTTGAAATTTTTCTAGTTTTTGATCGCTTTCATAAGTGAGTGGGGCTAAATTTAGCCCATAAAATGCGAGTATGTAATAATGCATTACTGAAGTGATTTGCAAATTTCATTTTCATCACTGCAACCAAAATCACCAGTATTTTTATCGTATTTGAAATTTGCTACTTTGCCATCTAGCCTAAATGTATATTTGTCATCGCCTATTCTGTGCCAGCCATTTTTGCTGCCGCTATCTTTTATCGGTATATTTATAACATTTTTAAAGAGTTTGCTTGGATCGCCATCGTCTAGTTTTTGTGGAAATTCTGGCTTTGCTTGCAAGATATTGTCATTGTATTTTAGTGAAATTCCACTTCTTATAGCGGCAAGTTGAGTTTTTGCATTTGAGATGGTAGCATCACTTCTAGAAAAAAATAGCCTAGGTATAGCGACCGTGCTTAAAATGCCTAGTATAACTACTATAAATATCAGCTCAAGCAAGGTGTAAGCTCGTCTTTTCATCTCTCTTCTCGCTTTAATATCTCATCAACGTTGCCAGTTAAATTTTTTACGGCCTTTATCACAGCATAATTTTCATAACATTTTTCTATAAAGGCATTTAAAAGCTCTTTTGGCTCGATAAATTGGCGTCCGCCCATTAAATTTTGCCAGTCATCTTCAAAGAATTTAGCAAAATCATCATCAAGCGTGATCGTATAGTCGCGAGATGATATCGTGAGCATGATTTTTTTCATATTTTAGCCAAGCTTATCTGCCAAGGACAGCTTCGATTTTTCTCATTACATCATCAGCTTCGGTATTTTTCTTGTCAAGATCCTCTTCTAAACGCATGATTTGATTGCTTTTTGCCTCATTTTGTGCTTTTAAAGTTACGATCTCGTTGCGTAACTCTTCGTTCGTTTTGCAAAGTTCGTCATATTTTGTGATCAGGTCATTTACTTTATCGCTTAGTGTGGTTAAGATCGCATTATCTTCAAACATAAAAGTTCCTTTAACATAATAATTAGGCTCGTATTCTAACACGCAGAGGCTAAATTCTTATTAAAATTATCATTTGACAAAGCACTATCTTTGCTATAAAATTCGCCCAAATTTAAAGGCAATCAATGAGTAAATTTGAAATTTCATCTAAATTTAGCCCAAGCAGCGACCAAGCAAGAGCGATAAAAGAGATAGTAAAAAGCATAAAATCAGGCAATAAATACCAAACACTTCTAGGTGTGACAGGGTCCGGCAAAACTTTCACCATGGCAAATGTCACACGTGAGCTAAACATGCCAACGCTTATCATGACGCATAACAAATCCCTTGCCGCGCAGCTTTATAGCGAATTTAAGGGCTTTTTCCCAAAAAATCATGTCGAGTACTTCATAAGCTACTACGACTACTACCAGCCAGAGGCCTATATCCCAAGAAGCGACCTATATATAGAAAAGGATAGCTCGGTAAATGAGGAACTTGAGCGCTTGCGCCTCTCTGCGACGGCTAGCTTGCTAAGCTTTGATGATGTGATCTGTGTGGCCTCAGTCTCTGCAAACTACGGCCTTGGTAACCCAAGCGAGTATAAAGGGATGGTGGCATATCTTAGCGTAGGGGAGAAGATAAGCCAAAGAAAGCTTTTAGAGCAGCTTGTGGATATGGGCTATAAACGCAATGACAACTACTTTGATAGGGGGGACTTTCGCGTAAATGGCGATGTGGTTGATATTTACCCAGCTTACTACAACGACGAAGCGCTAAGGATTGAGTTTTTTGGCGATGAGATCGATGCGATGTATTATTTTGACGTGCTTGATAACAAAAGGCTAAAGGATATCTCTAAATTTACGCTTTATGCCACCAGCCAGTTTATCGTAGGCGCTGATAGGCTAAAGATCGCGATGAAAGAGATCGAAGAGGAGCTTGATGCGCGCTTAAAAGAATTTAACGAGCAGGGCAAGCTAGTAGAGGCGCAGAGACTAAAGCAAAGGGTGGAGTTTGACCTTGAAATGATGGCAAGCACAGGCATGTGCAAGGGTATCGAAAACTACGCGCGCCACCTGACCGGTCAAAAGCCTGGAGAGACGCCGTACTCGATGTTTGACTACTTTGAGATAAGCGGCAAGGACTATCTAGTCATTGTCGATGAAAGTCACGTGAGTTTGCCGCAGTTTAGGGGCATGTATGCGGGCGATAGGAGTCGTAAAGAGGTGCTTGTGGAGTATGGATTTCGTTTGCCATCAGCTCTTGATAACAGGCCGCTTAAATTTGATGAGTTTATAAGCAAAAAGGCGAAATTTCTCTTTGTCTCAGCCACGCCAAACGAGTATGAGCTTGGTATCAGCCAGGGGCATGTCTATGAGCAAATTTTGCGACCTACGGGACTACTTGACCCGATCATCGAGATAAAAGATAGCGATAATCAAGTCGAGGTGCTATTTGACGAGGCAAAGGCAGTCATCGCAAGAGGTGAGCGCGTGCTAGTTACGGTGCTAACTAAAAAGATGGCCGAGGAGCTAAGCCGCTACTACATCGAGCTTGGCGTCAAGGTCAAGTATATGCACTCAGACATCGACGCAATCGAGCGAAATGAGATCATTAGAGGGCTTAGAAGTGGCGAATTTGACATGCTAATAGGCATAAATTTGCTCCGTGAGGGGCTAGACCTGCCAGAAGTGAGCCTAATAGCGATCATGGACGCCGATAAAGAGGGCTTTTTGCGCTCGACCACGAGCCTTATACAGACGATGGGGCGTGCGGCTAGAAATGTAAATGGCAAGGTGCTAATGTTTGCCAAAAAGATCACGCACTCGATGAAAGAGGCGATCGATACGACGACAGCTAGGCGTAAATTTCAAGATGAGTACAACAAAGCTCACGGCATAACGCCGCACTCTGCAAGTAGAAATATCGAAGAGAGCCTGCATGTCGAAGATGATGGTGAAATTTATAAACGTGGTAAAAATTTAGAGAAGATGCCAGCTAGCGAGCGAGCTGCGATAGTAAAAGAGCTAAGAAAGCAGATGCTTGAAGCGGCGGCACAGCTGGAGTTTGAGAAGGCGGCGGCACTACGTGATGAGATAGCAAAGATGAGAAAACTTTAAAAAAGACAAGCCCTTTTTGTTTTATACTGCGTTGGATATCGCTTCAAACTTCGGTCACGTATCATATATACGCTCCCTTGTTTTTGCTCATCCGCCTTGTCTGAAACAAAAATTTTCTTGTCTTGGTGGCTTAAATTTATTTGTCCTATCTTCGGTCGAAAATTTCTTCGTAGCATTTAAAATCATCACAAGATACCTTGCCTTGATATTTGGTTGTCAAATTTTAAAATTTACTGACTATCTAAATCTACTACAAAATACCGCCAACTAAAAGCCATGATTTGGCTTTTTACATCTTTAAATTTAGTCTTGTGCCTCCGCATAGAAGCAAAAAACTTATTTTCTTTGGCAAGTTTTGCCTAAATTTCAGCTCGTAACAAAGCAAATTTAAAGCCAAAAAAGTAAAATTTGCAAAATCAGCGTTAGGGATGAGAAATTTGACTGCATCTCTCATAGCTTTGCGCCAAAGTTGGGCGTGCAAAGGATCTGGTCTGTAGCTCAAGGCATTGTCATCTAGTGCTATTTTGACAAAAGAGCTTGGCAAAAAAATTTCAGGCATCAAAAAGAGGTAGCGAGATCGCTTGCAGCTCAAAGATGACGGCAAGGCTGTGCTCTACGCAGTTAGCAAGCTATTTGTATAAATTTAAGCTCTGCTAACTGGCTTTAAAAAGTAGCTAGAAATCGCGCAGATGAATGAGACTGTAGCTACAAAGTAAAATGTATGCCTCAAGCTAAAGATGTCAGCGATTTTGCCGATGACCGTCGCAAATATGCCGCCGATTGTTATGCTAAGGCCAAGCGTTACGCCTGACTAAACCTATAAGCTGATCTGATTTGGCAAATAAAGCTGTGCAAATGGGTTGAAGGGCTAAAAGATAGGCTGATGTAGCCACTCACGCACATGGAGGCCGCGAGAAATAGCGCGTAGCTGTCAATAAAGAGCATTAGCACGACTAGCGGCGCGGCTATGCTTAGGCTTATTTTGATGAGCCTAACTAGGCCGTATTTATCAGCTAGAGCTCCGCCAAATAGCGTAGAGATCGCACCTGCAGCAAAAAACATACTTAAATTTACATTTGCAGCCTCTTTGCTAAGACCAAAAATTTTGATGAGGTAGATACTAAAAAATGCCGAAAAGCCAAATGTGACTATAGAGCGTGAAAATATACACAGACAAAGCCTCAAAAATGCGCCAAGATCGTCTTTTAGAGCGCTTGTTTTTTGTGAAATTTACTTTTTGTGATTGCCTTCTAGCGCTTTTATAAATTTGCCCTTTTTGAGGTATAAAAGTGTGAGCAAAATTTGAGGGATAATGAAAAAATAGCGTCCCTTTTAAGCCAAAATTTCCCACAAAAATGGCGACTAAAATGGGTCCAACTGCAAAGCCCACGTTGCCTTCAAAAGAAAATATACTTATGGCTCTATTTTTGGCGTTTGAGACGTAGTTTACGATCTTTGCAGCGCTTTGATGAAAGAGTGCGGCGCCTATACCGCTTATCATCACGCAAACCAAGATGATGTAGTAGTTTGTCACAAAGCCAGTGAGGCTCATGCCCCCGCCAGCAAGCAGTAGCCCAAGCGGGATGACGTATGGCAGCTCTTTTTTGTCGCTTAGGCGGCTGATAAGTGGTTGGATGAGCGAACTTGCTAAATTTGTGGCGGTCACGAGCGAGGCGGCTGTGGCATAGTCGTAGTGGTAGCTTGCGATGAAAAATGGCAGTATCGCGCCAAGGGCACTTTGGTTTATGTTGCTACAAAAGTGCCCAAGCCCCATTAGATACTTTAAATTTTCCGCCTTTTTCATCTAAAATAGCCCTTTTAAAAGCCTCTTTAAATTTTGCTTTTCGCCGTTTGCGCCTTCATCATCTTTGCCCAGCTTTTTATCTAAAAATCTACCTATCTCTTTTTTGACCTTATTTTCGAGATACTGCGATCTGACGTCGTATTTTAGCTTGTCTGTAGTGCCTGAGATTTGCACGTTTAGATCGGTCTTTTCGAGCCTGCAAACAAGTGGCGCGTTAAGCATTTTTGTCGCGGTATTATAAGTGCCGTTTGCAACCTTTATGTCGCTCTTTGGCGAGCTTAAATTTACGTTAAAGACGACGTTGTCGCCCTTTATATCGCCATAAATTTTGCCGTCTTTGTAAATTTCTTTTGTGATGCCCTTGCCAGTAAATATTTGGATGTTGTTTGTGAGATTTGTGCTGGCTAGGTGACCTTCTTTTAGCAAGATGTCAAATTTACCGAGCTTTTGCTTTGTCTCGTAGTCAAATTTAGCATCGCCGTTGCCATCATATAGATGATCTAGCCCCAAAGTCTGCGTTAGCCCTTTAACCTCAAAGTTTTTTAGCGCCGCATCAAGCGCGCCGCCTTTGTAGTTTGCCTCGAGTTTACCCTTAAATAGATCATCTGAAGTGGCTTTTACGCTTAGATCATCCACTTTGCCATTTGCCGTTACGAGGGCTGCAAATTTACCGTGAAGCTCGCGGCCAGCTAAAAATGCAAGCTTATTTAGCTCTGAAACTACCGCTTGAAGCTTTAAGCTTAGAGTGCTTTTGCCCGCGTCAAAGCTGCCATCTATGCCCTTTATATCAGCAAACGAGCTAAGAAAGTCACCACTAAATTTTGCTACGTCGCCTTTGTAATTTAGGCTCAAATTTGAGCTAAATTTCTCATTTTCTGGGAATTTTTTATCAAGCATTTTGCTAAGTGCTGCGGCGTTAAATTTGCCATCATTTAAAGTGATCGTTGCGGTGACACTTGGACTTTTGCTAAAGATATTTTGCCCCTTTGCTTGGACATTTGTCTTAGCGTTTGCCAGTTTGTCGTTGCCGCTAAGTGCCAAGATCTCTCCTAACTGCGCCTCTTTTAAGCTAAGGTCAAGATTTTCATTTTTTATGGTGGCGTTTAGCTTGCCAGCAAAGGCATCGCCGCCTAAATTTAGCTCATCTATCTTGCTTGCTTTTAGCTTTACATCGCCCGCAAGCGCCATCTTTGAGCTCACCTCAAAGCCACTAACCGCTTTAAATTTCTCAGGGTCGCTAATGAGCAGGGCAAATTTGCTAAAAATTTGACTGTTTTTTAGGTCATAAACGCCCCTTACATCCTTTAGCTCGCCAAGATCGCTAAGTACGTTTGCGTCAAAATTTACAAGCTCACCTTTTGCTGTGGCGCCGCCTTTTAGCTCAAATTTAGCTGCGTTTTTAAGCTTTACAAGACCATTATCTATAAGACCGTTTTTTATCTCAAATTTAGCCTCGCCAGCAAGCTTTTTTAGCTCGTCAAAGCCGCTAAAATTTGCGTTTAAATTTATCTGCCCGTCTGCGTAGCTAGGCTGCAAGGCAAGCGCTAGAAGCTCTTTTAGCTTGATGCTAGTTGCATTTAGGGCTAAGTTTTTACTATCAAAATTTGCATTTATCTTGCCACCAAGCCCGTTTATCTCAGCTTTTAGGTTTTTAAGGGCATTTTCTTGCATTGTAATTTCGCCGTTTGCGTCCACGGCGCCACTTAGCTGTTGCCCCAAGAGCTTGCCAAAAAGAGCAAGATCAGGCACGTTTAGAGAAAAGTCGCTCTTTAAATTTTTGCTAGCTAGATCATAAGTCGTTTCATTTGCTTTTAAAGTGGCTTCAGGTGCGATGATAAGGGTTTTTGCGCTCACTTTTTCATTTGCAAATTTAGCATTTACGCCGCCTTTAAAGTTTATATCTTTTGCTAAATTTAGCCCAAATTCGTTTTTAAGAATTTCTTTATTTATTACGCCATCACTTGCTAAAATTTGAGCGTTAATGATGGGCTCATTTTTCTCATCAACCCCTTGCATATTGCTCGTTAGATCAAGCTTACCGCTAGCTAAATTTGGCTTTTGCGCCAGAGCTGAGATCTCAGAAAGATCGATGTTTTTAGCGTCAAGGTTTAGAGCTTTTGGCAGATAGTCTTTTAAATTTGCATTTAAATTTATGTTTGAGCCAAGCGCCGTGCCAGTTGCCGCTAGCTTGAAGTTGCTAAACTTACCGATCGCGTTTGCCTTAAGCGCGATATCTTTTTTTAGTCCAAGCTCGCTAGTCTTTGCCTTGTCGGCGTCTATATCTATGTTTAAGTTCATGCTTTGAGCAAATAATGAGAGATCGCCATTTGCCTTTAAATTTATGGCATTCATCACAATCGCTTCTAAATTTAGCGTGCTAAGATCAAGGTTAAAGTTTTTAAATTTGACATCAATACCGCGAGTGAGTGCTTCTTTTTCTATTTTGCTGACTATAAATTTATTGCCAAAAGAGCTAAAGATAAAGCCGAAAATGCAAAGGATTATCAGCGCCAAAGCCGCTACTAAATAGGCTATTTTTTTCATAAATTTCCTTTATATTAGTTTTACATATCATAAAACTTTAGTGTAAGTGACTAAAGTTTGAATAAAATTTAACTATAAATTATTGACTTTTTTAGAAAAAAGTGCTAGGATCTCATCACTCAAAAATAAAGAGTGCTAAAAAAGACAATTAAACCAAAAGGATGAACAATGAACTTTCAACCATTAGGCAAGCGTGTTCTAGTCGAACGCGTAGAGGAGACAAAGACCACAGCTTCGGGCATTATTATACCTGATAACGCAAAAGAAAAACCTTTAAGCGGTGAGGTAAAAGCAGTTGGTGCTGAAGTAGAGGGTGTAAAAGTTGGTGATAAAGTTGTATTTGCAAAATACGGTGGTACTGAGATAAATTTAGATGATAAAACATATCTTGTTTTAAACATTGATGATGTTTTAGGTGTTTTAAAATAAGGCTGCAGATGGCTGCGATTATGTATGTTGATTTTCCGCAAGAAGGTCTTTTTGGAGACGAGATGTCAAAAGCTTTTGAGGATTTGGCTAAAAGTATCAACCAAGAACCTGGTATGATATGGAAAATTTGGACTGAGAACAAACAAACAAAAGAAGCAGGCGGAATTTATCTTTTTGACAATAAGGAGAATGCGGAAAAATATCTGAAAATGCACAGCGAAAGGCTAGCTAAAAACGGCTATTCAAATATTCGCGGCAAAATTTTTGATATTAATATGCCTTTGTCAATGATAAATAAGGCTGATTTTTTAAAATAAATTAAAACCGAAAGGAAAAACAATGGCAAAAGAAATTTTTTACTCTGATGATGCAAGAAACCGCCTATACGAGGGCGTAAAAAAACTAAATGATGCTGTGAAAGTGACAATGGGACCAAGAGGCAGAAATGTTCTTATCCAAAAGAGCTTTGGCGCTCCAAACATCACAAAAGACGGCGTTAGTGTGGCTAAAGAAGTTGAGCTAAAAGATACTATCGAAAACATGGGTGCAAGCCTAGTTAGAGAAGTGGCAAGCAAGACAAATGACCAAGCGGGCGACGGCACTACAACAGCGACTGTGCTAGCTCACGCGATATTTAAAGAGGGTCTTAGAAACGTAACTGCTGGCGCAAATCCTATCGAAGTAAAACGCGGCATGGATAAAGAAGTAGCAGCTCTTATAGATGCACTAAAAAATATCTCTAAAAAAGTATCTGGCTCAAAAGAGATCGCTCAGATCGCTACTATCTCTGCTAACTCAGACGAGAGTATTGGCAAACTTATCGCTGATGCGATGGAAAAAGTCGGCAAAGATGGCGTCATAACAGTAGAAGAGGCAAAATCTATCCAAGATGAGCTAAGCGTTGTTGAGGGTATGCAATTTGACCGCGGATATCTAAGCCCGTACTTCATCACAAACCCTGAAAAGATGCAAGTTGAGCTAAGCAATCCATTTATATTGCTATTTGACAAGAAGATCACAAATTTAAAAGATCTACTTCCAGTGCTTGAGCAAGTACAAAAGAGTGGCAAACCACTTCTAATCATCGCTGAAGATATCGAGGGCGAGGCACTTGCAACACTTGTTGTAAATAAACTTCGCGGCGTGCTAAACATCTCAGCTGTTAAAGCTCCTGGCTTTGGCGATAGAAGAAAAGCGATGCTTGAAGATATCGCTATTCTAACAGGTGGCGAAGTCATTAGCGAAGAGCTAGGTAGAACACTAGAAAGCGCTACTATAAACGACCTTGGTCAAGCTTCAAGCGTAGTTATTGACAAAGATAACACAACTATCGTAAATGGTGCAGGCGAGAAGTCGGCGATCGACGCTAGAATAACTCAGATCAAAGCGCAAATCGCTGAGACTACAAGCGACTATGACAAAGAAAAACTTCAAGAGCGCCTTGCAAAACTAAGTGGCGGCGTGGCAGTTATCAAAGTAGGTGCTGCGACTGAGACTGAGATGAAAGAGAAAAAAGACCGCGTAGATGATGCTCTAAGCGCTACTCGTGCGGCTGTTGAAGAAGGTATCGTTGTTGGCGGTGGCTCAGCTCTTATCCTCGCTTCAAAGAGCGTAAATTTAAATTTACAAGGTGATGAGGCAATCGGCGCTGAGATCGTTAGAAGAGCACTTCGTGCTCCACTTCGCCAAATCGCTGAGAACGCTGGTTTTGACGCAGGCGTTGTGGCAAATGCAGTTGAGACAAGCAAAGATGCAAATTTTGGCTTTAACGCCGCAACTGGCGAATATGTAAATATGTTTGAAGCTGGCATCATCGATCCAGTTAAAGTTGAGAGAGTTGCGCTTCAAAATGCTGTTAGCGTGGCTAGCTTGCTACTAACAACTGAAGCAACTATCAGCGAGATAAAAGAAGAAAAAGCAATGCCTGCAATGCCTGACATGGGCGGAATGGGTGGCATGGGCGGCATGATGTAGCAGCCCCTTTCGAGCTAGAGCCTTTTCTAGCTCGAATTTATATTTTAACCTCACTAAATTTATAAAATTATTTACTCCTTTTTAAATTTATTCTTGTATCATTTTTGCATTCTTTTAGGGAGAATTTACAATGAAATATGATGAAATTTTTAGAGAATACGACATCCGCGGCATTTTTGAAAAAGACTTGACAGAGGACAGCGTCAAGGCTATAGGACTTGCTTTGGGTAAGAAATTTAACGAATTTGGCGTGAAAACTTTAAGCGTTGGCTTTGACGCAAGGCTAAGTGCTAGCACACTTTTTAGGTATCTGCTAAGCGGTCTAAATAAGGCTGGTGGCTTTAAAATTTACAACATCGGCTTACTACCAACTCCTATTGGCTACTTTAGCGTTTATGCTGACTATTTCGACGCAAATATCATGATCACTGGCTCTCACAACCCAAAAGAGTACAACGGCTTTAAGATCACTATCAAAAAAGATAGTTTTTTTGGCAAAGATCTGCAAATTTTAAAAGACAAGGTAAATGAGATAATCGCCTCTGGTGAGCAGATCGTAGACGATGAAAGCTGTGAGAAATTTAACATCTTAGAAAAATATGTCGAGTTTTTTGTAAAAGAATTTAGTGAGCTTAAAAATTTTAAAAAACCTTTTGTCATCGACTGTGCAAATGGTGCTGTTGGCGTAAGCTTGGTGCCGATAGTCAAGGCTCTTGGGCTAAATGCAAAAATTTTATATGAAGATCCAGATGGGAATTTTCCAAATCACCACCCAGACCCAAGCGAAAAAGAGAATTTAAAAGAGCTATTTTCGCTCATCGAAAAGAAGGAATTTGACCTTGGATTTGGCTTTGACGGCGATGGCGACAGGATCGCGGTTATAACGCCAAAAAGAGATATAAAAGGCGATGAGTTAGCCTATCTTTATGCACTAAATATGGATCATCCAAAGGTGCTTGGCGAGGTTAAATGCTCGCAAAATATGTACGATGAGATCGCAAAGATTGGTGAAGTTTTCATGGGAAAAACAGGACACAGCAATATAAAAAAGATGATGAAAGAGCTAAATGTCGATCTTGCGGCAGAGGTGAGCGGTCATATCTTTTTTAAAGAGCGCTATTTTGGCTTTGATGATGCGCTTTATGCGATGATGAGAGTGCTCGAGCTAGTTCATAAGGGCTTTGACCTTGACGGTGAGCTTGATAAGATGCCGCTTGTCTTTAGTACCGATGAGATCAAGGTAAAGACGACTGACGAGGCTAAATTTAAGATAGTTGCTAAGTTAAAAGAGTGCGTGAAAAACGAGAGTTGCGATCTACCAAAGATAAAAAATATCATCGACATTGATGGTATAAGGATTCAGTTTGAAAATGGCTGGGCGCTGGTGCGTGCATCAAATACAACGCCAGTTATCGTCACTAGATTTGAGGCAAAGAGCAAGGAATTTTTAGAAGAGATCGAGCAAAAAGTGATAAATTTGCTAAAGAGCTTAATGTAGCTTGCAAAGGCATTTTGGGCTAAATTTACTCCAAAATGCCTTTTAGAATTTTATTTAAATATTTAAAAACTAAGTTGTATCTTTCTCGCCTAGCTTTCGTGGGTTTCTTTTTTTGTGGGCTCTATATACATATTATCTAGAATTTAAATTTATAAAATACATGCACCTTAGCCTTTTTGAATGTTCATGCGGATAATGCAATTTAAATCCACAAGTAGCCTATCTATTGTTGGCATTCTTTTTTAAAAATAGCTCATTATTACAAGGAGCTCGCCTACTAGCTTGCTGTTCAGGTATGCAAAATATCAGCCTTTATGGATTTTATGCAGTGTAACCTACCGGCAAAAAATTTTTACAAACGTATTTGTTAAATTTAAAAAAAAGAGAGATGGCGTAAAGATTTACGCCATTAAATTTTTTAAAGTTTGCCGCCTTCAACGACAAGTGATTCTGGATTGACGCTATCACCATAGATCGGTTTTAGTGTAGCATCATAGTCTTTGTGGAAGAAATTTTCTTTGCCTAACTCAATGATCTCGTTGTTTAGCCAGTCAAGTAAAACTTTGTTGCCTTTTTTAACAGCTGGTGCTATTACATCCACATCACCAAGTGCTTCAACGCCTACAACAAAACCTGGAGTCTCTTTCGCCCAGGCAAAAAGTAGGGCGTTATCATGCGCTAGTGCAGCACCTCTTTTATCAACCAAAGCTGCAAATGTTTCAGTATTTTGGTCGTATTTTGCAAGCTTAATGTTAGGATAATTTTTTGTAAAAAACGCGTCTGCGGTTGTGCCCTTATTTACGATTAGGGTTTTGTCTTTTAGCTCATCGATGCTCTTTATCACTGCACCTTCAGGGCTTACGATGCCAAGTGAAACCTTCATGTATGGAAGCGCAAAATCAACAACTTGTGCACGCTCAGGTGTTTTTGTAAAATTTGCAAGCGTGATATCTACTTTATCAGCTACTAAAACTTCAACTCTACCAGCAGCCTCGACTAACTCAAATTTTACCTTGCTCTCATCGCCTAGTAGGTCTTTTGCGATACGTTTTGCAAAGTAAATATCATAGCCTTGGTTTTTGCCGTCTTTATCGACGTAGCCAAATGGCGGCTTGTCGCTGAAAACGCCAATTCTTACAAATCCGCGCTCTTTTATCTTTGCGATCGCATCAGCTTCGTTTGAAGCAGCTTTTGCCGTGTCGGCACCTTTGTCATTACCACAACCCGTTAGAAAGACGGTAGCGATTAATGCTAATAAGAAAAATTTAAATTTTCTCACTCTTTCTCCTTGTAAAAAAGTTAAATAAATAAGAGCGTTAAATTTTCGCTCTAAACGCATTTTGAAAAAACGGCAAATTATCTCTTATTTTTTCTAAAACGAGAATAAATTTAGAAATTTCTTCGCGCGGTCGCTCTTTGGGTTGGTAAAAAATTCCTCTGGTTCGCTGATCTCCACGATCGCTCCAGCGTCCATAAATACGATCTTATTTGCAACCGCCCTTGCAAAGCTCATCTCATGGGTAACTATTAGCATCGTCATACCATCTTTGGCTAAATTTAGTATAACATCAAGCACTTCTCTAACGATCTCTGGATCAAGCGCAGCCGTAACCTCGTCAAATAGCATGATCTCAGGGTTTAAGCAAAGGCTTCTTACTATAGCTATGCGCTGCTTTTGGCCGCCACTTAGCTCCTTTGGATAGGCAAATTTCTTATCAAGCAGTCCAACCTTGCTTAACCACATATCAGCGGTCTTTTCGGCCTCGGCCCTATCTCTTTTTTGCACCTTTAAAGGCCCAAGAAGGACGTTATCTATAACATTCATATGATCAAACAGCTCGTAGCTTTGAAAGACCATGCCGACTTTTTGGCGGATCCTTTGCCAATCATTAAATTTAGCATCTATCGCTTCGCCGTCTATGACGATCTCACCGCTTGCGATACTCTCAAGGCCGTTTATACATCTAAGAGTTGTGCTCTTGCCACAGCCTGATGGTCCAAGAAGTACGACCACTTCACCGCTTTTTACCTCTAAATTTATATCTTTTAAGGCGTGAAGCTCTCCATAAAATTTATTTATTTTTTTAAGTTCCAAGATATTTTCGCTCATTTTAGCTCCATTTTTCTTCTAGTTTTTTTGATAATTTTGAGACTGGATAGCAGATCGCAAAATATAAAAAGAATATGAGCGCGTATATCCAAAATGGCGCCATAGGATTTGTAAATACATTTCGCTCAATGATCTGCTGACCGACCTTGACTACCTCTACAACGCCGATTAGTACGACTATAGAGGTCGTTTTTATCATACGGCTTAGTAAATTTACAGCTCCAGGAACTAGCCTTCTTGTGGCAAGTGGGATGATGACGTGAGAGTAAATTTGAAATTTACTAAGTCCAAGCGATGCGGCTGATTCAAATTGATGTTTTGGTATTGATGTTATTGCGCCACGCACGATGTCCATCATTTCAAAAATTCCCCACAAGCTAAAGACGATGAGTGAGGCTGTAAATGCTGAAATGTGAATATCAAACGCCTTACTGACACCAAAATAAAATAAAAATAGCCAAACGATCTGAGGCATTATGCGAACGATTTCTAGGCAAATTTTTAAAATAAAATAGATAAATTTGTTTTTCATGCTCATAAGCACGCCAAGCACTAAGCCGCCGATTATAGAGATAAAAATAGAGATAAATGAAATTTCTGTGCTAATGACTAGACCTTCAAAGAGCCTTAGTAAATTTTGTGTATCAAATAATATACTAACTCCTTGCATTTCTCACCCTTTTTTCGACATAGCTAAGCACCAGCGAGACTGGCAAGATGATGATGAGATAGCTAATTACTAGCATAAAAAGCGCTTCATCTGTTTTGTAGTAAAGCCCGATAAGATCCTTTGCGACGTAAACTAGATCGGCGAGTGCCACGATACTAACGATGCTTGTCTCTTTTAGTAAAAAGATAATATTTGCACTAATACTTGGCACCGCTACGCTAAATGCTTGAGGCAAGATAACATATCTTAGCAGCTGATTTTTGCTAAGTGCGATGCTAAGTCCCGCTTCTATCTGCGACTTTCTAACCGCCTCAAAGCCAAGCCTAAAGCTCTCACTCATATAGCTACCACCAAGAAAGCTAAGTCCCGCAACCGCACAGGCAAAGCCGCTCATCGACACTCCAAGCTTTGGCAAGCCATAATATAAAAAGAAAAGCTGTATAAGAAGTGGCGTATTTCTTGAGAGCTCGACGTAGCAGTCAATTACTTTTGATAGAAATTTTAGCTTGTAAAATTTCACAGCCATACAAAAAATACCGATCAAAATAGAAAAAACGATCCCTAAAAAGGCGATCTCACAGGTAAGCACTCCGGCCTTAACATAAAGCGGATAAAATTTCTCAATAAACTCAAAATCCATAAAACTTTAATCCAATCTGAAAAATGGAGTTATTTTATCTTATAATCATAAATTTAAAACTAATTAGATATGATCTTGCCTTAAATTTAAGCTTACAAAAAGGATAAAATTTGATCGATCTTTTTCAGATCATTGGCTTTTTAGGGATGATTTGCATCGTGTTGGGCTACTTTTTACTTCAGATCGGCCGCCTAAATAGCCGCGATCTAGCCTATCAGATAATAAATTTAGCAGGTGCGGTGCTACTTATCATCTCACTTTTTGTGCACTTTAACCTCGGTTCATTTTTGATAGAGGTCTTTTGGATAATCATTACGATTTATGGAATTTATAAAATTTATAAGGAGAGAGCGTGAGAGCTTACGCAGAGTGGGAAGAGCAGGAGCTTTTGTTTTTATCGCTGCCACATAGTAAGAGCGACTGGGAACCTTATTTAGAGGAGATTTTAGCCGGCTATGAGGAGCTAGTGGCTGCTATTACGCCCTTTGAAAAGGTGGTGCTCATCTGCCCTGATGAGGCAAATTTTTCTAGGTTTAAGAAATTTAAAAATGTTGAGTTTGTTAAGCTTGATACTGATGATACTTGGATCAGAGACTACGGTATGATCGACGTTTGTGCTGAAGATGGCGTAAAGAGTTATGACTTTAAATTTAACGCTTGGGGCGGTAAATTTAAGAGTTCAAAAGATGATGCGATAAATTTGGAGCTAGCTAAAATTTACAAGACCAATCTTGAGCAAGTTGATATGATACTAGAGGGCGGGAGCATCGAGTTTAACGGAGATGGCGTACTTTTAACCACCTCAAAATGCTTGCTAAATGAAAATAGAAACAAGGCACTTAGCAAAGAGCAGATCGAGGAGAAGCTAAAGAGTTTGTTTGGTCTAAAGCGTATCATCTGGCTTGAAGATGGCTTTATAAAGGGCGATGACACAGATAGTCACATTGACACTTTAGCGCGTTTTATCACGCCTGATACTATCGCTTACGTAGCTTGCGATGACAAGAGCGATGAGCACTTTGATGAGCTTAAAATGATGGAAGATGAGCTTAAAAAAACTGGCTTTAAGCTACTTGCTCTGCCGCTTCCTAAGCCTAAATTTTATGAGGGCAAAAGGCTTGGCTGCACCTATGCAAACTTCATCTTTATAAATGGTGCCTTGATCGTGCCAACATATAACGACGAAAACGACGAAAAAGTGCTAAATTTACTAGCCAAGGCACTGCCAGATAGAAAGATCATCGGTGTAAATTCGCTAGTTTTTGTGCGTCAAAATGGCTCGCTTCACTGCTCAAGCCAAAATAGATATAAAAGGTCTTAGTCTTGTCAAGTCCGTTTGATTATGAGTTTAACCGCATAAATAAGCAGGAGTGCACGCAGGGCGAAAACAAGGCAGTTATCGCAGCTGGAGCTTGCGCCTTTTTGCTAGCACTTGTGAAATTTACAGCTGGGCTTTTTAGTGGCTCGGTCGCTGTGCTTGGCTCGGCGATAGACTCGATGCTTGATTTTATTGTCTCACTTTTAAATTTATTTGCGCTTAGAAAGTCAAGAAAGCAAGCCGATGAGAGATTTAACTTTGGCTACACAAAGCTAGAGGCGTTAGCAGCGCTATTTGAGTGCGTCATCATCGTTGTGGCTGCTGGATATATTTTTTATGAGAGTATTAAAAAATTTAGCGAGCCAAATTTAGAGATAGACCTTGGCTTAAGCCTTGGTGTGATGGTTTTTTCGGTAGTTGTGACGTTATGTTTGGTGCTATTTTTAAACCAAATTTCTAAAAAAAGTGGCAATCTTATCATAAAAGCAGACGCACTACACTATAAGATCGACCTTTTTAGTAACCTAGCAGTCATCATCTCGCTACTTATCATTAAATTTAGCGGATTTGTGATGATAGATGCGATCTTTGGCATCGTGATAAGCGGCTACATCGCTCAAAGCGCTATAAATTTAGGTAAAGACGCCTTTGGCATCTTGCTAGATCACGCAGCAAGCCCTGAAGTCACAGATGAGATCATCAAGATGATAAAGGCAAAGCAGAGAATTTTAGACTTTCACTACTTAAACACAAGACAGAGCGCAAATACCATATTTTTAACGCTGCATTTAGTTTTTGACAAAGATATCTCGCTTTACGATGCGCACGAGGTGGCCGACTCGCTTGAAGCTGAGGTAAGAGAGAAATTTAGGGATTATTCGTGGCAGATAACCACGCATTTAGACCCATATAACGACAAAGAAGGGAAATGAGATGAAAGTAGCACTACTTCAACAAGAATTTAAAGGCACAAAAGAGGCGACTATCGCAAAGACACTTGAGCTAATTGCCGAGGCAAAAAAAGGAGGTGCTGATCTAGTCGTCTGCCAAGAGCTGCACCAGACGCGGTACTTTTGCCAAAGCGAGGATACAAATTTCTTTGATCATGCAAATGAGTGGCAAGAAGATGTCGCTTTTTGGGGCAGGGTAGCAAAAGAAAATGGCGTGGTTTTAGTCACTTCGCTTTTTGAAAAGAGAGCTGACGGACTTTATCACAACACCGCCTTTGTCTTCGAGCGTGATGGCAGCGTGGCTGGCAAATACCGAAAAATGCACATCCCTGATGACCCTGGATTTTATGAGAAATTTTACTTCACGCCTGGCGATATCGGCTTTGAGCCGATCGAAACTAGCCTTGGTAAGCTTGGAGTTTTGGTCTGTTGGGATCAGTGGTATCCAGAGGCGGCAAGGCTCATGGCGCTAAAAGGGGCAAAAATTCTTATCTATCCAACGGCTATTGGCTGGTTTGAGGGCGATAGTGACGATGAAAAATCAAGACAGCTTGAAGCGTGGGTGGCAGTGCAAAGAGGCCACAGCGTGGCAAATGGCCTGCCAGTGGTCGCAGTAAATCGCGTGGGCTTTGAAAAGGATGATAGCGGCGTGATGGATGGGATCAAATTTTGGGGAAATAGTTTTGTCTTTGGGCCACAAGGCGAGCAGCTTTTCCGCGCAAATATCACAGATGAGCTTTGCAAGATCGTTGAAATAGATATGAAAAGAAGTGAAGAAGTCCGCAGAATTTGGCCATTTTTAAGAGACCGCAGGATCGATGCCTACGTAAATATCACAAAAAGATTTATCGACTAAATTTGCAGCTAGAATTTCTAGCTCTTTTAAAATGTAAATTTCTTATCCACTATGCGGACTATCCTGCCGCCAAGCCTTTTTGCCTGCTCTTCATTGTGCGTGGTGATGATGATGGTGTATCTTTGCGACAAGCTTTTTAAAAGCTCCTCTACGATCAAAATATTTTTCATATCAAGCGATGAGCAAGGCTCGTCAAGCATGAGCACTTCAGGTTTTGTAGTTAGCATCCTTGCGATACAAAGTCTTTGCTTTTGACCGCCAGAGAGCTTGCTAGCTGGCATATCTAGGTAGTTTATTTCGCCCAGTAAATTTACGCTTTTTAAGAGCTCTTCTACTCTTTTTTGCTTATCTTTTATGCTGCCTTCATAAAATTCCATCGCATAGGTCAAATTTCTTTCTACACTAAAGGGAAAGAGTGTGGCGTCTTGAAAGAGTATGGCTAGCTTTCGTCTTAGCCAAATTTCGCCCTTAATTTTAATATTTTCACCTTTAAATAGGATCTCTCCGTTATATCTGCCGCCCTTTTGCTCTAAAAAGCCATTTAGCGCTGAAAGAAATGTCGATTTGCCACATCCTGAGCTGCCCATTAGGCAGATGATCTCGTTTTCGGCGACGCTTAAATTTAGATCTTTTAAAATTTCATTATCTTGATAAAAAATACTAAGATCTTTTATGTTTAAAATATCTGGCAATTTTCTCTCCTATATCAAATAAAACTACGGCTGAAAGCAGATGCAAAATGATCAATATAAAAATGAGCACGAGTGCCGTGGCGTAGGCATTTTGCGTTGCGACTGACTGGCTTAGTAGCATGTGCAGATGAAAAGGCAGTGCCATAACTGGCGAGAGCAGGCCTTCGGCCTTTGCCATGAAGACGACTCCAGTTAAAAGTAGCGGTGCGGTAGCCCCTATGGCGTAGCTGCCAGCAAGTATTAAAATAGATATTATATTTTTTCTAATAGCTGGCAAAACCAGCTTTCTAGCCATGAAATTTTTATCAACACCAAGCGCGAAGCTATCTCTTAACATCTTTTTTTCATCGATCTGCGAGATCACCTTTTCAACGCTTACTTCAACAAATAGAAAGACCATCAAAGCAAGCGTAATACTAGCTGTTAGTAGGCTTTTAGGGATATCAAGACTAACGATAAAAAGCCCATAAACAAACATCCCAAGCAAGATAGAAGGAATAGAAGCCATCGTTTGGATGATAAATTTAAGCCCAAGCTTGATCGTGCCAGAGGTGCAGTAAATTTGCCTATAAATGGCGCAGCTAACGCCAAGAAGTGCAGAAAATATCATAGATAGTATCATCAGCAAAAATGAGCCTATGATAGCGTCTCTTATGCCACCACTCTCACCTAAATTTAAACCTTGCGGATTTTTAGTCAGAAAGTCTAAATTTATCTGAGAGATGCCATTTGCGAAGATGAAATAAAATATCCAAAATATCATCGCAACCACTATAAATACGCAAAGATAGGCATAAAATTTGACTAGATGATCTTTAAAAGCGTTCATTGTTTTTCTCAAATTTAAAGATAAAGATATTTAGCAAAAATATAAAAACAAGCAGGACAAATCCGCTTGCAATAAGAGCGTGATAGTGCAGGCTGCCAGCCTCGCTCATGCCCATTTCAAGGGCTATTAGAGATGGTATGGTCTGAGCTTTTGAGAGTAGGTGCGGAAAAAGCGGGGTGTTGCCTATGACCATCATCACAGCCATTGTCTCGCCAGCTGCCCTTGAAAATGCGAGTATAAAGCCTGAAATGCTAGCTTTTATAGATTTTCTAAAAATGATTTTTCTTATAAAATATCCAGTGCTTACGCTAAGCGCATCTGAGTTTGTTTTGAAATTTTGTTTTAGCAGATCAACACTTTGAAGCAAATGCGAGGTAAAAAAGGGCAGTATCATGACGCTAAGGATGAGACTAGCTGCCAAGACTGACTCGCCAGCAGACATTTTTAGCCCTGACTCTATAATTTTTACAACCGTGTAAAGCGCGAAAAATCCATAGATGATAGAGGGTATGCCAGCTAGTATCCGTATCATCCAGTCTAGCACGTGTTTAAGCCAGGCGCTCGTAAAAAAGCATATAAATATAGTAACGCCAAGTGAGATAGAAAATGAAAATATGCAAGCTAAAAACGCAACTACGAAATTTGCGATTAGGATATTAAACAGCCCAAAGCTAAAAGGCTCTGTGCTAACGTCCCAGTCGCCGTTTAGTAAGAAGTCAAAAAGGCTTACTTCTGCAAAGAAACTCGTGGAATTTATCAGTAAAAATCCCACAAGCAAAAGCAAAAGCATGGCGGATAAAAGTGTGAAAAGATATATCGCGCCTTTAAAAATTTGCCCTGTCATTGGACTATTTTACTGGTATAAATCCCATTTTTTCGATAGTCTTTTGACCTTCGGCTGAATTTAACACATCAACAAAAATTTGCTCGCTCTTGCTTAGATCGCCACTTTTTACGATGATGAGCGGACGAGAGATGTAGTATTTGCCATCAACTATATTTTTAACAGTTGGTTCGACGCCATCAACGTTTAGTGGTATTAGCTTGCCTTTGTTTTGGTTTGTGATACCAAAAGATGCATAGCCAATAGTGTTTTTATTTTCGATTATTTTTGAGACAAGCGCGCCCATGGAAGGTGATTGGATGACGTTTTTACTAACTTTGACATCTTTCATGATCTTTTTTTGAAATACCTCGTGAGCACCGCCACCAAGATCTCTTGTAACTACGACTATTTCGTCATTTGGTAGGGATTTGTCAAGATCGCTCCACTTTTTGTACTCGCCTGAGAAAATTTTGACGATCTCGTCTTTGCTTAAATTTCCGCCCTTTAGCTTTATCACCTCATTTTCTGGGTTTACAGCCACGCAAAGTGCGTCTATGCCAAGCGTATAGGCTTTCATATCCTTGATCTTTGCCTTTTCGCTATCTTTTATATCGCGAGCTAGCATGCCAAAGTCAGCGACATGATCAAGTACAGCTTTTACGCCAGCGCCAGAACCACCAGCTGAGACAAAAATGGTGATATTTTTGTTTGGCAAAGAGCTATCAACCTTGTCCCAAGTCTCGTACTTTTCAATAAAGTCGGTTGAAATTTTAGCAATAACTGGAGCCAGAGTAGATGAGCCACTAAAGCTAACCTGCGTTTTCTCGTCTGCACCAGAAGCGAAATTTAAAGATAAAAGCAGCATATAAGCAGCCAACATAAGTGATTTTTTCATAAAAACCTCCAAAATTTGATTGTTATTAACATTTATAAAAGCTATTGATTAGTTGTAAATTTGCAACAGTTTTTCTAAAACTTAGAACTGCGGTGGATTATACAATAAAAAATGATATTTAAATAGCTGGTTTATCAAATTTATTTTGACTGATAAAGAAATATAAATTTAATCTTAAGAAAATATTTTTTTAAGTCTTGATTGTGTAGAATGGTTGCAACTTTACTAAAACGGCATGAAAATATCATATTAAATAAGGTAAAAAGCTAAATTTATAGAATAAAATAGCCTTAAATTTCTTGAAAGGATCTTAGATGAAAACTACTTCTTTGGCACTTGCTGGCTTGCTTTTAGCAACAACTCTTTCAGCGAAAGAATTTATCAGTATCGGTACTGGCGGCATGACAGGCACTTATTATCCGATAGGTGGAGCGATTTGCCGTTTAGCAAACAAAAATACTAATGTAAAATGCTCAGTCCAATCAACTGGCGGCTCAGTCTATAACGTAAATAACGTCCTCAAAAAAGAGCTCACATTTGGCTTTGTTCAAAGTGACGTTGTCTATGATAAATTTAATGGCACTGGCAAATTTGACGGAGCAAAAGATGAAAATTTACGCTCAGTAGTTGCTATCTATCCAGAGCTTCTTGCATTTGTTGTAGCAAAAGATAGCGGTCTAACAAGCGATCTTGCTTCATTTGCAGGTAAAAAATATAACGTTGGTAACCCAGGCAGTGGCAACGAAGTAAGTACGCTTGAAGTCTTTAAAGCAAAAGGCTTTGACGTTTCAAAACTAGGATACCGCGGCGTTTTAACAGTTGGTGAATGCCCACATGCACTAAAAGATAAAAAGATAGACGGATATAGCTTTGTCGTCGGTCACCCAACTGCAAACATCACTGATGCTGCGACATCTTTGCCGATTGACATCCTAAATATCGAAGGCGGCGAGATCGATAATCTTCTTAAAGAGAAGCCATACTTCGCAAAAGGTGTGATCCCAAAAGGTTCATATGACGGCGTTGATCACGATGTAAATACTATCGGTGTAAAAGCTGTTTTGGTAACTAGTAAAGATACGAAAGATGAGGCTGTAAAAGCTGTAATAAAAGCTATTTTAGACAACTTTGATGAGTATAAAACTCTTCACCCAGCGCTAAAATCAGTAAACAAAGAAGATCTTGTTCAAGGTCTTTCAGCTCCGCTTCACCCAGCTGCAGAGGCTGCATTTAAAGAGGCTGGTATTTTAAAATAATCCATTTCCAGGGGCTTTTGCCTCTGGATAAAATTTAAATATGCAAATTTTTTAATTTATATATTTAAATTTTAAAGGAGAGAGATGAACGAAGTCAAAGACAACGAAGAACAATTTGTCGAAGTAAAAACAAGGGAGATAAATAGCAATTTTTACAACTATTTCATTGCGATCGTATGCTTTTCTTGGTCAGTTTTTCAGCTTTATATAGCTTATTTTCCGCTAAATACTAACATTTCGCGCTCAATACACTTAGCCTTTGCGGTTGGGCTTGTATTTTTGCTTTATCCAGTCACTTTTCATAAAAAGGCACATTCTAGTTTGCCATTTTACGATCTAGTCTTTTGTGTGGTAGGCGTTGTTGCTGTGCTTTATCCAGCGGTTTATTTTTATGAGCTAGCTGATAGGACGGGGGACTACATCACGCAAGATATCGTCATATCGTTTTTAGCGATCATTGTCTTGCTTGAGGCTGGCAGGCGCGTAATGGGGCCAGCACTTCCAATTATTTGTATATTATTTTTGATATATGATCACTTTGGCCCTTATATGCCAGACATCATCGCTCATCAAGGTGCCAGCTTTGAAAAGATCGCAGGTCATATGTTTTTAACGACCGAAGGTATCTTTGGTGTACCTATCGGAGTTAGCGTTAGTTTTATCTATCTTTTTGTTCTTTTTGGCTCATTGCTTGAGAGGGCAGGAGCTGGGCAATATTTCATAAATTTAGCTTTCTCACTTCTTGGAAAATATAGAGGCGGTCCAGCTAAGGCTTCAGTTATCGCAAGTGGCTTAACTGGCATGGTTTCAGGAAGCTCCACTGCAAATGTTGTAACAGTTGGTACATTTACCATACCACTTATGAAAAAAGCCGGTCTTTCACGCACAAAAGCTGGAGCCATCGAGGTTGCAGCTGGCGTAAATGGCCAGCTTATGCCTCCGATCATGGGCGCAGCTGCTTTTATTATCGCTGAGTTTTTAGGCATGACATATACAAATGTCATGATGGCAGCGGTTATCCCAGCGTTTGCTTGTTATTTGTCACTATTTTTTATCGTTCATTTAGAGAGCGTCAAGCTTGGTTTAAAAGGTATAAACCAAAGCGAGTTTCACTCAAGATTTAAAATTTTTGTAAGCGGACTTCACTATATAACTCCGATTTTAATTTTGCTTTATACACTATTAATCACAAAAGAGTCAGCTATCGCTGCGGCGTTTAATGCGATTGGATTTTTATTTTTAATAATGATCTTTCAAGAGCCAGTTAAAAAACTAGCAAGTGGCGAAAAAGTTGGAATAAATGATGTATTAATAGGCTTTGAAGATATATTTTGGGCGATGGTCGCAGCCGCAAAAAGTATGACAACGATCGCCATTGCAACCGCACTTGCAGGTATCATCGTGGGTTCTATCTCTCTAACTGGCCTTGGTCAAGTACTTTCAGATCTAGTTGAGCTACTTGCTGGTGATAATATAGTTATGATATTGCTTCTTACTGCGATGATGTCACTTATACTAGGAATGGGCCTTCCAACAACAGCAAACTACATCGTAGTTTCAAGTCTTGTAGCACCTGTTATTTTATTTTTAGCGCACAAAAATGGCTTTTTGATCCCAGCCATTGCTGTGCATCTTTTTGTATTTTACTTTGGAATTTTAGCTGATGATACGCCACCAGTTGGTATCGCGGCTTATGCGGCAGCTGGTATTGCTAAAGCAAATCCTATAACCGTTGGCGTTCAAGGATTCTTTTATGATCTAAGAACGGCGATCTTGCCATTTGCCTTTTTCTTTAACAATAAACTTATGCTAATAGAAAGCGTAAATGAGGGCGACCCGCTTGATTCAAAAGGAATAATCTGGATGAGTAATCCGCTTGAAATTTTACTTGTCTTTGGTATGGCGATCGTGGGAATGTTTGCATTTTCAAGCTTACTTCAAGGCTACTATGTCACAAAGCTTAGAATTTGGGAGCGTATTCTTTTGATTCCAGTTGTGCCACTAGCTCTTGTACCAAATATATGTGTGAAATTTAATCTTATACCAAACGAATACACTGCTTATATCGTAGCTGCTGTGCTTTATGGATTTGTTTTTATGACTCAATGGGGCATTAAAGACAAACCACTTGATCAAATAAAAATAATCTAATCTTAGGCAAGATCATTCTTGCCTAAATTCCTAATATAAATTTTTTAGACTACCTTTATACTTTGAGTAATTTCTATTTAAAATAAGTGTTTTTTTAGGATTTTTTTGTTTAAGGATATTGGTGTAATAAATTAAATTAAGAAATTTTTAGGCTCGTAAGCCTAAAAATTATAGTTGTTTTGAGCGTCTTAGATCGCCTGCAAATTCGCAAGACATCTTATCGCCTAATTCGCAGCCTTTTACTAAAAATTCATAAGCTTTTTTAAATTCTTTAGCTTCTATCAAGATAGAACCTACCATCTCGCAAGAATATCCATCATTCTTCTCACAAGCTTTATTAAAAAGCTCTCTTGCTTTTTGTGGCTCAGTATTTAGATAAAGTCCACCAGCTGCCGAGCAACCTTCAACCTCACCAGCTTCGCAAGCTTTGTTATAGTACTCCAAGGCCTTGCTTGGATTAGGTAGAGCTGTTTTTCCTAGTTGGTAAATCGCTCCAACTTTTACGCAAGATTTTACGTCATTTGCCAAACATCCTGCTTCAAATTTAGCCAAAGCTTCTTTAAAATTTGAACCAGCATACGCTTTTAAGCCATCTTCAAAATTGCCTGCGAAAGCACAAGCAGCTAAAAGCGAAACAAGAATCATTTTTTTCATTTAAATTTCCTTTTGTAAAATTTCTCGCAATTTTATCATATTAAATTTACACTTACTTGATGAAAAATAATTACGCTTTTAAAATTTGCTCTTGCTTTCTATAATCAGGCATGATTTTTTCTATAAAATCGTAAAAACTTTTTTGATGATGTGGATAGAGTAGGTGTGTTAGTTCGTGAAGAACGACGTAGCGCACGGCTGAGAGTGGCTTTTCTATGAGTCTTAGGCTTAGGTTTATATAGCCTTTTTTATGATTGCAGCTGCCCCAGCGAGTTTTGCTATTTCGTATGACTATACGCTTGATTGGCTTATTTATAAAAGGCTGAAAATGGCTTACAAGCTCTAAAAATAGCTCTTTTGCTCTTGTTTTTTTAAAACGCTCAAGGCTTTTTAAATTTGGCGTAAAGACAAACTCGCCATCAAAAAATGGCTCTTTAAAATTTTCATCAAATTTTATCTTATAAATTTGCCCAAGAAATTTCATCTCATCATCTTTTGGTAAATTCAAAAGAGCTTTTTTGTAAGTATTTTCAAGCCAAATTTTATGCATCTCAAGAAAGATAAGAGCCATCTTTTGTGTGCTGTAAAATGGCATAGATAGCGTGATCTTAGCGCCCTTGCCAACTCTTAGACGCATGGATTTTACATTTGTTTTAAAATTTATTAAAACGCTTAGCCCATAAAAGTCTAAATTTATGCTCTTTTGCTTTAAACTAGGCGTTTTTCTTGCCATTTTTTGCTTCTCCAACGCCACGTATTTACAAGGCCTCTTAGCCATTCATCAGCACAAAACCCTATCCAAACGCCGATAATTCCCCAGCCAAGATAGATGCCTAAAAAATATCCAAGCGGCAGTGAAAGCCCCCACATGAAGATAAGGCCAGTCGCAAGAGGAAATTTTGCGTCGCCGCTTGCACGAAGGGCATTTACGATGACAATGTTAAAGGTTCTGCCCGCTTCAAGAAATATCGAAAGTGTAAAAAGTGGCAACATGATCGCACGTAAATTTTCATTTAAATTTAGTGCGTCCATGATTTGATGCTTTAGCGCATAAGCTATAAGCACGACTACAAGCGTTATAAAAACTCCAAGCCTTAGCGCTCTAAATGTCCTTGTGTAGGCCTCGTTAAACTCGCTTGCTCCAACTAAATGTCCTACAATGACCTCGTTTGCCACGCTAATGCTCGCTCCACAAAGCAAGATAAGAAGCGTGATCTGAAAGTAAATGGTCTGCACGCTAAGGCTAGCCTCGCCCATGCTTGCCACAAAGCCAAAAGCGACCATGTATTGCGCCATCCAGAGTAAATTTTCGCCTGCGCTTGGAAGGCCAATTGAGAGAATTTTCTTTAAAATTTCAAATGGCACGACAAGTAGCTTTTTAAAGTAAATTTTAACTTTTGCCTTTTGACTTAGCATATAAGCTAGCACAAAAATGCCTACTAGTCTGCCAACAAGTGTCGAGAGAGCGACTCCTTGTAGTCCTAAATTTGGTAGATTGAACCAGCCAAAAAGGGAGATAGCATTGCCTAAAATCGTAATTACGTTCATCAAAACCGAAGTTAGCATAACAGCAGTTGCTAGATTATAAACACGAAGCACCGCAGCTAGCACCATTCCGATGCCATCAAAAAGTAGGGCAAAACCAAGGATGTGAAGATATGAGAAGCTATCATTTATAAGCTCTTTTGGCACATTTAGTAAGTTTAAGATGTTATAGCCAAAGACGTAGATAATGATAGCTGAGAAGATACCAAAGAGCGTATTTGACGTGATACTTGCGTGTATGACGTTTGAGGCAAGATCGTTCTTTTTAGCTCCCAGTGCTTGGGCGACGACGACTGAACAGCCAATGCTTAGGAAGTTAAAAATGGTCATAAAAAGATCCATTACTTGATTGCCCGCACCCATGGCACCAACTAGATGCACACTCACTTTTGTAACCATGTAGGTGTTGATGATGAGCGTAATGAAGTGTAAAAACATATCTAAAAATATCGGAACTACGAGTTTTCTCATAGATAAGTTCATTAAATTTTCCTTAATTATTTTAAAATTTTGGCGATTATAGCCAAAATTAGGTTTTAGCTCCCTTTTTGATATAATCGCGAGAAATTTAAAAAATGAGAGAAAAATGGCATTAATCGACCTGATAGACGTAAGTAAAAAATTTGGTGCAAATGAGATTTTAAACGCTGTAAATTTTAGTGTAAATGAAAATGAAAAAATAGCGATCATCGGTAAAAATGGCAGCGGTAAAAGCACGCTTATGAAGATCATCTCTGGCGAAGTGGCAGCTGATAGTGGCAGACGCATAGTGCAAAGCCTAATAAGCGTCGAGATGCTAGCTCAAACTCCAAATTTTAACGCAACTTTTACCGTAAGGCAGGCACTAAATAACGAGCTAAAAGAGATATTTGATGCGATAAGCGAGTATGAAAAAAGTGGCGTCTTGCTAGCAAATGATCCTGAAAACAAAGAAATTTTAAAAGAGCAAGAGAGGCTTTTAAAATTTATAGAGGCAAAGGATGGCTGGAATATCGAGCATAAGATCGAGCGAATTTTGCAAGAATTTAAGCTAAAAGAGTATGAAAATAGACCCATTTGCTCGCTAAGTGGTGGCGAGATCAGGCGCGTGGCACTGGGTGCGCTCATCCTTAAAAAGCCAGATGTGCTGCTACTTGATGAGCCGACAAATCACCTTGATGTCTATATGGTCAAATTTCTTGAAGATATGCTAAAGGGCTCAAATCAAAGCATAGTTTTTATAAGCCACGATAGGTATTTTATCGATGCGCTGGCAACCAGGTGCGTTGAGGTTGAGGATGCAAGCTTAAAAAATTTCGAAGGCGGATATGCAAACTATCTGACCAAAAAAGAGGAAATTTTAGCAAGCCTTGCAAAGTCGCATGAGACGCTACTAAAACAGCTAAAGGCTGAAGAGGAGTGGCTAAGAAGAGGCGTGAAAGCTAGGCTAAAGCGAAACGAGGGTAGAAAAGAGCGGGTGCTTGCTATGCGGGAAGAGGCTAAGAAAAACCCAGGCGTGATAAGGCGTGTGAGGCTTGAGCTGGAGCGTGCGAGTAAAAATTTCAACCAAACGCAGAGTCAAAACCGTAAAAAAATGCTCTTTGAGTTTAAAAATTTAAGCAAAAGCATAGATGGTAAGGTGCTTTTTGAAAAATTTGACGCAAGAGTTTTGCAAGGCGAGAGGATCGCCATAGTCGGGCGAAATGGTAGCGGCAAAAGCACGCTACTTAAAATTTTGCTAGGACTTGAAAAGCCAAGTAGTGGTGAGATAAAAAGAGGCGAGGCGAGCATCGGCTACTTTGATCAAGCTAGAAATGTCCTTGATGATGATAAAAGCCTTATCGAGACATTTTGCCCAAATGGTGGCGATCACGTGCTAGTTCGTGGGCGAAATATGCACGTATATGGTTATCTTAAAAATTTTCTCTTCCCAAAGGAATTTTTAGATAAAAAGATAGGCGTTTTAAGTGGTGGCGAGAAAAACCGCGTTGCACTTGCGCTTCTTTTTACTAAAACTTACGATGTGCTGGTACTTGACGAGCCGACAAATGACCTTGACATCGCAACTATCAACATCTTAGAAGACTACTTGCAAAGCTTTGAGGGAGCGATCTTGCTGGTAAGTCACGATAGATATTTTGTCGATAAGATGGCAAATAAGCTCTGGGCGTTTGAGGGCACAAAGATAAATGTCTTGCATGAAGAGTATAGCGTCTATTTGGAGCTTGAAGATGAGATGAAAGAGCTTGATAAATTTGAAAAAGAGCTAGCAAATAGTCAAAACGAAGCCAAACAAAAGAGTAAATCTGGCGCAAAGCTAAGCTACAAACAAACGCAAATTTTAAACACATATCCAGATAAAATTTCAGCCCTTGAGGCAAGAGTGGCTGAGCTAAATGAAGGTTTAAGTGATCCAAAAATTTATCAAGAAGTGGGACTTACTAAGCTTTATGAAGAGCTAGAAAAGGCAAAAGCTGAGCTTGAAAGCCTAGAAAATGAGTATTTTGAAGTTTTGGAGATCGCCGAGGAGCTAGAGTAGCTTGAAAAAGATTGGTAGGATAAGCGCGCTAAAAAGAAGAGTTGTTAGGCAAAATTCTGTTGTAAGCCTTAGCATTATCGTTGATAAGATGAGGTTTAGTGAGACATTTTCGCCTGAGATATATAAATATGAAGTAGGCGATCTAGTCCGGATAAAATATAAAAAGGTTGGGTTTTTAAATAAGATAGAGACCATTAGGCTAATCGCGACAAATAGAGAAAATTCGGACTTATATGAAAGGTTGAAAAATTTATTTTATATGATTATGTTTTTTTATTTTTCTCTTTTTTTATTGATGGTGATTTATTATATGGTTTTAAAGAATTTTAGTATTATTGGAGCTATTTTAGTGTTATGTGATGTTTGGCTATTAAATACAGTAGTTAGAGTAGTATATTATCAGTTTTTGATTTTTAGATATTTTATATTTGGATAGAACTTTGAAATTTAAATGCACGAAAGGTTTTGCGACATGATGAGGTCGCTAAATTTGTTTGAAACGAGGCTAAAATGCTAAAAAAACATCCGCTAATCTCTGTAATAATCGCTATTGTTGTAATATTTTTTGCTGTCTATTTTTTTATCTTTGGTTTGGCTACTATTTTAGATGACGACATTGGCAATAGTAAAGAGCTAAATAATAGCTTTTTTTACGTCAAAGATGACAAAGTCTATGCCTTGGTGCCAAGCGGCGGTAAATTTGAGCTAATAGGCGTGAGGGCCAGTAAATTTAGATACATCGACACTGGCAAATACGACAACAGAAACGTTGGCGCTAGCGATAAGGCGGTATATTGCGGTAATCTCGTGATGAGTGGGCTTGATCCAAATGGCGTTAGAGCGCTTGGCAATGGCTACTTTGGTGACGGCAAGATCACATATTTTTGCGATAGCGAAAGCGAGACAAACCTCGAAATATCCGCACTTAAAGAGTTTTGGGACATCTTCTCGCACAAAATGTTTAATACCCCAAAAGCGCAAACTCATATCTATAAATTTAGGCAGGTTGATAACGCAAATTTAGCAGCGATCTTGGGCTTTGGCTACGCAAGTGACGGCGTGAAGGTCTATCATGAGGGCAAAGAGCTAGAGGGCGCAAATGCCAGCAAGATGCGTTATATCGAGCAGGTATCTGGCAGAAAGAGCGTGCATTTTACGACTGATGGGGAAAATGTCTATTATGACAGCTCAAAGCTAGGGATCAAATTTAGCCCACAAATGCGTGATATCGGCGGGATATGGCGCATTCACTATCTTTATGAGCCAAATTCTGGCATGGTCTATGCAAACGACCATGAATTTGACCCCAAATTTGCCCCATACGAGCCACTTTTTAACCTAAAAGATGAGCACTCCTATCACGCTCTTTTTCGCGGTAAAGGTGGGATCTATCACTGGGAGCGAAAGTGGCAGTGGTATAACAGCATAGATGAAGGTGAGTTTGTAAGGGACGGAAATGATCCATTTAAAGGCGAGATAACGCCGCTATATGGCGACGTGGTGATAAGTGATGGCAAGACATATTTTTTAAAAACCTATGAAATTTGGCACAACACGAAAAATAACCACAGCCTAAGCTCACGCCACACTTGCATCGTTAGACTTGATACAAAAGAGCAGTGGCGAAAGATCGGCCTTGTAAGAAACGATAGCTACGGAGCGGTCTATGCAAACAGCGATAAGACATATTATTTTGATAATGTCGGCTACGGCTGGCGTTTTAACAGCAGCGTTTATGATATAAACGACCTTGGCGTGGTTGAAATCCTCACTCGTCCTTATGGCCCAAATGTTAAGAATTTAAAACTTGATGAGATAGTAAAAATGGTAGATCAAGGCGCTATGGTGCCAGCTGAGGGCGAGGTGGTGATCGATGCGATAAGCGACTTTGATGATTACTCGCAAAAATATGCCTACTGGATATTTTTAGCCATTGCATTTATAGTCTCGGTGGTTGGCGCTATTTTTAAAAATAAAAAGCAAAAAAGTGGGCTTAAAAAAAGGGTGGATGATTATAGATAATGAGAAAAATTACTATTAGATTTATTTATTTTTTAGTTATCTTGACGCTATTTTTTGTTTTGGCGATGCTTTATCTATGGCATGAGGGCGAGTATCAAAGAAGCTTTGCAAACATTGATAATAGCGAGTTTTACCGCTCGCCTGAGGGTAAAATTTATGTTCAAATTTCAGGTAGTGGCAAGTATGAGCTAAAAGGTGTTGATGAGGCTAGTTTTAGGGTCTTAAAGCTAAAACACGCATACGACTACTCAAATGTGGCGGCCGATAAAAATAGTGTCTATTGCGCTAGAGAAATTTTGCCAGGACTTGATCCAAACAGCACCAAAGTGCTTGGCAATGGCTATATAAGTGATGGCAAGATAAGCTATTATTGCGCTACTAGAAGCGAGAAAGAGCCAGGATATAGCGAATTTGGCGCTATTATGAAAAACCTTGTTCACGTTTTTATAAAAAGCTACGATGATAGTCCTTATTTTTACATGACAAAAAGGGTTGAAAGCATAAATTTAGAGCCTATATTTGACGCTGGCTTTGCAAGAGACGGAGCTACGCTTTACTACAAGGGTGAAAAGCTTGACGCAGATCCTAGTGAGCTAAGATACATCACGACAGAAAGCGGCGCTGCTAGTGGATATTACACAGATGGCAAAAGCTTATTTTTAGGCTTTTATAGGCTTGATGCTGGCTACGGAGATGAGACGCGCCGGATATGCTACGATGCGAAGCACGATATAGAATATCTTTTTGAGCCAAAAAGTGGGGCGGTGTTTGCAAATGAGCATAAATTTAGCGCTCAAAATATGCCTTATAGCGCCATTTATAGCGTGGATAATGTGCATTCGTTTTGGCCTCTTTTTGCCAGTAAAGATGGGATTTACTTTTGGGATGGCAGTAAAAACGAGCAGGCTAAAATTTCAGACTATCAGCTAAAAGGCGAGCTAAAAAGGCTCTATGCTGACGTTTTTGTAGATGATGGCTCAGCGTATTTCTTACAGCAAGGCGAAGAGTGGCAGCGCTCAAAGCACGGCAGGCACTTAGTGGCACAAACTGTCTCTTTATATAAATTTGCCCCAAGCTCATCTTGGCGCGAGATAGGACTGGTAAAAGATGGAGAGTATGGCGCGGTCTATGCAAACGGCGATAAGGTCTATTTTTTTAGCAGTATAAAGCCATTTTACGGCATCAAACATAGCGTTTATGAGGTGGCAGATCTTAGCGTCATAGAAATTTTAACAAGGCCGTCTAAAGAGCTTAGCGCAAAAGATATCAGCCAGATGATAAAGCGCGGCGAGCTAGTGGAGGCGAGTGGCGAAGAGGTCGCAAGGTCGAGGATAGAGTTTGACTCGCCAAAGATCATCTTGTATATCACATTTGGCATCGCTTTTTTCGTCATAGTGCTAACAACTCTTGCAAAACCAAAGAGAGATAAAAGAGACTTGAGATAAATTTCAAAGTGGCTATTTTTGGTGGCTGAAGCTTAAAATTTCATAAAAAATTTAAAGAGAAAATTTGACCTATTTACTCTTTTTTGTTAGTTTGAAAAGAAGCTGACATTACAAAAAGGAGGAAAAATGATGAAATTTCAAAGATCAAAATTTAACAACTCAGTATTTATCCCATCGCTTATTGTCATAGTTTTAATAACAGCATTTGCAGCGATATTTCCAAATTTCTCAAATGAATTTTTTAAGGGTATGCAAGATTACATCTCGGCAAAATTTGGCTGGTTTTACATCCTAGCCGTCGCCGTCATACTTCTTAGCGTCATTATTCTTGGCTTTAGCAAGCTTGGCGAGATCAAGCTAGGAGCCGATCACGTAAAGCCAGAGCACAAAAATATCTCGTGGTTTTCTATGCTTTTTGCCGCTGGTATGGGCATAGGTCTAGTGTTTTTTGGTGTGGCAGAGCCACTTATGCACTATCTAAACCCACCAGTTGGCGACCCGCAAAGCGTCGCTGCAGCAAAGCTTGCGATGAATATCACCTTCTTTCACTGGGGCATGGGCGCTTGGTCAGTTTATGCTATCGTGGCGCTAATACTTGCTTTTTTCTCGTATAGACACGGCTTGCCACTCACGCTTAGATCGGCGTTTTATCCGATCATTGGCGATAAAATTTATGGCAAGATAGGCAATGCTATTGACACATTTGCCGTTGTGGCGACCCTTTTTGGCGTGGCGACCTCGCTGGGATATGGCGTACTTCAGGTAAATGCTGGTCTTACGCACGTTTTTGGCCTGCCAACCATGCACATCACGCTTTTAATAGTGCTTTGCCTAGCTGCGACCATCTCAGCGGCAAGTGGCGTAGATAAGGGCATCAAAATCTTATCAAACGCAAACATCGCGCTAGCTATATGTTTTATGTTTTTGATACTATTTTTGGGCGATACGACACAACTTTTAAAGTCGTTTGTGCAAAACAGCGGCGACTACGTCTCTACGCTCATTTCAAACACATTTAACCTTTACGCCTACGAGAAGCAAAATGATAGCTGGCTTGGTGGCTGGACGCTGCTATACTGGTCTTGGTGGCTCTCTTGGTCGCCGTTTGTGGGGCTTTTTATCGCTAAAATTTCAAAAGGTAGAACGATAAGAGAATTTGTCATAGGCGTGCTTTTAGTACCGACTGGCTTTACTTTTGCTTGGATGAGCTTCTTTGGCAACTCAGCGATCTCGCTCGTGCAAAATGGCTTTAGCCAGCTAGCGACGACCGTAAATTCTGACTCAGCCTCAGCGCTATTTATGTTTTTAGAGAAATTTAGCTTCTCAGGCGTGCTAAGCGTCATCGCAGTCTTTATGATCGTCATATTTTTCGTCACTTCTGCTGACTCAGCAGCGATCGTTATGAACATGCTTTGCTCAAACGGCAAGGACGATACACCAGTTTGGCAAAAAGTATTTTGGGGCGTTGCAGTGGGCATCGTAGCGGCATTTTTGATGTTAGCTGGCGGACTTGCCTCACTTCAAGCGCTTACTATCACCACAGCACTGCCATTTGCGATCGTACTGCTTGGCGCTATTTATGGGCTATTTAAGGCCTTGCGCGTGGATCTAACCAAAAAAGAGACAAATAACTTTAGCAACATGCCTCTTAGCGATCTTTCAAAGCCGTGGCAAGAGCGCCTAAGTGCGATCATTACGCTTCCAGGCAAGAAAGATGGCAAGAAATTTTTAAACGAAGTCGTGATAAAAGCGTTTAACGAGCTAAAAGAGGAATTTGCTAAAAACGGCCTTGAAGCAAAGGTCACAAATGGCGAAAATTTTGTAAATTTAAACGTTGGTCTTGGCGATGAGATGGACTTTAGATATGGCGTCTATCTCACCAAAAGCCAGAGCCCAGACTACACCAGAGAGCTTGACGGCGATGATCTTTACTATAGAGCTGAAGTCTATCTAAAAGAGGGCGGTCAGGACTACGATGTGCTTGGCTGGAGCGAAGCTACGCTGATAAATGACGTCATCGAGCAATACCGCAAACACATGCAGTTTTTACATGTTGTTAGAGAGTAAATTTGAGTGAAATTTGCCTGGAATTTGAAAATTTCTAGGCAAATTCTAAATTTTACTCACTCGTTATCGTTTGTTACTGAATTTAAAAGCGTGATATACTTGTTTGTAAATTTTAAAATTTAATTGAATTTATGCACGTGGTGTAAAGCAAGATATGAGTGTCCTTATTTTTTAGAGAAAACAAATTAGAAAATTTAACTTTATTAGTTTGTATTTTTGCTTGTAGCTATGAAATAAATTTGAAATAAAAAATGTTAATTTTTTGTTGCGTATCGTTCAAATTCCAGAGCCAAAATGCATTTTCTATAAATTTTTAACTTTGATAGATGTTTTGCTGTATCGGTCATTGTAAAAATTTATAAAATCTCAAGTCTGGTGCTGATATCAGCAACGCCTTTTGAATACATCGCTGATGTTACTATCGCATCGGCATTTGCGTAATCTTTTGCATTTGATAAATTTATACCACCGGCTGCTAGTATCATTGTATTTGGCGAAATTTCATCTCTTAAATAGAGTACGTTTTTGATAAGCTCTGGGCTAAATTTATCACACTGCACAACGTCGCAATTTGCTTTTAGAAGTTTGCTTGCTTCGTCTAAATTTTCAGCTTCAATGCATACTTTTCGCTCAGCCATTTTTGCTTTAAACTCTGGCAAATGCGATAAAAATTTATCAAAGCTACCGTAGGCTTTCATGTGGTTTTTAAAAAATAAAATACTATCGCTAAGCCCAAGCCTATGGATGCCACCACCGCCTTCAAGTACGGCTTTTACGCAAAATTTCTTAGCAAACGGAAAACTCTTTCTAGTTGCCAACACTTCACATTTTTCATTGACGTACTTTGTGGCATTTGCCATTTTATTTGTATAAGTTGCGATGGCACTGGCATATTCTAGTGCGACTTGAGCTAGTTTCCAGACTTTATGCACATCTTCGTAGCTACCATAAATTTTTATGATCACATCGCCAGCCTTGCAGATTTGAGAATTTTGCACAAAAATTTTATTCTCGCACCCAAGTAGTCTTGCGACACTTGCGGCCACATCAACGCAGCTAACGCAAATTTCATCACGTGAATAAATTTCAAGCGAGACTTTTTTATCGATATTTTGAAGCGACGTTGTGAGGTCAAAGTAGGGTAGGTCCTCATTTATGTATTGTAAAATTTCAGCGTCGCTTAGTTTCATTTTATTCCTTTTTTGAAGCAGTTTTTGCTTTAAGGATCATTTTTTTAAAGATACCGTTGTCGTAAAGTCCAGCGTGATAAATGGCAAAGCAAGTAAATGCAATTCCTGAAACTGTGTGTAATTTTTTCATACCTCTGCCATTCATGCAAAGTGCCGTTAAGCAAACTGTCGCTAAAGTAACACCCATACCGACCTTTGCCACCTTTCTGTGAGTATTTATGTCAAGTAGTTGACCGCTTATTTTTATATCTTTTTTCAAATTTTCCTCCGTTATTTTTTCTTCCAGCAGCTTGTATTTTTGATGCCAAGACTTTCTGGATCAAACTCTGGATTTAGCCCAGCTCTTCTTTGAGATTCGTAGTCTTTAATCGCTATTATCACTACTTTTGAAAGTAAGAAAATAGCGATGATGTTAATAGTTGCCATCGCAGCCATTGTGATATCGGCGATATTCCAAGCAAGCTTTAGATTCATCTGAGCACCAACAAATATCATAACAACAGCTGTTGTCTTAAATAGTAGCGTAACATTATGGTTTTTGGTTAAAAATTTCATGTTCGCCTGAGCGTAGTAGTAGTTGCCAATAAGCGAAGTGATAGCAAAAAGTACGACTGCAAGAGTAGTAAAATGAACTCCAAATTCGCCAAAGTACTCTTTCATCGCAGCTTGTACCAGCGGAAGTGCTGTTAGTAGTTCGCCACTTGAGCCAGTTTGTTTTGTAAGATAGGCCTGCGAAAATAGCACAATCATACCAGAAGCGATACATATCGTCATATCTATAAAGACCGCCATAGCCTGAACCAGACCTTGCTTTACTGGGTGGCTAGTATGTGCTGCAGCTGCTGCGTTTGGAGCTGAACCCATACCAGCTTCGTTTGAGAAAAGGCCTCTTTTGATACCTATTACGATCACGCTGCCGGCAAATCCACCAAATATCGCTTTAAAATCAAAGGCATTTTCTAAGATCATCTTAATAACATCAGGAATTTCTTTGAAATTTAAAACGATAGCAATAAGTGCTAGCGAGATGTAGGCAAGTGCCATGAAAGGCACGATGTATGAGCTTACTTTACCGATGATGTGGCTTTTGCTAAAAAACATTACCGCCGCAAATGCCGTAAGTATAAGGCCGATGCCAACAGGTAGTCCGCTTTGTGCAAAGCTAACGTTGCTACCAGCTTTGTCGTAGTAAATTTCAAAAGCTGATGTCATTGTATAGCTTTGAAGTCCGTTAAAGCCGTATGCGTAGGTAATGATGAGAATCACCGCAAAAAGAGAAGCTAGCCACTTTATGCCAAGGCCATTTTTGATGTAATAAGCTGGACCGCCTTTAAATCCAAAAACATCTTTTGTCTTATAAATTTGCGCTAACGTGCTCTCTATAAAAGCTGAAGCTGATCCTAAAAATGCCATCAAACACATCCAAAAAAGAGCACCCGGACCGCCCGCGACGATGGCTGCTGAAATTCCAGCGATATTGCCTATGCCAACACGTGAAGCGGTTGAGATCATAAGTGCTTGAAACGGCGTTAAATGGTGCTTATTGTACTTGTCTTTTTTTTCTACTAAGACTCTGCAAGCTTCAAAAAACATCCTAAACTGCACAAAACGAGTCAAATAACTAAAATAAATTCCCGTAGCCACAAGAATAATGACTAAAAAATATCCATATAAAAAGTCGTTGGCTACGTCCATTTTGCCGTTTAAAAAATTTAAGAAACTATCAAGCACCATCTACCCTTTCAAATTTATTTTGATTTGAATTTTACGCCCTTCATTGAATTTAATAAAAGCCAAATCGTTGTGCCATTATGAAGCATGGCAGTTGCTATTGGATTTAACATACCAAGTGTCGCAGCACTTAGTATAGCTGTGTTTACGCCGACGGTTGAGCGGAAATTTGAGCTAATTAAATCCATTGTTTTATTTGCAAGCTCTTTTACGAGAGCTACGCTCATGATATCGTCTTTTAAAAGACTTATATCAGCCGTCGCTTTAGCTATATCAGCACCTTTGTGCATACTTATACCCACATTTGCCTTAGTTAGGCTTGGAGCATCATTTATGCCATCTCCCACAAAGGCTACTTTTTTGCCCTCACTCTTTAGCTCTTCGATGATAGCTGCTTTGTCTGTTGGTAAGCACTCTGCATAGACCCTATCAAGTCCAAGCTCGCGTGCCACCTCTTCAGCCTTGCTCTTGATGTCACCACTTAGCATGACGACTTCTTTTACGCCAAGACTGCGTAGTTTTGCCACCATGTCTTTTGCGTTTTCTCTCATATCATCTTTCATAGCAATGACTCCGACTAGCTCTTTGTCGTATCCTACGTAGAGTAAAGTTAAGCCGCTATTTAATGCTTTGCTTATTAAAGCTTCATGAGCTTTAAAACTTATCATCTCGTCATCTTCTAAAAAGTGTCTACTGCCTATAACCACCTCTTTGCCGTGCATCGCAGTTTTTACGCCATGAGCTACGATAAATTCGACTTCATCGTGATGAATATGGTGGAAACCACGCTTATTTGCAGCTTCAACTATTGCTTCAGCCACCGGATGAAAGTAGTGCTCTTCGGCACTTGCAGTTAAATTTAATATATCATTTTGAGAAAAGCCCTCTTTAAATGAGTAAATTTCAACTACACTTAGGCGTCCATGTGTCAGAGTGCCAGTTTTGTCAAATACAAAAGTATCAACTGAACTTAAAGCCTCGATCGCCTTTGCACCTTTTACAAGAATGCCATTTCTACCAGCTTTTGAGATACTTGATTTAAAAGCAACTGGTGTAGCAAGCTTTAATGCGCAAGAGTAGTCCGCTTGAAGTACGCTAGCGACACTATTCATATTTTTATTTATAATGTATGAAAGTCCAGCAAGCGAGAGCGTAACAGGCACAAGTTTATCAGCTAGTTTTAACGCTTTTACACCAATGGCTGATTTTTCATTGAGTGAAGTTTGTATGTACTCTTTGATCCTAGCTGTCGCTGTGTCGCTACCTACATTTTCAGCCCAAATTTTTATCCTACCTTCATCAACCACGGTGCCACTTATAACACGGTCGCCTCTAGCTTTTGGTATAGGTTCAGCCTCTCCGGTCATTGAGACTTGATTTACATCGGCGTTACCTTCAACGATATAACCATCAACACCTATCGTCTCACCAGCTCCGACTACTACAATGTCGCCTTTTTTTAAATTTTCGGTTTTTACTTTTTCAAGCGTCTTTTCACCATTTAAATTTCTCTCGACCCAGACTTCTTCGATATTTGGTTTTGCTAGCTCTTTGATGAGATCATCGCTTCTGTGACTAGCACTTTCTTCCATATATTCGCCGATATTTATCATCAAATTTGTGCTATTTGCTGCTAAATGATCGCCCATTGCTAAGCTAGTACCAATGGCAGTTGCCTCAAGCACTTTTGAAGTGACGCCCTCATGTCTTAGCTCTTTTGCACCTTCTATTAAATTTGGTGCTGTGGCATAAAGAGTCACGGCTGATTTTAGAGTTTTATTGCTCATAAATGGAGTTATACCAAGTGCAGCAGCAGCCTTATAGATATTTGCCTTGCTTGGTAAATTTGGATCTTTAGCCTTTGTTGGAAATTCATAGCTCTTTATAAAGTTTAAAATTTTATCGTAGTTTTTATCGTATTCAACAATAATGCTTTTTGCGTATTTATTTACACGAACACTTAGTGCATCAGTTCGCTCTGAGATCGCAGCCTCGATAGCACTGACGTCGCTTCTAGCGTTTAGGCTCTCGCAAATAAACCTCGCTCTATTTTTACTCTTGTGAGCTAGAGTGATCTTATTTTTGTGAGTCAAGTTCTGCTTTGACATCTTCAAAACGCTCTTTTAGTTCTTCTATGCCAGCATTTATAAGCTCGCCACCTTTGATAATCGCCTTAAATACGCACTCTTGCGCTTTTGGATTAGTCAGTACATAAGCTGCGATACCACCTAAAACTAGACCTTTTACAAAGCCAGCAGCATTAAAATTTTCAGGTACAAATGGTAAATTTTGGGCTGCATTATTTATTGCGTTATCAATTGCGCTTGGCTGAGTAGCTGCTGCATTGTTAGCCGCAGTTTCACTTGCTACGTTTTCTTCGTTGATGTAAGGGTTGTTCATTATTTACTCTCCAATTTTATTAGTTTTTCTGCTATCAAAAGACCGCCGATACCAGCTGCTGTAAAAGCTGCTGCATTTAGATATTTTTTTTGTGCTATTAAATTTGAAGCATGAATACCAACAGCACCTACGAAACCACCTGTTACAGCGTATTTCACTATCTTTTTAGCGATATCTTTTTTAGTTGCTCTATTATTTAGATAGTCGCTAAAGCCAAGTGCAGCTGCACCCATGCCAGCGATTAAAGCTCCGCTGATGAAGTGATCAAATGGAAGTCTTGTGCTTGAAAGTGTAAAAAGACTATTTTCTTGCATTCTCTATCCTTAAGCTATATCGTTTGGTGTGATAGTTTTTGGAGCAGCTGGCTTTTTAGCGCGTGGTTTTCTTGTTTTCTTTACCACTTTTTCAGCCTCTTTTTCTACTTTTTTAGCACCGCGTTTTGCCTTTTTCTCTTCTTTTACTATAAAGTCTTTTGCATCTTTTGCAACGCTTTTACCTTTTTTGTAAAGATCTTTTGCAGCCTCTTTGCCTTTATCTAAGCCTTCTTGGGCGTACTCTTTGATCTTATCTCTCTTATTCCAAGCAGCTATTGCTAAACCGCCTACTGCTAAACCTGCTAAAAATGGTAATGCCATTTTAAATCCTTTCTTTGTTTGATTTTGTAAATTATTCATTTTCTTCATCCTTATTAAAATTTTTGCTAACTACTGAAATACCTAATGCCCCAAGCGCAAGTCCGCTAAAAAACGAGAAATTTGGATTATTAGTTATCTTTGCTAACTCGCTTTTATCAGCTTTGCCGCTTGCGATATTTTGCAAGCTTTTAGTTATCTCATTAAAGTCATTTTGATAGTTTTCTAAAATATTTGTTATACCATTTTGCTCAAAATTTTGTGAAATTTCATTTAAATTTAGCTCATTTTTTATTTCACAGCCACTATAAATTTCTTTTAAACGTTGCTTTAAAGAGGTGATATATTCGTTATTTGAAGTAGCCCAAAGTCTAAAAAATAGATCTTTTAGCTCTTCATCATCTAAGCTTTCACAAAATTTTTCATACATTTTATTTAGCTCTAACTCGTAGTTTAAAGCTTGTATTAGTGCATCTTCTTTATTTTTTGCCGGCAAAAATATAGCTTCATTTTCGCAAGCAAGCTCGTAATCATGTGTGCTCGCAAATTTTTCTATCAAGATGATCGCATTTTTTCTGATATTTGCGATCTCGTTAAAAACATCACCAAATAAAGCTAAATTTTCATATAAGCTAAGTGCATTCTTTTCGCTGGTATATGATGCATTTAAAAGTTCATTAAGCATATTTCACTTCTTTTGCAACTTCATTTACTCTAGTTGAAATCTCTTCTAAATTTTGCCCTTTTAAAAGATCCTCCCAAAGATTTTTTGGAAAAATTTCATGATCGTATTCGATCGTTACAGAGCCGATTAGCTTGTTAAATTTTACATTTTTTATACCATTTATCTGAGCTATCACATCATCTAAGCTAGCTAAATTTACGCTACTGCTTAGCTCTTTTATCTTTGGACTAACTCTTACTCTTAGTCTGCCGTTTGTGTGAGCTATCATTGAAAAATAGCTTGCAACTTGTGCTAAAGTTTGTGTTTTTATATCCATTTTCATCCTTTTTTAATTGCGTATTATCTATTTCACAGCTTAAATAAATCTGAAATTTTTTTGTTTTTCATTATCAAAAAGTAAAATGAAATGATAAAATTTAATTTTCATTTTTCTCTTGGCAATCACTGCAAATACCATAAAGTATCATTGTATGCGACTGCTCGCTAAAATTTTTTTCTTTGCAAATTTGCTCTTGCCTTTGCTCTATTATCTCATCTTCAAAATCAACTATCTTTTCACAAATCTCACATATCAAATGATCGTGCGATGATTTTAAATTTAGTTCAAATTTCTTTACTCCATTTTCTTCAAAGCAGTTTGCAAGATGATGCATTTCTAGAAAATTTAAAAACGAGTAAATTGATGTCATTGAAATTTCATTCTTGTGTATTTTGTAAATTTCTGAAGAAATTTCTTGAGCACTTAGATGAGAGTTGCTAATGAAAAGTACATGCAAAATTTGTTCTTTTAACTCTGAGCTTTTTTGCCCAAAGGCTTCCAAAAACTCTTTAAAATGCTTATAAAATAGTTCAAAATTATCCACAAAAACCTAACTAAAATGATAATGAATATAAGGATTTTACAACTTTACTTATAAAAAAAGCATAAAATTTCTTACGAATTTCAAGTAAAGTATTTTATAAGATTGTTTTGGTATAGTGTCGCATTTTTTAAATCAAAATTAAGGAATAAAATGACTTACGACGAGCTTGAATTAGACGCCGTTTTGTTAGAGGTTTTAGAAAATAGAGGCAGTTTTGATTCTATGGACGATGAGGAGCTTTACGAGCTTATCGAACAAGTTGCACAATATACAGATGGCGATTACGAAGAAGCGTTTGAGTATATGACTCAATTTTCTCCAATCCCTAAAAAACGCTTTGTTTCACTATTTATGGTTTAGCAAAAAGCTAAGCCATAACTTCTATAAAATTAATCAAAAAAAGTAAAAATAAAAAGAGCTCTTGACCCACTTAATGAGCCAAGAAATTTGAGCTATAAGAAGTATTTTGAGATTATTTCTTTAAATTTCAGAGTGTATTTACTAGCTTTTGGGCTATTATTGTAGATATTTTCAAAATCATACATTCGCTCATAGTAATCATTTGTATCTTGTCTATTTATTTTTAGCCTTGCCACATCTAGGCTAACGCCTACAAAAGCACCACTTGTCTTGCCACGCTCCTCAGCAAATGCTGAAATTTCAGGCAAATCACTTGTGATAGCTACTTCATTACCAACGCCACCAGTTGCTTCTGCTTTTAGACTGATCGTATCTTTTGCATTAAATAAATTTGCATAAGCTTCTGAATTTTTAAATAAGATAATCATATCAGCTGAGCTGTAACCAAGCTGCAAGCCTATGCTGCCAGATGTGTAATTTACAAAAAATGGGCTTGACCATTCACCATCATCGTTTTTAGCGATAAATACGCCTTTACCTGTTGAGCCAGTAACGATAGCGCCTGCTTTTGTCACATCAGGGATTATGGCGATCGCTTTTATGCCTTCAAATTTAGTGTTTGGCTTTAAATTTCTTGTACCAAAAGCGTTTAAAATATTTATTGCATTTTTTAGCTTTTGGTTTTGGATCACATCAGCATTTAAGCATGGCGTGAAAAATAAACCAGCAAGAAATATGATTAATAGTCTTTTCATTAAAATTCCTTCCTTAAATTTTTCGTTATTATAGCCTAAAATAAACTAATGGTAAAAATATTATTAATGATTTTTTATGAGAGTTCATTATAAAATGCGACCTTTTAAGGGAAAAAATATGAGTTTAATACTTTTTGTCGAATACGTCGGTATCGCATCAGCTGCACTTAGTGGCTTTTTATTTGCAGTAAAAAAGGAGTGTGACTGGCTTGGAGTCTTTTTGTCTGCATTTTTGACTGCACTTGGTGGCGGTATCATGCGTGATATGCTTGTTGGTAGGGTGGTTTATTCATTTACACACTACATGCCAGTAAGCGTTGTCATTTTTATGTTGATTGTTTCAAGAGTGGCAAATTTACACATAAAAAGAGAAGGTTTGGAGCGAAAATTTGTATTCATCTTTGCCGATGCGATCGATGTTATCTGTTTTTCCATCGTTGGAGCAATGGTTGCCATTGAGTACAACTACAACATCTTTGGTGTGATGATGATCGCCTTTTTTAACGGCGTTGGTGGCGGTATCTTAAGAGATATTTTGCTAAATGAAATTCCATGGTTTTTACGCACTGGACTTTACGGCACGATAAGCCTTGGCGTGGGGCTTGCTTACTTTGTGCTATATCATCTAGGCCTAACCAATATATTTTTTACTATGCTCTTGCTTGCTGCTGGCATTACGGTTAGGATGTTTGCATTTTATAGAGGCTGGAAGCTACCTGATCTATGAAATTTAGCGAGTTTTTTGATATCTGGGTCAATGAAAACTACTATAAATTTGGCGTAGATATCGGTAAAAAGGGCGATTTTTACACAAATGTAAGCGTTGGCTATCTCTTTGGTGCTTGCCTTGCGAACTACTTTTTAAAGCTGCTTAAAAACGGCGAAATTTCTAGCTCTTGCAAGGTCGTGGAGATCGGTGCGAACTCAGGCGATATGCTAGCTGATTTTGCGCAAGGAATTTTTACACTTGAGCCAGAAATTTTGTCAAATTTAGAGTTTATCATCATCGAGCCTCATGAAATTTTACGTAAAAAACAGCTTGAGACTTTTACAAAACGCTTTGGTGACGAGGTTAGAGTAGGGCACTATGAAAATTTGGGCGAGTGCTCGTTTGATGAAATTTTTGTCATCTCAAATGAGCTACTTGACGCATTTAGTTGCGAGATGATAGACGGACAAAATATACTTTTTGTGGATAATGATCTAAAATTTCACTGGCAAAGAGCGGATCAAAATTTGCTAGCTCTTGCAAAAAAAATTGGCATAAAAAGGGGCGAGATATCAACTAGCTACGCTAAATTTGCGCTCCAACTTGCAAGTGCAGCAAAAAAGGTGAGATTTTTAAGCTTTGATTACGGCGAATTTGAGCCAAAAAATGAGTTTAGTTTAAGGGTTTTTAAAGACCATCAAGTATTTTCTTTATTTGAAATTTCAGATCTTGAGCCGTATTTTAAAAGATCGGATCTAACTTATAGCCTTTGTTTTAAACAAGTAAAAGAGGCTTTTTGTGAGGCTGGCTTCGAGATGCTTAAATTTAAAAAACAAAACGAAGCTTTAGTTTGCGATCTTGGTGTGGATGAAATTTTATCTTTAGTGCTTGAAAAAGGTAGCAAGCAAGCCTATGAAAATGCAGCTAAACAGGCGAAATTTCTACTCTCGCCCGAGTTTCTAGGCGAGAAGTTTAAATTTATAGAGTTTTTAAAGAGCTAGCCTAGCGACATCAGCGTAATTTGCTTCGCAAGCCTTTAAAAGATCATTTGGAGCTATCTTTATCTGCTTGCCTCTTACTCCAGCGCTTACTAACACGTATTCTTGCTCTTTTGCACGTTCATCGATAAATGTTGCAAAGTGTTTTTTCATAGCAAGCGGTGAGCAGCCGCCCCTGATGTAGCCAGTGATCTTTTCTAAATCTTTTAAATTTATAAGTTCGCAGCGTTTGGCGCCACACGCGTGAGCAAGTGCTTTTAGATCAAGCTCCAAATCACCCTGCAAGCAAGCAACAACGAAATTTTTAGGCTCACACTCACAAACGATAGTTTTGTAAATTTGCTTTATATTTTGCTTAGTGCTAGCTGCTACGTGGAGGGCTGAAAGATCGTTTAAATCGACCTCATACTCTAAAATTTCATAATTAATTTTTAGCTTGTCTAAAGCTCTAGCGGCATTTGTCTTATGTATCATTTTTTCTCATTTTTGCGAATTTTTTGTATAATTATAGCCAAAACTTAAAGGAGGAAAGATGGCTGAAGAAGTTGAAGAGAAAAAGGCAAAAAAAGGTGGCAATGGTGCATTAATGATAATTATCATTGCGATATTTGTTTTGCTGCTAGTTATTGGAGGGCTAGTTGCGTTTTTGATGCTTAGTTCTGACGAGCCAAAAGAGGCAAATATGATGCAAGCACCAGCTCAGACTCAAACGCAGTCCATGCCAGCTCAAAATAAGGCAAAGCATGGTAGCAACGACTATTCAAATATGGGACCGATATATCCGCTTGATCAGTTCATTGTAAATTTGCTTAGCGAAAATGGCTCAAGATTTCTTAAAACCAAGATTGATATGGAGCAAAGCGATGAGTTACTAACTCCTGAGCTTGATAAGAAAAAGGCACTTTTAAGAGATATTATCATCAGAACACTTTCATCAAAAACTTACGAAGAAGTAAGCACCGCAAAAGGTAAAGATAGGCTAAAAGATGAGATCGTCGGCAAGCTAAATGAAGTGCTAAATGATGGCTACATCAAAAACATATTTTTTACTGATTTTGTGGTGCAATGATAGGTATTGATATCGTTAAGATAGATAGAATTTCAAAACTTAAGGCTCGCCACGGCGAGCTTTTTTTAAAAAAATTTCTTAGTGATGACGAGATCACTCTAGCAAAAAATGATGCGACTTTGGCTGGATTTTGGGCGGCCAAAGAAGCAGCTAGCAAAGCTCTTGGTGTGGGCATCAGCAAAGAGTGTGGTTTTTTGGATATTGAGCTTAGCAAAGACGCAAAAAACGCACCAAAGATAAAATTTAGCCCAAGAATTTATACAAATTTTAATATCAAAGAAGCAAGCCTTAGCATAACTCACGATGGCGGATTTGCCGTAGCTGCAGTGATGATTGTCTAAAATTTATGCATTTTTACAAAGCTTTTTAATATCTTTTAACTACTTCTAATAAATTTAAAAAATGTATTTTTATAAAATTTTTTAAAGAAAAGACGATATCTTAGATTAAGATTTAATGGAGCTAAAGAAACTAAGGATAGTAAAATGCAAATTTCTAATAACCTCCCAATTACTAACTATCTCTCAAGAGAAAACATAGCAAGAGAGATGGGATTTAAATTTAACGATATAAACGAGATACTTAGTAACGATATGGGTCATGGTATGACATTTCCTAAGTATATGAGCCTAGACGATAAAGCTAAAGCAAGAGAATACGACAGATATGAGCACTCACTCACCGGCTTCGTAAAAGGTGAAGGAGAGGCAAGGATTAGCATACTTGGCAAGCTTATGGGCTATGACGACACTTTTTCAAAAGATAAGATAGATGAGCTACAGAAATTTATAGATGATAGCGGTGCTTTGGGGCCTGAGAGAGCTTTTGGTGACTCAGAGACTTTATCTGTTAACGAATTTATAAAAAGATATACCAGAAAGCATGGTTTCTCTGACTTTACCTTTGGCGGAACAAAAACAGCTAAGTTACTTGATAGCGATATGAGCGTTGATGAGTTTAAAGCTAATTGGACTAAATTTGCACTAAAAAAGCGCTTTGGTTTAGAGCTTGATGAGGAGCTAGCAAAAGAGACTATAAATTCCATTAATGATCTTGAAGCACAAAACGAAGAAGATAAAAAAGAGAAGAAATTTACACCTATACAGGTTACTAAAAAGTCTCAAACCTATAAGTTTGAAGCCGATGAGAGATTTAAAGAGCTTTATAAATTTATAAAGAGTGAATTTGATAGTGGTAAGAGTATGTTTGAAATTTTAGAAAAAGTGGCAAAGCTTAAAGTGGATAAGAGGGCATAGGTATTTTATAAGCAAAGAATGGAATTTTTATAATTTAAATTTCAAAGAAAAAAGCATAGATATCCTAAGACTTATGCAAAAGATAAAAAATATGGTTTAGCCAGCAAAGTATTGATATTAAGTCGCTAGCAAGATAAATTTACATCCACTCAAGCACTTGCGTGATATCTTTGGCGTAAAAGCACTTTAGACCCTGCGTGTCAAGCGGCTTGTTTGGGATGATCGCATTTTTAAATTTCTGCGTTTTTGCCTCTTTTAGTCGCTGATCGAGGTTGAAAATTTCTCTTATCTCGCCGTTTAGACTTAGCTCACCGATGAATACGCTATCCTTGCTAATAGGGCGGTTTTTGAAGCTACTGATTATCGCTGCAATGACGGCTAGATCGGCCGCAGTTTCGCTTATCTTAACTCCACCTGAAACGTTTATGAAGACGTCGTAGTGCCCAAGTGGAATTTCTAGCTTTCGCTCAAGAAGTGCTAGCAGCATATCTAGGCGGTTTCTCTCAAAGCCAGTCGAGCTTCTTTTTGGATAGGCACTTTCGCAAACGAGTGCTTGAATTTCGATGCTAAGCGCCCTTGAGCCTTCCATTATGATGGTGATCGCACTGCCACTCATCGCTCCACCACGTGTGAAAAATTTACTAGATACCTCGTTTGCGCTCACTAGTCCGTGCTGGCTCATCTCAAAGATGCCAACTTCGCTTGTCGAGCCAAAGCGGTTTTTAAACCCACGTAAAATTCTTAACTCTCTGCTCGCATCGCCCTCGAAATAAAGTACCACATCGACCATGTGTTCAAGCACTCTAGGCCCTGCGATCGAGCCCTCTTTAGTTATGTGTCCGATGATGAAAACGCAGATATTTTGACTCTTTGCAAGTCTCATCAGCTCAAATGTGATCTCGCGAACCTGCGTGATCGAGCCTGGAGCGGAGCTTATATTTTGGCTATAAAGTGTTTGTATGGAGTCAATTACAAGCACCTTGTAGTCGCTCTTTTGCACTTCTAGCAGGATATCTTCTAGGCAAATTTCAGTTAGCAGGTATAAATTTTTATCCACCGCATTTAGCCTATCAGCTCTCATTTTTATCTGGCTTTGGCTCTCTTCGCCGCTTACATAGAGCGTTTTTTTACCGTCTTTTGCTAAATTTGAGCCGATTTTTAGAAGCAAGGTTGATTTACCGATGCCTGGACTGCCACCTATTAAAACTAGCGAGCCCTCGACTACGCCACCACCAAGAACAAGGTCTAGCTCGCTATCTTTGGTACTAAATCTCGTAAAATTTTGAATTTCAACTTCGTCTATGCTTATGGCTTTGCTAGGTGCGCTAGTGCTTTTTGCTATCTCTTTACTTATCTTTATCTCTTGCTGGCTAAGCTCGACAAAGCTATCCCAAGCCCCACATTGTGGGCATTTGCCCAGCCATTTTGCTTGTTGATTACCACACGCTTGACACTCAAAAACTGGCTTTGCTTTTGCCATAATATATCCTTTTTAAAATTTCAATTATCATCACTCCAAAGGCCGCTCCGATCATGTCAGCCACGATGTCAAGCAGGCTAAAGCTCCTGTTTGGTAAAAATGCCTGAACGAGCTCTATTTGCACGCCAAAGGCTAAAAGTAGGGCTAAATTTTTTAAAATTTTAAAATGATAGCCAAGATAGAGCAGTGTATAAAGGATGAAAAAAGCTAAAAAATGGTTTGCTTTATCCCACGAATTTTCGATGATAGTAGGAGATTTTGGAGTAAACGCAAGAAAATCGATCGCCAAAAGAGCGATAAAAAAGCAAATTTTACTAAGAAATTTTACTCTACTCAAAAATAGCGTCCATCAGCTCGTCTAAAAACTCATCTGGGTTAAATTTGATGATATCATCCATTCTTTCGCCAACGCCTATATAAAATATAGGTAGTTCAAGCTCTCTTGCCACACCAAATAGTGCTCCGCCCTTTGCGGTGCCGTCAAGTTTTGTGATGATGACGCCATCAAGCGAGACGATATCGTTAAATGCTTTTGCTTGTGCAACTCCGGCGTTACCTTGCGTGCCATCAAGAATCAAAATTTTGCGGTGGGGCGCTTTTTCGTAGGCTTTTTTGCTAATTCGAACGATCTTTTCTAGCTCGTTTGCTAAATTTGTCTGGTTTTGAAGTCTGCCGGCTGTGTCAAGGATGACTCGGTCGATACCTTTTGCAAGAGCTGAGCTGATCGTATCGTAAGCAACAGCCGAAGGATCATGCCCTTGCTGTGTGGCGACTATTGGCACATTTAGCCTAAGCGACCACTGGCGCAGCTGCTCGATAGCCCCAGCTCTAAATGTATCGCAAGCGCCCAAAATGACGCTTTTGCCATTATTTTTATATAAATTTGCAAGCTTTGCGATCGTAGTCGTCTTGCCAGCACCATTTACGCCAAGGATGAGATCGACAAATGGCTTATCTGGCTCTATCATGCGCTCTTTTTCGTAGATAAAATAGCTACTCATAACGCGCCTAAGATCAGCTCTACTTACTTCATCTTGTGGCGGCAGGTAGTATAAAATCTCCTCCACGATCTCATAGGCTACGTCAGCTTCAAGTAAAATTTCTTCTAAGCTCTCTTTGTCTATCTTTTTCGACTTCTTCGCTGAGCTTATCGCTCCAAAAGTCTTCTCAAGGCCTTTTTTTAGAAAGTCAAGCATTATTTTGTTGCCCTATTTATGTCATTTTCAAGCATCTCTTCAGGCACAAGACCGATGTAGCCTTGAACGTAGTCACCATTTGCTTTAAAAAGTGCTGACGCAGGCAAGCCTTTTATGCCACCCATCGCTTTTTCAAATAAAAAATTTCCCTCGCCAACCGCGACTTCATATTTTATTTTATATTTTTGAGCAAAATCTTTTACTTCATCTTCACTTTTGTCTTCAAGTAGCACACCAACGATATCTAGTTCGTTTTTAAATTTCTCGCTTAGGTTGTTTAAGTGCGGGATCTCAGCCTTGCAAGGAGGGCACCAAGTGGCAAAAAATACGTAAAGTGTTGCTTTTTTACCATCTTTTACGTCAAAGCCATTACTTCTTTTTGTAATCTGCATAGTTGTGCCATTTAGCAGCTTTAGATTTATCTCTTTTATCTCGCTGTCTTGGGCACTTTCACTCATTTTTGGAGTGAGTGAGTCTTTGCTTAAATTTTCATCTTTGCTAGCATTTTTATCTAAAATTTTGCTTTGCATTTGTTCGCTTGTATTTTGCTCTTTTTTTTGCTTGTTCTCGTCGCCGCATCCAAAAAATGCAAAAATGCAAAGTGATGTTATAATTGCTCGTTTTAATGTCATAAATTTCCTTTTGAATAAGATTTCAGGATTATACAAGAAAGAGCATAAAATGAGCGTTAATTTAGAAAAAAATGAATTTAGAAAAAATGCAAGAGCAAATTTAATGAAACTTACTAAATTTAAGGCCAAATGCTCGCACTATAAAGCTACGAAAACGCTTTTGAAATTGATAAATTTTACAAATTCTAAGAAAGTATTGTTTTATTTGCCACTTAACTACGAAGTCGATGTGCTTAAAATAAGGCGAAATTTATCACGTAAATGTGAAATTTTTGCCCCTTTTATGGTAGGTCTTAGCTTAAAGATGGTAAGATTGCGACTGCCATTTATAACTTATAAATTTAACGTCAGACAGCCATCTGGCAAAAAAATGGATAATGTTAGACTTGATATGGCAGTAGTTCCAGCGATTGGGGTTGATGGGGCTATGGCTAGGATAGGGCATGGAAAAGGATTTTATGATAGATTTTTTTACTCTTTGCCCATTAAGCCAAAACAGATAGTTTTTCTTGAGATAAAAGACTTTTACACCAAAGATGTGCTTTCAAATGCACAAGACGCGGTAGCAGACTTTTATATAACCCCAAATAAAAATTATATAAAAAGAGGAATAAATGATAGAGGTTTTAATAGGCTTAGGAGCCGGTGTGGCGGGCGTTGGAGCAGGGTATCTATACGCTAAAAAGATAAATGATGCAAACTACAACATCTTCTTAGAACAAGCAAAAGCAAAAGCAAAAGCAATAGAATACGAAGCTGAACTAACGCTTAAAAATTCTAAAATTTCAGTACAAGAGGCTGAATTTGAGGCTAAAAAAAAATACGATGACAAGACGACAAAGCTTCAAAAAGAGTATGCAAGTAAATTTGATGAACTAGCCAAAAAAGAGAAAATTTTGCTAAATGAGCAAGAGCTTTTAAACGAAAGTAAAGAGCTTTTTGAAAAGGATAAGCAAGACGCAAAGATAACTTACGAAGAGGGCTTAAATTTAAAAGCGACTTATCAAAACAAGGTAGAAGAAGCGATAAGAGTGCTTGAGCATGCTGCTGGCTTAACGGAAGAAGAGGCAAAAGAGGTCGTACTTAAAAAGGTTGAGGAGAAGTCTCGTGCGGATATCGCTCATATCGTCAGAAAATATGAAGAAGAGGCTAAAAGAGAGGCTAAAAAGAGAGTTAATTACATCTTGGCGCAGGCCACGTCAAGATTTGCTGGAGAATTTGCGGCTGAGCGTCTGATAAATGTCGTAAATATCAAAAATGATGAGCTAAAAGGTAGGATTATTGGCAAAGAGGGACGTAACATCAAGACCCTTGAAATGGTGCTTGGTGTTGATATCATCATCGATGATACACCTCACGCGATCATACTAAGCAGCTTCAATCTTTACAGACGTGCGATCGCAACAAGAGTGATCGAGCTTTTGGTAGAGGATGGAAGAATCCAACCTGCGAGGATAGAAGACCTTCACAAAAAAGTGACTGAAGAATTTGAGCAAAGCATACAAGAAGAGGGTGAAAACATCGTCATGGATCTTGGTCTAAATAAAATTCATCCAGAGATCGTAAAACTAATAGGCAAGCTTAAATTTAGAGCAAGCTACGGACAAAATGCCCTTGCGCACAGCCTTGAAGTAGCACATTTAGCTGGCATCATTGCAGCTGAGTGTGGCGGAGATGAGAAACTTGCAAAAAGAGCTGGCATACTTCACGATATCGGCAAGGCACTAACTCACGAGTATGAGGGCAGTCACGTTGATCTTGGAGCAGAAATTTGTAAGCGATACAAAGAGCATCCAGTAGTCATCAATGCTATCTACGCTCACCACGGCCACGAAGAGGCAACAAGTATAGAAAGTGCGGCTGTTTGCGCAGCTGACGCACTAAGTGCGGCTCGTCCAGGTGCAAGGCGTGAGGTGCTTGAGAGCTTCTTAAAGCGTGTTGAAGAGATCGAGAACATCGCAAAAAGTAAAGATGGCATCAAGCAAGCTTATGCGATAAATGCTGGCCGTGAAATCCGCGTCATCGCAAATGCTAAACTCATAAACGATGATGAGGCAGTGCTTGTAGCAAAAGAGATAGCTCAAGAGATCGAGAGCAAGGTGCAGTATCCTGGTGAGATAAAAGTAAGCGTCATCAGAGAGACTCGCGCTGTTGATTTTGCGAAATAACGGCAAGATATGAAATTTCTTTTTTCAATTTTATTATTTTTCTCACTTGGCTTTGCCAGCGAGGAGCTCGTGCTAGATTCGGCAAACTCGTTTATAACAACTATGAGAGGCGCTAGAAACGCTCCTATAAAAGAGCTAATCGAGCAGTCAAAAGCGACGATCATCTTTCCAAGTGTTAAAAAGGTCGGTTTTGTAGTTGGTGGCATGGGCGGAGATGGCATCATGGTTGTTGGCAACATTAACTCGCCAAGTGAAATTTTACCAGTTAGCATAAGTGGCGGCAGTATCGGTATACAGCTTGGTTATGAAGATAGTTCACTTGTACTTTTTATATTTAAAGATAGCATTATCCACGATATTAAAGATGCCAAGATCACGCTTGATACAAAGCTTTCAGTAGCTTTTGGTGACATTGGACGCAATTACAGTAAAGTAAGCGATTTTAAATTTTCAAGTGATATTTACGCATATGCCGCAAATGATGGTTTCTTTGCGGGAGCTAGCTTTGGTGGAGCAGTCATCAGTGCAAGAGAAGAAATTTTAAAGCAAAGTGGCTATGCCTATGAACAGCTAATAGCCTCCGCATCTAAACTTTTAGGAGATTAATGCAAGATATCATAAACTCAGTTTCAACATACGGCTATATTGTATTGTTTTTTTATAGCCTTGGTGGCGGTATGGTTGCATTAATCGCCGCTGGAATTTTAAGTTTTGCCGGCAAGATGGATATCACTCTTAGTATAATTGTCGCTGCTGTAGCAAATACAATTGGCGACACGCTAATTTTTTATGTCGCAAGATTTAATAAAAACTCACTTATGCCTTATATCAAAAATCATAAAAGAAAGCTTGCTTATGCAGGAATTTTGGCCAAAAAACACGGCGATAAGATAATATTCATCAAAAAATTTATCTACGGCGTCAAAACTTTGGTTCCTATCGCGCTTGGACTTACGAAATATTCATTTTATAAATTTAGCATTATAAATTTGATCTCGTCAGTGCTTTGGGCGGTCATTATCGGATTTGCCAGCTTTAAAGCGGGTGATTATTTTGTAGGTGCAAGCGACTATCTTGGCGAGCATGGATATATTATGCCTCTTGCTATGGTTTGTTTGTTGCTTGGAATTTGGTTTTTTTTACAACATATTACAAAAAGGAGAAAAGCATGAAAAAGGTGATATCTGCTTTAATCGTAGTTATCGTGGTAGCCATTGGAGCGGTTTATTTTGCTTCAAATGAGGTGGAGAAAAACTATCAAAGGATAGTGAATGATCTAAATAATATTAAGGGCTTTAAAATTTCTAATAACAATTACAAAAAAGGTTTTTTTGGCTCAAAAGGATCATTTGATTTTAGTGTTTCAAAAGATCTTTTGGAAAATATATTTGGTAAAAATGTAAATGAGGATTTGGTTTTTAAAGTAGAAAATGAAATTTCTCATACAGCGCTTGCTTTTATAGATGGCTTTGAAATAGACTCAAAAATTTCTATTCAAAACGATATGATTAAAAACATTATCGCAACATTTATGGGTTCAAATGTCATTGCAACAACTAAAACAAAAGTTAGTTTAACTGGCGATAAAGATGTGGATATTAAATTTAGCAATATTGAATTTAATGATAAGCAAAAAACTGCATTTAATACAAAAGATATAAAGATTGGTATGACGCTTGATTCAAAAGATAGTATAAACAGCTTAAAGATTGAAGCGGACAAGATCGCTTTGAAAGATGTTAGTGAATACAACAAAGTTGATCTAAATATCGAAGGATTTTATATTGACTCAAGTTATAAAGAGTCAGTTAAGATTTCAAAAATTTTAGAAAGCCAGCTTGTACCTTATTTGGCAAAAGTTAAATTTAAAAGGGTGTCTTTCGCTTCTAATGATATAAGTAATATTTTGATAGATGATTTTAAGTATGACTCAAAATTTGAAATCTCAAATGATCTTGGAAGATCAGACGATGTTATAAAAATAGGTATAGTAGCAGTTGATAAAGTAAAATATACAGATTTTGTCTTTGATAGCAAAATCGCAAATATTAATGTACCTGCATTAAATAATGTATTAGAAAAGCTTAATAATTTAAATAATGAAGAAAATTATAATGTTTTAGCTGGATTAAATTTTGATGAGACAATAGATCAAATCTTAGAAAAGAATCCAAGTATAAAAATAGATACATTAAGCTTTAAAAAAGGAGATAAGACTTTAAAGCTAAATTTGGATGCAGCAGTAAATGGCTTTAAAAAGGGAACAAATCAGTCAGAAATTTTTGATAAATTATCCCTTAGCGGAAAAATAAGTGTCGATGAAAGTCTGGCGAATTTTTTTGATACATTAGTGCCAGAAGTAGCTTTTGTTGAGCCTACTTTGATATCTGCTGGATATTTTAAAGAAGAGGACAAAAAAGTAATAAGCGAATTTAAATATGATCCAAACAAAAAAGATATTATATTTAATGGAAAAGTTGGACTTCAAAATTTCTTTATGGGTTTTTAAAAAAAATAGCCTGATTTTTATCTGTATTTAAGCATCACTCCTATATACTTCACTTTCTGTTTTGCAAAACGCAGAGCAGAAAGTTCTTTTAACTTACAATTGTTAAACTATTAGTCAATCTTTGAAATCTAAACAAGTGATCGATTGAGCCAGTCTATTATTTTATAATTATAATAGATTAGACAAACTAATAAATAAAACTAAAAGTTTTTTTGATTAAAAACTTCATAATAAAATCCTATCAAATAAATTTTGCTAGGTAATAATATGGAGAGTTTGATCCTGGCTCAGAGTGAACGCTGGCGGCGTGCCTAATACATGCAAGTCGAACGGACAAGTAAGAGCTTGCTCTTATGAGTTAGTGGCGCACGGGTGAGTAATGTATAGCTAATCTGCCCTACACTAGAGGACAACAGTTGGAAACGGCTGCTAATACTCTATACTCCTGTCTTACATAAGTTAGATAGGGAAAGTTTTTCGGTGTAGGATGAGGCTATATTGTATCAGCTAGTTGGTGAGGTAATGGCTCACCAAGGCTATGACGCATAACTGGTCTGAGAGGATGATCAGTCACACTGGAACTGAGACACGGTCCAGACTCCTACGGGAGGCAGCAGTAGGGAATATTGCTCAATGGGGGAAACCCTGAAGCAGCAACGCCGCGTGGAGGATGACACTTTTCGGAGCGTAAACTCCTTTTGTTAGGGAAGAACAATGACGGTACCTAACGAATAAGCACCGGCTAACTCCGTGCCAGCAGCCGCGGTAATACGGAGGGTGCAAGCGTTACTCGGAATCACTGGGCGTAAAGGACGCGTAGGCGGATTATCAAGTCTCTTGTGAAATCCTATGGCTTAACCATAGAACTGCTTGGGAAACTGGTAATCTAGAGTGAGGGAGAGGCAGATGGAATTGGTGGTGTAGGGGTAAAATCCGTAGAGATCACCAGGAATACCCATTGCGAAGGCGATCTGCTGGAACTCAACTGACGCTAATGCGTGAAAGCGTGGGGAGCAAACAGGATTAGATACCCTGGTAGTCCACGCCCTAAACGATGTATACTAGTTGTTGCTAAGCTAGTCTTGGCAGTAATGCACCTAACGGATTAAGTATACCGCCTGGGGAGTACGGTCGCAAGATTAAAACTCAAAGGAATAGACGGGGACCCGCACAAGCGGTGGAGCATGTGGTTTAATTCGAAGATACGCGAAGAACCTTACCCGGACTTGATATCTAACAAATCATCTAGAGATAGAAGAGTGTCTGCTTGCAGAAATGTTAAGACAGGTGCTGCACGGCTGTCGTCAGCTCGTGTCGTGAGATGTTGGGTTAAGTCCCGCAACGAGCGCAACCCACGTCATTAGTTGCTAACAGTTCGGCTGAGCACTCTAATGAGACTGCCTTCGTAAGGAGGAGGAAGGTGTGGACGACGTCAAGTCATCATGGCCCTTATGTCCGGGGCGACACACGTGCTACAATGGCATATACAATGAGAAGCAATATCGCGAGATGGAGCAAATCTATAAAATATGTCCCAGTTCGGATTGGAGTCTGCAACTCGACTCCATGAAGCCGGAATCGCTAGTAATCGTAGATCAGCCATGCTACGGTGAATACGTTCCCGGGTCTTGTACTCACCGCCCGTCACACCATGGGAGTTGATTTCACTCGAAGCCGGAATACTAAATTAGTTACCGTCCACAGTGGAATCAGCGACTGGGGTGAAGTCGTAACAAGGTAACCGTAGGAGAACCTGCGGTTGGATCACCTCCTTTCTAGAGTACATATAGATATTCTCTCACAAGATATCTATAAGAAAGATATTCTCAATCATCCTTGTTTAGTTTTGAAAGATTGATAGACCTATAGGGGCCTATAGCTCAGCTGGTTAGAGTGCACCCCTGATAAGGGTGAGGTCACAAGTTCAAGTCTTGTTAGGCCCACCAGAGAATTTAATTGGGGAATTAGCTCAGCTGGGAGAGCGCCTGCTTTGCACGCAGGAGGTCAGCGGTTCGATCCCGCTATTCTCCACCATAAAATAGTTTAACTATATTAAGTCTAATTAGAGAGCTTAAAAATTAAACTTTCTAATTAGACTTTTGTCTAAATGTTCTTTTAATTAATATTGTTAATAGTCACAAGCAAGTTTTAAAAACAATTTTACAGGACTTGTTAAAGATTTAAATTTCTATTCTCTTTGCATTTAATGCAAAAGTTTGACATCACAATCTATTTAGGATTTAAAACTTATCTAAATAGTAGTCAATGCTTTCCGTCTTGAGAGCTAGAATTTAAATACAGTAACATAAAGTTATCTTTAACAAGGAAGTGATGCGAATTAGAATAATCTAATATAGAAAAGGTAAGCTACAAAGAGCAAGTGGTGGATGCCTTGGCTAGTAGAGGCGATGAAAGACGTGCCAGGCTGCGATAAGTCTCGGGGAGCCGTCAAGGGGCTTTGATCCGGGAATTTCTGAATGGGGCAACCCAGTTAAGCGCGAGCTTAACTACCTAATATGGAGCGAACGAGGGGAATTGAAACATCTTAGTACCCTCAGGAAAAGAAATCAAAAGAGATTACGCTAGTAGCGGCGAGCGAACGCGTAAGAGGGCAAACCGTTAGTTTACTAACGGGGTTGTAGGACTGCAATATAGACTAAACTTAGCTAATAGAATAACCTGGAAAGGTTGAGCGTAGAGGGTGATACTCCCGTATATGAAAGCTTTGTTTTACTTAGCAGTATCCTGAGTAGGGCGGAACACGTGATATTCTGTCTGAAGCTGGGTAGACCACTATCCAACCCTAAATACTACTACTAGACCGATAGTGCACAAGTACCGTGAGGGAAAGGTGAAAAGAACTGAGGTGATCAGAGTGAAATAGAACCTGAAACCATTTGCTTACAATCATTCAGAGCCCTATGATTTATCAGGGTGATGGACTGCCTTTTGCATAATGAGCCTGCGAGTTGTGATGTCTGGCGAGGTTAAGGAAACCCGGAGCCGTAGCGAAAGCGAGTCTTAATAGGGCGTTTAGTCAGACGTTGCAGACCCGAAACGATGTGATCTATCCATGAGCAGGTTGAAACCGGTGTAAGAGCCGGTGGAGGACCGAACCCGCTAGCGTTGAAAAGCTATGGGATGACTTGTGGATAGGGGTGAAAGGCCAATCAAACATCGTGATAGCTGGTTCTCTCCGAAATATATTTAGGTATAGCGTCATGTAGTAACACTAGGGGGTAGAGCACTGAATGGGCTAGGGCATACACCAATGTACCAAACCCTATCAAACTCCGAATACCTAGTGTGTAATCATGGCAGTCAGGCGGCGAGTGATAAAATCCGTCGTCGAGAGGGGAACAACCCAGACTAACAGCTAAGGTCCCTAAATCTCATTTAAGTGGAAAACGATGTGGAGTTACTTAAACAACCAGGAGGTTGGCTTAGAAGCAGCCATCCTTTAAAGAAAGCGTAATAGCTCACTGGTCTAGTGATTCTGCGCGGAAAATATAACGGGGCTAAAATGAGTACCGAAGCTTTAGACTTAGTTTTACTAAGTGGTAGGAGAGCGTTGTATTTGCGTTGAAGGTATACCGGTAAGGAGTGCTGGAGTGAATACAAGTGAGCATGCAGGCATGAGTAGCGATAATTGGGGTGAGAATCCCCAACGCCGTAAACCCAAGGTTTCCTACGCGATGCTCGTCATCGTAGGGTTAGCCGGGTCCTAAGCAAAGTCCGAAAGGGGTATGCGATGGAAAATTGGTTAATATTCCAATGCCAACTATAATGTGCGATGGAAGGACGCTTAGAGTTAAGCAAGCTAGCGGATGGTAGTGCTAGTCGAAAGGTGTAGGTTAAGATCCAGGCAAATCCGGATCTTTTTAAGCCGAGACCCCACAGGCGTTTGAAGTTCTTCGGAATGGATAGCGAATTGCTGATACTGTCGAGCCAAGAAAAGTTTCTAAGTTTAGTTATAGTTGCCCGTACCGTAAACCGACACAGGTGGGTGGGATGAGTATTCTAAGGCGCGTGGAAGAACTCTCTTCAAGGAACTCTGCAAAATAGCACCGTATCTTCGGTATAAGGTGTGCCTAACTTTGTGAAGGATTTACTCCGTAAGCATTGAAGGTTACAACAAAGAGTCCCTCCCGACTGTTTACCAAAAACACAGCACTCTGCTAACTCGTAAGAGGATGTATAGGGTGTGACGCCTGCCCGGTGCTCGAAGGTTAATTGATGACGTTAGCTCTGCGAAGCGTTTGATCGAAGCCCGAGTAAACGGCGGCCGTAACTATAACGGTCCTAAGGTAGCGAAATTCCTTGTCGATTAAATATCGACCTGCATGAATGGCGTAACGAGATGGGAGCTGTCTCGAAGAGGGATCCAGTGAAATTGTAGTGGAGGTGAAAATTCCTCCTACCCGCGGCAAGACGGAAAGACCCCGTGGACCTTTACTACAGCTTGACACTGCTATTGGGATAAAAATGTGCAGGATAGGTGGGAGGCTTTGATCCATAGACGCCAGTTTATGGTGAGCCATTGTTGAGATACCACTCTTTTTTATTCTGATAGCTAACTAGCTTGAGTTATCCTCAAGTAGGACAATGTCTGGTGGGTAGTTTGACTGGGGCGGTCGCCTCCCAAAATGTAACGGAGGCTTACAAAGGTTGGCTCAGAACGGTTGGAAATCGTTCGTAGAGTATAAAGGCATAAGCCAGCTTAACTGCGAGACATACACGTCAAGCAGAGACGAAAGTCGGTCTTAGTGATCCGGTGGTTCTGTGTGGAAGGGCCATCGCTCAAAGGATAAAAGGTACCCCGGGGATAACAGGCTGATCTCCCCCAAGAGCTCACATCGACGGGGAGGTTTGGCACCTCGATGTCGGCTCATCGCATCCTGGGGCTGGAGCAGGTCCCAAGGGTATGGCTGTTCGCCATTTAAAGCGGTACGCGAGCTGGGTTCAGAACGTCGTGAGACAGTTCGGTCCCTATCTGCCGTGGGCGCAAGAAGATTGAGGAGAGTTGACCCTAGTACGAGAGGACCGGGTCGAACCAACCACTGGTGTACGAGTTGTTCTGCCAAGGGCACCGCTCGGTAGCTATGTTGGGATGTGATAACTGCTGAAAGCATCTAAGCAGGAAGCCAACTCCAAGATGAATCTTCTTTTAAGAGCTCATATAGACTATGTGTTTGATAGGCTGGGTGTGTAATGGATGAAAGTCCTTTAGCTGACCAGTACTAATAGCTCGTCTGCTTATCTTTTAATAAGCATCACTTCCTTGTTAAGGATAAAAACTTAATAAGATATGTTTTTATAAGACTTTGTTTATGACTTTTAACTTTATCAAGTAGTGTTAAATAAGAGATTTATCTGATATATTTTTTATTTAACACTGCCCGTGACTATACAGACGAGGAAACGCCTTGCTCCATCTCGAACCAAGAAGCTAAGCTCGTCCTGGCTGATGATACTCTCCCTTACTGGGATGTTGGAAAAGTAGGTCGTTGCGGGCTTTGTTAATTTTTAATCTTCTTTATCTAAACAATCTTCTTTTAATATTTTTTTAATTTATAACAAAATATCAAATCTAAAATTTATTTATATTTTTAAATAATTAGACTTTTTATCTCTATGTTTATAAATATCTTTTAGTTTATGCTTTTATACAAGTGTTGACTAAAAACACCAAATATGATAGACTCCAAACCCAAATTTACCCAAAAAGGACAAAAAATGAAAAAGATTATATTCTCACTATTAGCAGCAGCTTCTACATTACTAGCAGCCATAAATTTAAACACCGCCACAAAAGAAGAGTTAATGAGTTTAGATGGTATAGGTTCTTCAAAGGCAGATGCAATAATAGAGTATAGAAAAGCGAATAAATTTAACTCAATAGAAGATATAAAAAATGTAAATGGTATAGGCGATAAGACATTTGAAAATTTAAAATCAGATATATCAGTATCAGGCACTACAAAGATAGATGACACAAAATCTAAAATAAAATCTAAAAAAGATGAGATAAAAGAAAAAGCAAGTAAAAAGAGTGATGAAGTAAAAGAGAAAAAAGATAGTGCTAAAGATAGTGCAAAAGAAGTCAAAGATAAGAAAGAAAAGCTAAAAGATAAAGCAGAGAAAAAGAGTAAAGCTAAAAAAGAGAAGAGCAAAGAGTAATAAATCTAGAAATTTATAAAAATTCTTACATAAAGTATATAAAAATAGTTAGGAGCGCATAGCGTTCCTAATAAAAAATAGATTGGTTTTTATATATTTGCCTACTTTTTAAATTCTATAACTTAGTTTGTCAACTTTTTAAATTTTTATAGATTAATAAGTTCATCCAATAGATCTTGTAAAGTAATGTTTCTTAAACTATCCTCTAAAGCTTCTTGTGCTTTTAGGAAGTGACCAGTTAAGAGTCCCTCGATCTTGCTACCAAGTGGGCAGGCTTTAGGTGAGTCAGAGTGGATCTTGAAAAGTTTTTCTTTATCATTTACTGCGTTAAAAATTTGAAGGAGGGTTAGATCTTTTGGCTCTTTCGCAAGACTCACACCACCAACTCCGGCTGCGACATTTACGAGCCCTGCAGCCTTTAGAGTGCAAAGCAGGCGCCTAACTATGACTGGATTTGTATTTATACTACCTGCTATAAATTCGCTCGTAACTTTCTCGTCTTTGAAAAAACAAGCTGCTAAAACTACATGGATCGCGGTTGAAAACTTAATCCCTATTTGCATGATCGTCCTTGAAATTTTTTCTGATTATACTTTAAATTTTTACTAAAAGAAGTTTATTTTTTAGTTTAGATTTGACAAGCTAGCTTTTTGTACCAGCTATGTCAAATCTATAATTTCATGCTCGCTCGCCAACTGCTGTGAAGCGTTTTTGTATAAAATTTTTGTTTTTTAGCTCGTCTATGATCGCAAGCACAAGGTCTGCATAACTTATATAGCTCTCATTTTTTGAGTTTAAGATGAGGTTATCTCCACCAAGCACGTATTTACCAGTACGAGCACCATTTGCGTCGTAGTCGCCTGCTGGGCTTACGTATGTCCAAAGCAAATCGCTCCTACCTTTTAGCTCAAAATAAGACTCCGTAGTCGCTTTTGCCACGCCCATATATGCAGCCGGAAAGTCTGGCGTATCCATCACCATTGTGCCCTTGTCATCAACAAATAACGTACCAGCGCCGCCAACTACGATAAGCCTTGTGCTAGCGCCTTCTAGTAAATTTATAAGGTGAGCGGCCACTTTTTTGTGAAGTGGGAAGGTTTCTTCACTCCATGCTGCAAATGCACTGATAACAGCATCAAAGCCTGCTAGATCAGCCTTTGTAAGCTCGAAAATATCTTTGTAAATAACCTTTACACTCGTATTTTTATACTCTTTATTTCTTTAGAGCCAGCTTGGTTTTACGTCATCAACTATCACGCCGTCGCTCATTGTGTATTGCTCTAGGCTACCGCGTTTTGTCTGGATGCAGATCATTTTGATGCCGTTTTTGCCAGCTTTAAAGCACCTTTTGCCATCTGGATCTATGCGCACCGCGTCGCCTTTGCTTACTTTTATTACTTCGCCATCGATGAAGAGCTCGCCATCGCCATCAGTGATGATGTAAAGCTCCTCGTTTTGCTTGTGCGCATGGACAAATGGCACGCTCACATTTGCTGGAAGCTCGTTTATAGATACTTCACAGCCAGTTAAATTTAAAGCCTCTTTTAGCTCGACTCTTGGCGCATTTGCGATCTTTGCAACCTGATAATTTTTCATTTTGTTCTCCTTATTTTTTGTTGTAATCTTTTTTATTATAACTGATGAGCGAAGTATAATACTTTTTTGTTGTAATGTCAAGAGTTACAACAAAAATTTATCAAAATTTGCAAATTTAGGCTAAAATTTACGAAAGATTTATGATAACTTGGAGTTAAAATTTGCAAAATAACGTCTTTAAGACGCTAAAGAGCATAGCGACCGAGCACAACAAAAAGCTCATTTTGACCTTTGCTTTGGTGCTAGCAGAGAACGGACTTTTTCTGGCATACCCAATATTTGCGGGCTTTGCGATCAACGCAATCATGCAAGGAAACACGTCAAATGCCATCGTTTATGCATTTTTTGTGCTCATAGCGTGGCTTGTAGGAGCCGTTAGACGCCGCGTGGATACGCAAGTTTTTGCAAATATCTACGCAAAGCTTGCTGTAAACGTCATCATGAATGAAAAACAAAATGCCAAAGATGATTCCGCTATCATCGCCAGAGTAGCGCTCTCGCGAGAGTTTGTAAATTTCTTTGAGACGCATTTTCCTATGTTTTTTACATCGGTTATTTCGATCATTGGCTCAGCGTTTATGCTCATCTTTGTCGAGCCAAAGGTCGCTGTGGCGTGCTTTGCCGTGATGATCTTTTTTCTTATATTTTTGCCAAGATATATCAAGAAAAATGACGACCTTTATCTTCGCTTAAATGACCGCCTAGAAAAAGAGGCAAAGGTGATAGGTGTTTTTAACAAAAGCACGCTAAATAGGCACTACGATGTCGTTTCTAAATTTCGTATAGCGATCTCAAATAGGGAGGCAATGAGCTATTTTATCATCGGTATTAGCGCTTCGCTGCTCTTTTTGGTGGCGATAATAGTGCTAAGCTCGCAGCAGACAAATGCCGGCCACATCTACTCTGTGATGACCTATATATGGAATTTCGTCATCAGTCTTGACGACTCGCCAAAGCTCATCGAGGAATTTTCAAATTTAAAAGATATAGGTAAGAGGATCGACGCCCAAAAGAAGGACAAAGATGCACAACAAGAGCGTTCTTAGAAATTCATTTTTTCTAATTTTCACGTTTATGATAGTTGAGGCCGTTTTTGGCTTCGTTTCAAACTCGCTTGCACTCATTAGCGACGCATTTCACATGCTCTCAGATGCTGCGGCTCTCTTTTTGTCGCTGGTTGCTTTTAAGATCGCAGAAAAAAGGGCAAATTTGCAAAAGACCTTTGGCTACAAAAGGGTCGAGATCATTGCCGCTTTCATAAATGCGCTGGCCCTTATTGCACTCGCCGTCTTTGTCGTAGTCGAAGCTATCATCAGACTTTTTAGCGAGCCGGAGATCAAAGCTGAGACGATGCTTGTTGTTAGTATTTTGGGGCTTATGGTAAATTTAGTCGTGGCTGTTTATATGCATAAAAGCGCTGATACAAAAGAAAATTTAAATATGAAAGGTGCTTATTTGCACGTGCTTGGCGACACGCTTGGCTCAGTTGGCGCCATCGTCGCGGCGCTTCTTGTGATGAAATTTAACTTCACGCAGGCCGATAGCATCGCAAGCATCTTTGTTTCGCTACTCATCATAAAAAGTGGCGCTAGCTTGCTAAAAGATAGCTTTAATATCCTGATCGAAGCCGTGCCGCTTAAGCTTGATACGGATGAAATTTTAGGCGTTATAAAGGGCGTAGATGGCGTTAAAATCGTGCATGACCTGCATATATGGGCGATAAATGCTGGCACAAACGCGCTCATAGCCCACGTGGTGGTGGATGATGCTTTAAGCGTGGCTGAAATTTCAAAGATGATAAAGCGCATCGAACACGAGCTTTCTCACGCAGGCATCGGCCATGTCACGCTTCAGTTTGAGAGCGAGAGCCTTGGGCACAAAGCTGGTCTCATCTGTGAGCTAAATGACGATGAAGGACATGAGCACTTTGGACATTGTCATTAAGATTTTTGAGAATAGAGCCAAGTTCTATTGGCGGGCTTATGATAAAAATATATTTATTGGCATTTAAATCAACTTTAGGCAAAATAAAGCCCAAAATTTAGTAAAAAGTAAAGCTTATATGAAAAACATCAGAAATTTTAGCATCATCGCTCATATCGACCACGGCAAAAGCACGCTTGCTGACCGCCTCATACAGGAGTGTGGCGCCGTCAGTGACCGTGAGATGAGCAGTCAGATCATGGATACAATGGATATCGAAAAAGAGCGTGGCATCACGATAAAAGCCCAGTCTGTGCGCCTAAACTACGCACTAAATGGCGAAAATTTTGTTCTAAATTTGATAGACACTCCGGGTCACGTCGACTTTAGCTACGAGGTGAGCCGCTCTTTGGCTAGTTGTGAGGGCGCACTGCTAGTCGTGGATGCTAGCCAGGGAGTGGAGGCACAAACCATTGCAAACGTCTATATCGCACTTGAAAATAACCTAGAGATCATCCCAGTCATCAATAAGATCGACCTACCTGCGGCTGATCCTGCTAGAGTAAAGGACGAGATCGAGCATATCATCGGTCTTGACTGCTCTGGAGCGATTGAGGTGAGCGCAAAAAGCGGCATCGGCATAAAAGAGCTGCTTGAAGCGATTATCACGAGGATCCCTGCGCCAAATGGTGATGCAAACAAGCCCACAAAGGCACTTATTTATGATAGCTGGTTTGACAACTATCTTGGCGCACTTGCTCTTGTACGTGTATACGACGGTACTATCTCAAAAAATGATGAAATTTTAGTCATGGGAACAGGCAAAAAGCACATCGTGCTCGATCTCATGTATCCAAATCCTATCGCTCCTATAAAGACAAAGAGTCTTTCTGCTGGCGAAGTAGGCATCGTTGTACTCGGACTTAAAAATGTTAGTGACGTCCAGGTGGGCGATACGATTACGCAGGCTAGAAATCCATTAAAAGAGCCAGTAGGTGGCTTTGAGAGGGCTAAGCCGTTTGTTTTTGCTGGACTTTATCCGATCGAAACTGATAAATTTGAAGATTTGCGTGACGCACTTGATAAGCTAAAGCTAAATGACAGCTCGATAAGTTACGAGCCAGAGACCTCGGTCGCGCTTGGGTTTGGCTTTAGGGTTGGCTTTTTAGGTCTTCTTCACATGGAGGTCGTCAAAGAGAGGCTGGAGCGTGAGTTTGACCTTGATCTCATCGCCACAGCGCCAACTGTGACTTATGAAGTCATCCAAACTGATGGACTAAATTTAAAAATCCAAAACCCAAGCCAGCTGCCACCAGTCAATAAAATAGACTCGATCCTTGAGCCATACGTGAAGGCTACCATCATCACACCAAGTGAGTTTTTGGGCAATATCATCACGCTTTTAAACAACCGCCGTGGCATACAAACAAAGATGGACTACATCACGACTGATCGTGTTTTGCTTGAGTATGACATACCGATGAACGAGATCGTGATGGACTTTTACGACAAGCTAAAATCAAGCACCAAAGGCTACGCGAGCTTTGATTATGAGCCTAGTGACTACCGCGTGGGCGATCTAGTAAAGCTTGATGTCAAAGTGGCTGGTGAAACGGTCGATGCACTCTCTATCATCGTGCCTGAGAGCAAGGCGCAGACAAAGGGCAGGGACTTTGTAAAAGCAATGAAAGAGATCGTGCCTCGTCAGCTCTTTGAAGTAGCGATACAAGCTAGCATCGGCAATAAAATAATCGCTCGCGAAACCGTGAAATCAATGGGTAAAAACGTCACAGCCAAGTGCTATGGTGGCGATATTACACGTAAGAGAAAGTTGCTTGAAAAGCAAAAAGAGGGTAAGAAACGCATGAAGGCGATAGGAAAGGTGAATTTGCCGCAAGAGGCGTTCTTGTCCGTCTTAAAAATAGACTAGAGGCTTATCTTTTGTGCCCTTTTGAAAGAGTTAGTGAAATTTTGGCTTGATGAACCGCATGTTCTATCTGCATCAAAATTTCACGTAACAGCTTTCAAAATCATCACAAAATATCTCGCCTTATTGCTAGGCGGTGATACGTCCGCTTTTGGTTTTTGTTTTTGATTAAATTTTAAATACTAAATTTACAAAAAGGAGCACTATGCCATTTGTGAAAATTTGCGTGACAAAAGAGGGTGATAGCCCAAGCGTGGAGCAAAAAGAGAAGATGATAAGCGGAGTTACAAAGCTAATAAGCGAAATTTTAGGTAGAAGCGCTCAAAATACCGTTGTCATTATCGATGAGATCGATATGAATAACTACGGCATCGCAGGCGAGAGTGTGAAAAATCTCCGCAAAAAACAAAAAGAGCAAAAGGAAGTAAAATGCTAAGAACGACATTACTAGCAGTTTTTGTAGCTATCTTTCTAACTGGTTGCGTGGCTAAAGCTAGCCTTTGTCTATCGTGTGAAGGAATAGATGGTGTACAAAGTGCGAGCATAAACAGCGAAGATAAGATGTATTTTGAAGAGGTTATGAGGATCCCAGCTGACTGCAGTGCTTGCAAAGGCAGGGGCGATGGTCTTTTTATAAATGGTGTTAAATACAAAAGTGATGTAGCAATAAATTGCTGCTTGGAAAAAAATATGATCGATACTAATGTTGGATTAAAAAAGGTTTATTTCCACAGGATCGTCGATGCTAGAAGTAGTGCTAGATCTATATATTACACAGGTGTTGAAGGAAATACTGCAGTTTTTAACTCAAACCCACGCCTTGAAGTACTTTTTTACATGTTTTTGCAGCGTGAGTTAAATTCTCGTGGAATCGTTGTTGTCGATACTCAAACATCACCTTATACGTACAGGCTTGATTTTAGATTTGACGAACTTAGAGGAAGCTATTCGGGAAGTTCAGAAATTTTAAATGGACATCTAAATGGGCTTCTTATTCTTTCAAATATAAATTTCAAAAAAACGTTACCTATCTCGACTAGGCACCATGTGGAGAAGTTAGAAGCGTCAGAGTCTGGTCAGTTTGACTTTTTTATCGCACTTTTAGTTAAACAAGCCGCGATAAAAGTAGCCGATGAGATCACTAAACTTTAAAAGGAAAAACGATGAATAAATTTAAATTTTTAGCTATTTTTGGACTTTTTGTTTTATTTTTAACTGGTTGTGCGCCAAGTCAAAGTGTTGTCGCATTTGATCCATATAAGGCTGCTTCAAGCCAACAAAATAGCGGCTTTGAGGCCTATATAAGCGCAGTGCATGATAACCGTAAAAACAAAAGTACTATTGCTACGATCACTGATAGCAAAGGCACAGTAAAAGAATATGTCGTGCTTCAAAACGATCTTGCTACTTATTTTAGTGATTCGCTCAAAAAAGAGCTTATGGCGCGCGGTGCAAATGTAAATGGCATGGGTGGCGTTGTAGTTGAAATTTTTATCAACGAATTTGAAGCAAATATGAGCGGATACGGCACTGATAATACAAAAGGTAATATTAAGATCACGCTTAAGATCCAAAAAGGCGATCAAAGTATCGTTAAAAATATTTCAAATAATCAAACCAAATTTGAGTTGATTCGCACAGGTGGAGCATTTAAATCATTTTTAACTGAGATCATAAATGATGCCATCAAACGCACAGCAATTGCTATTTTAAATAGCTAATGTTTTGTGCGTTTTGCAAGAGTTTTACGCTAAATACATTTTGTAAAATTTGCTCACAAATTTTAAGCGAGCAAAGCCCGATAGTAAGAGAACTAGAGGGCTTTAAAATTTATAGCTTTTACGGCTACTCTGAAATAAAAGAACTCATCCACTCCAAGCACCAAATGCACGGATATTTTATATATAAAAACTTAGCTAAATTTGCATTTAATAAATTTGCTAAAAGCTTTAGCTTACCGGAGAAAGTCTATGCTCTGCCGATAGATGATAGAGTGCATCACGGCTATTCGCACACGGCTATTTTGGCAAATGCGCTAAGGGCTAAAAATCTAAAGCCCATATTTCACGCACTGCATGCAACCAGCAAGATCAGCTATAGTGGTAAGGATTTGCAATTTAGACAAAATAACCCAAGAAATTTTAAAATCCTAAAAAAGATCACTGCGCCAGTTATTTTAGTAGATGACATCGTAACCACTGGCACAACGATACTTGAGGCTAAAAACACTCTAGAAAAAGCTGGCGTAAAAGTACTTTTTGCTCTAGTTTTGGCTGACGCTAAACATTAAATTTTAATTTTTTCTCAAGTTTCTTTGGGCAGAAATTTACATAGTTCCAGCAGTGATCTATTTCGTTAGCAGTAAGAGCATGCAAAAGCAATAAATTTATAGATAAAGCATAGTGCCAAGGCGAATCATATTTGAGCCACATTTTATAGCTAGCTCGTAATCACTACTCATGCCCATCGAGCAGATAGTTGCACCTTTTGGCTTTAGGCTATCAAAAATTTCATAAGTTAGCTCAAAGCTCTTTTGGATCTCTTTTGGCTCATCCACATGCGCTCCGATACTCATCACGCCTTTTAGATTGATATTTTTGCACTCGCTTTGGATACGCTCATAAATTTCTGCCGCATTTGCTACGCTTACGCCTTGCTTTGTATCTTCATCAGCCGAGTTTATTTGAAGCAATGTATCGAGCTTGTAGCTGAGTCTTTTATCGACCTCTACGGCTCTTTCAAAGCTATCGCAGCTTTGCCAAAGTGTGGGCTTTAGACTTATCATTTGATTTATTTTGTTATTTTGCAATCGGCCGATCATATGCCATTTTATATCAGCAAAATTTTGCAGTTCTAGCTCTTTTTTGGCTAGCTCTTGGACTCTATTTTCGCCAAAATTTCTTTGCCCTTGCGCATAAAGCTCTCTTACTTCAGTGCATGTCACATTTTTGCTAACAGCGATGAGCGTCACGTCTTTGCTTAAATTTTCGATCTTTTCAAGTAGTTCTTTTAAAACTATCATCATAAACCTCCACTTAATCTCATAATGTCATTAAATGTCGCGAGCACCATGATGCCAAGCAGTAGCGCCCAGCCACAGTAGGTAAGAGCAACAAGCACTCGCTCATTTATTTCGCGTCTAAAAGTTAGTTCATAAATGTTAAATAAGATGTGCCCGCCATCAAGCGCTGGGATAGGAAATAAATTTAAAACACCTAAATTTACAGAGATTAACGCTACGATGGTTAAAAGCACACTAAGGCTGATCTTAGCGGCCTTTGATGTGACATCGGCGATCTGCACGATGCCCCCGACCTCTTTTAGCGGCACAGCTCCGCTTACTAGTTTGGTAAAGCTTTTAAAGATTAGTTTTGATGCTTCGATCGTCTCACTAAAGGCAAAATTTATGCCTGCAAGACCAGTGTGGTAAATTTTTATCACTTCGCCATTTGGAGAGATCCCGATCAATGGGCGCTGTACCTTTTCATTAAATATATTTATCGTCTCGCCTATCTTTGGCGTTAAATTTATAGTCATTTGTGAGCCGTTACGATCTATCAAAATGGTGCTTGGCTCAAGCTTTACATTTTTACTGATCTCATCCCACTCGTTTATCTTTACGCCATTTATTGCTAAAATTTTATCATTTTTAGCTAGCCCAGCACTTGCAGCTGCCGAGCCTTCAGCTATGTGGCCTATACTTGGCGCAAGTCTTTCAACTCCGATAGATCCAAGCAAAATGTATATGAAAAACGCCAAGATAAAGTTGAAAAATGGCCCAGCAAAGAGGATGTAAATTCGCTTTATCGGACTTAGCACGTTGTAGCTGTCAGCGTCGTAGTTTTTTGCCTTTGGGTCGGTGTCGTCTTGCCCTTTTAGCTGCACGTATCCGCCAAGTGGGATCGCGCTTAGGCAGTAGTCGGTGCCGCCAACGTTTTTGGTGTAAATTTTCTCGCCAAAGCCAATACTAAAGGTATTTACCTTTACGCCAAGCGTTCTTGCTGCCAAAAAGTGGCCAAGCTCGTGAAAAAATATGAGAAAACTAATGGCTAAAATGGTCACTAAAAAATAAAACGAATACGCATAAAGCCCAAGGCCAAGCAGGACTAGTGTGAAGAAAATGCCTTTCAAAGCTTACCTTTTTTTGAAAAAATTGATGAGATTTTAGCCAAAATTTATAAATTTACTCTCAAACGGCATTTAGCTAAAAATTTCTTTTAGCCAAGATGTGACTTTACCTTTATTTAGACCTTTGCTTGCGCTTATATTGGTCATGTCTTTGTTGTCTACGTCAAAATTTATATGAAAATAGGACTTCATTTGGGCGATAAATGGCTTTAGATTTAAAATATCAGGGCGGAGCAAAGCATTACTTGGTAACTCTTGCAAAAAGCTCATGCCGTCATCGTTAAAATTTATTCTAGCCCTTGGCACAGCGTCGTTTCTAAGCTCTATCTCAAATGTATGGTCATTTATAAAAGGGGCAAAAAAGCGAATTTCTAAGTGAAATTTACCGGCTAGCTCATCATCACTTAGTCCTTGGTTGCTAAACCAGTAGCCAAAATTTACAGCATTTAGCGAGATGTCAAAATCATAAGGATCAGCAGGGCTCACGCCTATACGGCGCAAAAGCTCATATATGGGTAGTTTTGCTTGCAAGCCATTATAATAGTCATAAAGCTTGGCAAGTAGCGGATGTGTGCGGCCAGCTTTCTCTTGCAAGCGTAAAATTTCAAAGATATATCTATGAGCAAACGAGCGGTGTGATACCGAGCGAGCAGCTTGTATGTTTAGATAGTCTAAAATTTCTGGGCTTTTTGAAAAGCTCATCGCACTCCAAACGCCACGCAAAGTCTCTACGTCGTTATCAAACGTATCAAATTTATCTGCATGAGTTTTGTCGTATTCTAAAGCGCAGCTTAATAAAAATTCATTTAGCTCAGGACTGATCACAGCGCCAATCTTTTCTAAATTTTTAGCATCGTGATAAAAATTTGTGTTGATGATTTTTTGATTTAGCTTTTTAGCTTGTTTTTGCAGAGCTGGCTCTAAATTTGCAGTGCGTTCTAAAATAATCTCTTTTAATTCGTAGCTCAAATTTAACTCTTTTTCATCGCCTTTACATAGGCAAAAATATACTCAAATCCAGAATAAAGTGTAAGCGCAACAGCTATCCATAGCAAAAGCTCGCCACCAGGCCAGCTCATTAGTAAAAATCCAACCGCAAACATCTGCGAGACGGTTTTTACTTTGCCAGCCATCGAAGCTGCGACCTCTACGCCGTCACTTGCCATAACGACACGAAAGCCAGTTATAAAAAATTCCCTCACCAAGATGAGATAAACAGCCCAAGTACTCGCTCTGCCAAGCATCATGAGACCTAAAAATGCAGCAAGAATTAGCATCTTATCAGCTAGCGGGTCAAGGATAGCGCCAAGCTTGGTCTTTTGATCCCAGCTTCTTGCGATGTAGCCGTCAAAAAAGTCAGTCACCGAGGCGATCACAAAAATAAGAGCTGCAAAGTAATTTATCCAGCTTATGTGAATTTGCGTAAAAATTCCTGGCGCATTTACGAGCATAAAAAACATAAGCGGAGCCAGTAGTATCCTAAAAAATGCCAATGCGTTTGGTAAATTTAAACTCACAAATATGCCTTTATGCTTAAAATTTCAATTTTCTTATTTAAAAGTTGTGCCGCCATCTATTATAAATGTATGTCCTGTCACCCAGCTAGCCTTAGATGAACACAAAAATAGACATGCTCCGGCTAGGTCAGTCGGCTGTCCCATGCGGTTTAGCGGGCTAAGCTTTGCTGTCATATCGCGTACTTCTTCGTAGTTGGTAAAGGCTCTTAGCGCGTCTGTCTCGATAGGACCACCACTTACGACGTTTACGCGGATGTTTTTCTCACCAAGCTCTGTAGCAGCGTATCTTGCCATGGCTTCAACGGCTGCTTTTGCTGTGCCGTGACCTGCGTAGTTTTCGATATAGACTAAATTTCCAGTTGATGATAGGCTAATGATACTACCACCACCCACTTTTTCCATGCGTTTTGCAGCTTCTTGAGTGCCTACAACAAAGGCATTTACGGTTGCTGTAAAGATATTGTTTATGCCTCTTGGTTTTAGCTTCATAAATTTAGTGTATCCACCAGCTACTGCGCGACCTGAGATGATAGCATTTGAGATGAAAAAATCAATCCTATCAAAGTCCTCGTCTATCTTTGAAAATAGCTCTTTATAAGTCTCTGGCTCGAGGATATTTAGTGCATATGCTCCTGCTTTTATCTTATAAGTAGCCTCAAGCTCTTTTGCTTGCTCTTTTGCAAGCTCTTCGTTTGAGTTGTAGGTAAATGCTATGTTTACGCCAGCTTTTGCAAATTCTTCAACTATGGCTCTACCAATGCCTCTAGTGCCACCGCTGATAACTAGTGTTTTACCTTTAAATTCGTTTAGTGTGTCATTCATTAAAAACCCTTTATTTCGTAATTTTTTATTACTTCTTCTATCTTTTTAAAATTTTCTTTACTTGGTTTGCAAAGTGGTAAGCGATACTCTAAAGAGTCGATGAGTCCAGCTAGATACATCGCTGCTTTGATCGGTATCGGATTGCTTTCGCAAAAGAGCGTTTTATTGATCGTGTATAGATTATCGTTTATTAGTTTCGCTTTTTTGTACTCTTCGTTCATCGCAAGGTGTGTAAGCTGTGAAATTTGATCTGGCAAGAGGTTTGCAGTAACCGAGATAACGCCTTTGCCGCCATTTGATATGATAGGGTAGTTGATCGCATCTTCTCCGCTAATGACTACTAAATTCGGCTCGTGAGCTAGCAGATCTACGCATCTATCTATACTACCTGTAGCCTCCTTGATGCCGTAGATATTTTTACACTCTTTAAAAAGCCTAAAAACAGTCGCTGGCAAGATATCCACGCCAACTCTTCCTGGGACATTATAAAGAAGCACAGGGATTTCAATGCTATTTGCTATGGCTTTGTAATGCTCATAAAGTCCTTCCTGCGTTGGTTTGTTGTAATAAGGCGCAACTGAAAGGATACCATCAGCGCCATGGGCTTGAGCAAATTTAGCGATACCAATAGCCTCGTGAGTTGCGTTACTACCAGCACCAGCTAGTACTTTTACATTTGTGCCTTTACATGCATCTACGGCTATTTCGATACAAATTCTATGCTCATCATGCGTCAGTGTTGCACTCTCGCCAGTGGTTCCAACTGGTACAACGACATCTATGCCGTGTTTTATCTGTCTTTTTATTAGTTTTTCAAAACTAACTTCATCTACTTTTTGATTTTTAAATGGCGTAATGAGTGCGGTCATCGCACCTTGAAGCGAATTTTCCACGTTTATTCCTTTTTTAATATTATTGTTGTGCTGGTTTTTTCATTAAAATATCTATTTGCTATCTCTTTTAAAAGCTTGGCATCTATCTTATCGATATTTTTTTCAAGCTCGTAAAGTGGCTTTATGTCACCTCTAGCAAGGTACGAGCCATATAAATTTGCAACCTTGCTTGCACTCTCAAATGAGTAAATAAAATCAGTTTTTATCAAATTTTTAACTCTTAAAACATCATCTTTGTCGATTGGTTTATTTTTTAAATCATCTATGATCTTTAAAATTTCAGCCTCAACCACGTTTACTTCGACATCTAGGTTGCAAACTGCTAAAAATATAAATAAATTTTCATCAACGCAGCTCATATTATAAGCATAAATTTGATTTACGAGCATTAGCTCATCGATTAGACGTTGCTGTAAAATAGAGCTTTTGCCAGTGGCTAGATATTCACTGATCGCATTTAGACCTACTTGATCGGAGTGTTTAAAATTTGGGATTTTGTAAGCGATCGCTAGCATTTGTGTTTGGCTATCTTTGTAGATAATGGCTCTTCTAGCCCCATCTTGCTCAGGTTCCTTACAGTGAGTTTTTGGGATGGCTCTTTTATTTTTTATGCCACTAAAATTTTTCTTAGCTAGCTTAAATGCCTCATCCTTGCCGATGTCGCCACTTATCATCAAAATGGCATTTTTGGGCTGATAATACGTAGCGTGAAATTCTTTTATGTCGGAGATATTCCAGTTTTCGATATCTTTTATAAAGCCTATCGGTGTCCAGTGATATGGATGATAGATAAATGCGTGGTTATAGAGTCTAAAGTATAGATAACCCATAGGGTTGTTGTCTGTTCGCCACCTGCGCTCTTCATGCACCACGTCTCGCTCTGGCTGAAATTCTTTGTCTTTTAGGCATAAATTTTTCATAAGTTCGGCAAAAAGCCCAAACGTTTTGTCTAAATTTTCATTTGAAGCTTTTATAAAGTAGTGGGTATAGTCAAAGCCTGTACTTGCGTTATTTACGCCGCCAAAGCCTTTTACGATCTCATCAAACTCCCCAGCTCGTAAATTTTTGGTTGATTTGAAATTTAGATGCTCGAGCATGTGAGCGATGCCACTTTTGCCCATCACTTCGTTTCTTGATCCAACTTTGTAAAACACATCGACACTTATCACTTTTGAGCCAGGATTTACTGGTACGTGATAAATTTCAAGTCCGTTTTCTAGTTTTGTTTTATTGAATTTTATCAATCTTTTGCCTTTTATTTTTTAACATCTATGCCGACCGCTTCGCTAATAGAGGCAAAGCCATCTCTTTTTAAAAGTTCTAAAATTTCTAAATTTATATCTCTTGCGATCATTGGCCCTTTAAAGACAAAGCTTGTAAAAATTTGCACTAAATTTGCTCCCATTTTTATGCGCTCATATGCCTCTGCACCGCTATCTATGCCACCACATGCGATAAGCGTCGTCTTGCCGTAAAGCTCGTCTGCCACGGCTTTAAAGATATCTTTTGACTTTTGAGCGATAACCTTGCCGCTTAGTCCGCCAAAATCCTTTAAATTTGACGAGTGAGAGAGCGAGTAATCAATGCTTGTATTTGAGACAAGCACGCCACTAGCGCCGTTTTCTACCGCGCAGCTACAAAGCTTGATCGCATCTTCGTGGCTCATATCAGGAGCGATTTTAAAGATGATTGGCTTTTTAGTAAGTGGTAAAATGACACTAAAAAGCTCTTTTATGAAGCTCTCATCTTGCAAAGCTCTTAAATTTGGTGTATTTGGCGATGAGACGTTTATGACAAATGTGTCGCAAATTTCACTAAATTCCTTTACTAAAATTTCATAGTCTTTTATTGCGTCTTCGTTTGGTGTAACCTTGTTTTTACCGATGTTTGCCCAGATTGGCAAAGTATAAGGATAAAGTTTTTTGACTCTATTTTTAATAGTCTCACAGCCGTCGTTGTTAAAGCCCATCGCATTTTGGATGCTCTCTTCGTCTACGAGCCTAAAAAGTCTTGGTTTGTCGTTGCCAGGTTGAGGTTTTGGAGTAAATGTACCAAATTCTAAATACCCAAATCCAAGAGCTGTGAGCGCTTCAAACATTGTGGCGTTTTTATCAAAGCCCCCAGCTATACCAACTGGGTTGTGATAAGTGCTTGAGAATAAATTTTGTTTTAGCGCATTGTCATCGACCACGCACTTATTTGCTACAAAGCTTAATGATCCTGGAAAAATTTTATTTGCTCCGATCATTGCAAGTTCTGCTATTTTATGGGCAGTTTCAGGATCAAATTTAAAAAATATAGATTTTAAAGTATCGTAGTTTAAGCTCATTTTAACCTCTTTAAAATGCCTAAAAATTTGTGCAAATCTTAGCAAAAATCGCCTTAAACTAAGGCTTTGCCTTTAAGTTTTGCATAAATTTCATTTCTCTTGCTAAGCTCTTCATCACTTCCGATATCAACGACCTTTCCACCACTTAAAACCGCGATCTTATCAGCACTCTCAACCGTGCTTAGACGGTGAGCGATGACAAAGATGATCTTTTCGTTTCTTAGGTTGTTTATAGCCTTTGTGATCTCTTTTTCACTCTCGTTATCAAGCGCTGAAGTAGCTTCGTCAAAGATAAGAATTTGTGGGTTTTGATAAAGTGCTCTTGCTATTGCGATGCGTTGTCTTTGACCGCCTGAAAGGTTTGTGCCAAATTCATTTAAGATAGAGTGGATACCATCATCTAGTTTGCTTACAAACTCATAAGCATTTGCCATTTTTAGTGCATTTATCACGGCATCTTCGTTAAATTCTCTGCCGTAAGCCACGTTTTTAGCGATTGTATCGTTAAAAATATAGACACGCTGCGTTACAAGGCCGATATTTTGGCGAAGTGAGTGGATTTTGATATCTTTTAAATTTGTCTCATTTATTAAAATTTCTCCGCTATTTACGTCGTAAAATCTAATAAGCAGATTCATGAGCGAGGTTTTTCCGCCACCACTTGAGCCAACAAGAGCTATAAATTCTGACTCACGAGCCTCTAAATTTATACCTTTTAAAACCTCTTTGTCACCGTAGTTTAGGCAGACATTGTTAAATTTGATAAGTCTTATCTCTTCGTTTAGTTCTTTCTCACCATCTTTTATATCGCTTACTTTATCCATCAAGAAAAATGTTCTCTCGCTTGCGGCGATCGCGTCTTGCATTTTGTTGTATATATTTACGATGCGTTTTAGTGGAGTGTAGAGCATAAAAAGTGCAGTTAAAAATGAAAAGAAAGCACCCATATTTATATTTCCGTCGATAACGTCCTTGCCTCCTACGATAATAACGGCTGCAACACCAATAGAGCCTATCGTCTCCATAAGTGGACTTACTAATTGCTCAATTTTTACAGTTTTAAGATTTAGTTTAAAAAATTTATTATTTTCATCAATAAAACGTGAGTGCTCGTATTTTTGAGCGTTATTTGCTTTAATTATCTCGATATTTGTAAAAATTTCACTCAAGGCTGAAGTGATATCGGATGTCTTTTCTTGCGACTGCTTCGAAATTTTTTTCATCTTCTTTGCAAGGCGCGAGATCGGATAAATGGCTACTGGCATGACCACAAGTGCAAAAAACGCCAATTTAGGGCTTTGATATATGACTACACAAAGCAGGCCTATGATAGTTACAAGCTCTCTAATAAGCTCAGGTATGAAACTTGAAACAATAGATCTTATGCGCTCTATGTCGTTCGTGGTTCTGCTTATTAGCTCGCCTGTTCTAAAATCATTAAAAAATTTCATGTCCAAATTTAGTAAATTTTCGACCATCTTTTCACGAAATCTTCTAATCGTATCTTGGCCGATATATGCCGTAAAATAAGCCTGCATAAATGTACCTATATTTTTTAACACATAAATGGCAATAATCGCACATGGTAACAAATAAAGCAGTGTTTCATTTTTTTCAACGAAAATTTTATTAAGTACTGGCTCTACTAGATACGCACTGACTGCTGTTCCGCCACTTGCAAGCCCCATGCCGATGAAGGCTAGAATGAAGTGTGGAATGTAGTCTTTAAAATAAGGACCAAAGCGTTTTAGCACATCTTTTAAGCCAAAGTTATTCATTGTTTTTCTCCCAAACTGCGCCATTTGGCGTATCCATGATAGAGATATTCATGTTTTCTAGTTCGTCTCTTATCTCATCAGCTCTTGCAAAATTTCTCTCTTTTTTAGCTATCGCTCGCTCATCAAGAAGCCTTTTAATTTGCTCCTTTTGCTCGTTGCTTACACCAAATTGAAAATACTCCACATAGTTTGTGATAGCAATGCCCAAAATTTCACTTATGAGCTCTAAATTTGCCACCACTTCAGCCTTATAGGCTTTATCTTTTGGATTTGTATCAAGCCTTTCGTTTGCTATTTTTACAAACTCATCAACACTTGCAAGTGCTTTTGAAGAGTTTAGATCATCACTTAGTGCCTCAAGTAGCTCATTTTTAAAGCTCTCGTTTATGGCGCCAGCTTGCACGCCATCAACCCTTTTTTTAAGGCGATAAATTTTATCTAGCCTCTTTTTTGAAGCCACTAAGTCTTCATCTGAATAATTAAAATGCGCCCTGTAATGGCTCGTAAGCAGATAAAATCTAAGCACTTCGCCATGAACGTTTTTTAGGGCGTCTTTTACAAAAAAGCTGTTATTTAGGCTCTTGCTCATCTTTTCGTTATTTACCTTTATAAAGCCGTTGTGCATCCAGTATTTGCTTAAATTTTTATGATAGGCGCATCTGCACTGACTTGCTTCATTTTCATGGTGTGGAAAGAGCAGGTCGATACCACCAGCATGTATGTCGATCTCAAATTTATCATTTTCTTTGTCACTTAGAAATTCTCTTATCATCGCCACGCACTCGGTGTGCCAGCCAGGACGACCCTTTCCAAATGGGCTCTCGTACCATTTCTCATCAAATTTCCAAAGCACGAAGTCTTTTTCATCTTTTTTCTCTCCAAAACTTGCCACGCGCGCGATTAGATCGGTGTTATTATCCTTTCCGCTAATGCTAAAATATCCACTATCCTTGCTCGTATCAAAGTAAATTCCATCACTCGTTTTATACGCCACACCTCTATCCATAAGCACCTTGATGTAGCTAATGATCGCATCCAAGCACTGCGTAGCCTTTGGCTTAAAGTCTGGATCAAGCACGTTTAAAGCGCCCATGTCGCTCTCGTAGTGCGCTATATATTTGTTTGTGATCTCCTCTAGGCTTTGACCAGTCTGCGCCATTTTATTTAAAATTTTATCGTCGATGTCGGTGTAGTTTCTTGCAAATTTGACCTTGTAACCAAGCGCTTTTAAGACCCTTCTTAAAAGATCAAAGCTAACGGCTGACTTTGCGTGTCCTAAATGTGCATCGTAATAGACCGTTGGTCCGCACAGATAGATGCTAACTTCACCTTCTCTTATCGGGCTAAACTCAACCTTTTCTCTTTTAGAAGTATCAAAAATTCGCATTAAATATATCCTTTAAAAATGTTAAACCAAAATAGAGCAAAACCGCCAAAATAGTGATAGCGGCTATAAATTTAGGCTCGATTATAGCTAAAAATCGCTTAGCACCAAAGGCTCTAACGTATAAAATAAGCTGTAAAAATCCCCCAAGCGAGCTTGCAAATGCAAGACCAGCTGCTCCAAATTTCTGCATCAAAATGACAGCTAGGATCAAATTTATCACAAGGCAGATGATGGAAATTTTGGCTGCCTCTTTTTGCTTCATGTTTGCGTAGAGCCAAAGCGAGAAAATTTTAGCCAGACCAAATGGCGTAAGCCCCACCAAATAGGCACTTAGTACCTTGGCGCACTCAATGGTATTTGCCCTTACGAAATTTCCTCTCTCAAATAAGAGCCAGATGATAAACTCACTCATCACTACGCCTGTGATCGTGGCTGCTAGCAGAGCGCAAAGAAGCAAGTAAAAGCTCTTTTTCGTCCAAACTAGAGCATTTGCCTCATCTTTTTGCTTTAAAAGCCTAGTGATCTTCGGAAAGAGTGCTTGAGAGAGCGCGATCGCAAAGATAGCAAGTGGGAGCTGAAAAATTCTATTTGCATAAAAGAGGTAGCTTATCGAGCCACTTACCAAAAAGCTAGCTAGCCAAGTATCCATAAATGCGCTTATTTGCATCGCACTTGAGCCAAGTAAGCCGTGATAAAAATTTACAAAAAAACCTTTACTGCTAGCTTTTTTGCCTTTAAAATATCCGCTTAGACCGCCCCAAAAAATTTTATTTAAGGCGTTAAATTTCATAGCAATTAGATGCACCAAAACCTGCAAAATCCCGCCTGCAACGACGCCAAAACTAAGATAAAGTGCGACTACACTCTCGCTCTTGCCACGAGCCAAGAGTAGCGATGCGATCATGGCTAAATTTAGTAGTGCGGTCGAAAACGCAGTCGTGGCAAAATGCCCTTTATACTGAAGCAGTGCACCCATGAAAGTGACGATATAAACAAGGGCTAGATAGTAGAAATTTATACGCACAAGTGGCACTGCACCCATGATATTTTGTTCACTCAGGCCGCTTGCAATGATCATTATAAAGTAGGGCGTAAATAAATTTACAAGAAGCGTTAATGCGCCTATAAAAAGTAGAAATTTGATAAAAATTTCAGCTTGAAAGATCGCTTTTTTCTTGTTGTTTGTAAAATTTGGTAAAAATGCCTGTGTAAAGGCACCCTCTCCAAAGATGCGGCGAAATAAATTTGGTATTTTAAAAGCGATAAAAAAAAGATCGCTAAATATGCCAGCTCCAAGGATAGAAGCTGTTAAAAGGTCTCTTATAAGTCCAAGAATTCTTGAAACCATAATGCCAACTGAGTTTGAAAAAAAACCTTTTATAAACATCGTTCACCTAAATTAAATTTGAAAACGCAATAGTAACAAAAGATGCTTTAAAGCTTACATAACCCAAATTTAATAAAATTTTGGCGATAATAAGAGCCAAATTTTATGTGAAATGGATCAATTTTGAGCGAGAACGTGCAAGAAAACGAGAGATTTTTACCGCCAACGCAAATTCAAACTTCAACGCCTTATATATCGCTTAAAGAATTAAGCAAGCAACACAGCGTACCGGTAGAATTTATAGATTTTAAAATTTTAGATATTTTGACTTATTATAAAAATAAAGATAATGAAGAGCCAGTTTTTGTCTCTGAAGAAAATTTAAACTTTTTTGATGATAATGCATTTTATCTTGACGAGACATTGGAGATCGAGCAGGTCTATGACGTGGAATTTTTTGATGTCAGGCTAAATGCTGTGCCAAAGCTTCCAAAGATAGAAATCGGTGTAAATTCAACAGTTACAAAAGTAGTCGCAAAGGTAAAAGCCACAAAAGATTGTGAATACGAACAGCATTACGAAGATAAGCTTTTTGAATATATCGCCAAACAGCTTATGAAAGCTCAAATTTTAATAGGCATAAGGATTGGCAAACTAAAAGACGAGCTAAAACAAATCGCCTCAGTTGTGCATGTAAAGGGCGAACTTGATAAAGACTACATACTAAACATAACACAAGGTATAAATCCAAAAAAAGCTACCGATGCAAAGATACTTTACTACTACAAAGATAAACTTGATGCGATAAAAGAGGAAGATAAGGTTGATTACGCTGATAGAGGTTTTGTTTTTGGTGTAGCACAAGATGAAGTGATAATGGAAGAGAAAAAGTCTCACGAAGGGCAAAATGGCCGTGATGCGAGAGGTAAATTATTAGCGGTAGAAAAGCCAAAAGAAGATACTGGCAAAGAGATAAGCATAAGCGAAAATATAGAGAGAGTAGAAAATGACGATAGCATAATATATATCGCTAAAAAATCAGGATATGTAGTTGAGAAAAATGGCTCATTTGACATCGAAGAGCGTATAGAGATAAATGAGGCAAATTTCAAAACAACTGGCTCTATTCAAGCAGGTACTGATACAAATGTGACTTTGGTGGTTAGGGAAACTGATACTATAAAAGATGCCATTGGCACTGGCATCATCGTGGAGGCTGACGAGATCGAGGTTAAAGGAAACGTCGGTGCAAATGCGATGGTTAAAGCAAATGAAGTAATAATCGGCGGTCAAACACACCAAAAGGCTAAAATTTATGCAAAGAATGCAAAAATTTCTATCCATATCGGTAAGGTTGAAGCTGAAAATGTCGAGATAGATAGGCTAGAAGGCGGAAATGTCGTAGCAAAAAGAGTTAAGATAAATAGCGTCGTTGGTGGCTCTATAACCGCTCAAAATATCCAAATAAATACGCTTGGCTCAAACTGCACTATCACAGCTTCACACTTAATAGACGTAAGATATTTAAGAGGTACTGACAATAAATTTATAATCGATACTAGCAAAATGCCTGAGAGTGCTGAGGCTACGCAAGAGCAATTAAATAAGATCGAATATACAAAAGCAGAGCTTGCCTCACTTCTAAAAAATATTGAAACAAAGAAAAATGTTATAAATGAAAATAAAGACTCGATTTATACCATAAAAGCAAAGGTAGAAGAGCTCTCAAAGGCTAAAGTTATACCGCCAGTTACCTTTATGAAAAAGCTAAAAGAGTATCAAGGTCTAGTCAATGAATACAACACTTTGCTAAAAATTTTTAAAGATAAAAAAGAGTTGCTAGCTACTCTAAAAGATGAGCTTGAGATCATGCAAAATGGAATATTTTCTGCAAAAGTGATAAATAGAGGCAACTGGGTTGAACTAAATGAGATTAGATTTGTTATCGTTGATCCTCCACAAAATGTCACTTATATCTCAAAGCAAAATGAAACCGCTCATGCTATTACTTTGGAGAAAATTGGCGATGGCGATGAGGCTGAGTATAAGATCAAAAAGTCAAATAAATTAGAAGACTACACAGATACAAATTTTTAAGAATAAAAGGTTAAATGATGATAAAAGCGATCGAAGGTGTTGTCAGCAGAAAAGATCCTGCATTTGTGATACTTAAGACAAATAGTGGCGTAAGCTATGGAATTTTTATCTCACTTTTTTGCTCAGCTAAGCTTAGCAAGGGCGAAAAAGTCGAGCTTGCCATAATACAGATCATAAGAGAGGACGCAAATTTACTCTATGGCTTTTTGGATGCAAACGAGCAAAAGATGTTTGAAATGCTAATAAAGCTAAATGGAATAGGAGCTAGCACGGCTATGGCAGTTTGCTCAAGTCTTAGCTCGCAAGCATTTACAAATGCCATAATAAGCGGTGATGCAGATACTTTTAAAAGCGTGCCAGGCATCGGACCAAAGACTGCTAGACGCATCATAGCTGAGCTAAGTGACGCAAAATTAATAATTGATGAGAGCGTGCCAAGCTATCAAAACGAAGCGCTTTTGGCACTTGAGGCGCTTGGCTTTAAACGTGAGAAGATAGTGAAAATTTTGCCTGAGTGCAAGAGTGAAAATACGAGTGATCTTATAAAAGAAGCATTAAAGAAATTAGGATAAGGATTAAAAAGATGAATTTAGGTGTGATATTTGGAGCAAAGAGCTATGAACATGAGATAAGCATAGTTAGTGCGATAGTTTTAAAAAATGTCCTAAAACAAGAGCTAAAATTTATATTTTGTGACGCAAATAGGGACTTTTACCTGATCGAAGAGAAAGATATGAGAGCAAATTTCTTTAGCTCTGGTAAATACAAAAATTCAAAAAAGCTCATTTTGTCTAAAGGCGGATTTTTCATACACTCTCTTTTTGGCGATAAAAAAGTAGAGTGCGACGTCATTATAAATTTGATCCATGGCATGGACGGCGAAGATGGCAAAATAGCAGCGCTTTTTGACTTTTACGGCATAAAATATATAGGTCCAAGGCTTGAAGTGAGTGCGCTTAGCTACAACAAAGAGCTTACTAAATTTCTAGCGCAGAAAGCTGGCGTAAAGGCGCTTGACTATGAGATGCTAACTCGTGAGAGCCAGCCAAAATTTCACTATCCTATTATCTTAAAGCCAGCAAGACTTGGAAGTAGCATCGGCGTAAATATAGTGCATGATGCTAGCGAGCTAGCTTATGCAAAAGACGTAGCATTTGAGTTTGATAAGGATGTGCTTGTCGAGCCTTTTATAAAGGGAGTAAAAGAGTACAACCTTGCAGGCTGTAAGATAGATGGAAAGATAAAATTTTCTATCATCGAAGAGCCAAAAAAGAAAGAATTTCTTGACTACGAGCAAAAGTATCTTAGCTTTTCAAATGAAAATAAGGTAAAAGAGGCTGAAATTTCTGAAGAGCTAAAGCAAAAGCTTAAATTTAATTTTTCAAAAATTTATGATTGTGGATTTGACGGGGCGATCATTAGATGCGACTTTTTTGTGATAGATGATGAGGTCTATCTAAATGAGATAAATCCAAATCCAGGAAGCCTTGCAAACTATCTATTTGAGGATTTTGAGAGCACTTTAAATGCTCTTGCAAACTCACTTCCAAGAGAGCGTAATATAAAGATCGATTATAGCTTCATAAACTCGATCACTTCAGTAAAAGGTCGCGGGAAAATTTAGACCATTTAGTAGATTATAAAGTAGTTTGTGATATTTTACGTAAAATTTTACACAAAGAGCGACAATGGTAACTTTTACAAAAGACGAAATTTATACAGCAACTGAAGTGGTTAGAAATTTTAGTTCAGTGCTCTCTCGTGTGGGAGCTAATGAATTAAAAAGAGCGGTCATTGTTAAAAATAATAAATTTGAAGCAGTGCTTTTAAATATGGAAGAGTATGAGCGCCTTTGCGAAGCAGTGAGCGTGCTTGAGAGTATTTATACTGCAAAAAAAAGAGAGAACGATGGCGAGTAGGGCGGTAAAATACGGCTCAGACGAGTATGAGATCAGCTACGAAGTAGTAAATCCAAAATGCAAAAAAATAGTGCTTTTCTTGCACGGCTGGGGCGCTAATAAAGAGATAATGAAAAAGGCATTTGGCTCTTATTTAAGTGATTTTTGCCACGTTTATATTGATATGCCAGGCTTTGGTAAAAGCTCAATTACTGATCCTTTAAAAACAAGCGATTATGCAAAAATTGTTGAAAATTTTTGCGCTGAGCTTGGCATAAGGCCAGATATCATCGTAGGTCATAGCTTTGGTGGCAAGGTTGCAACGCTTCTAAAGCCGCCATATCTTGTGCTTTTAAGCTCAGCTGGCATAGTTGTCAAAAAGCCATTTATCGTGCGCGCAAAGATCGCTATTTTTAAAATTTTTAAGCTTTTTGGATTTGGAAAATTTTATAAACTCTTTGCCACAAAAGATGTAAGTGGTATGAGTAGAGTGATGTATGAGACCCTAAAAAACGTAGTTGATGAGGATTTTACGAAGCATTTTGCCGATTTTGGGGGCAGGGCTTTTATATTTTGGGGAGAAAATGACAAGGCAACGCCTATAATAAGCGGAGAGAGTATACATAAGCTCATAAAAAATAGTTCATTTTTTCCGCTTAATGGTGATCATTTTTTCTTTTTACTTCACGCTAAATTCATAAGTGACGAGATAGAAAAAGGGCTAAAATTTGAGCCAAATGAAGCAAAAAATGTTGTGCTAGATGACGATGAGAGCGGGATCGAGGAGATAAGATGAATATATTTTTAAGCATAAGCACAGTTTTATTTATCTTTGCGCTCGCTTTTTATGTGATTACTTGCTTTCAGTGGTTTTCATATAGGCCTGAGCGCGTACTCTTTCACTTCACAAAGCCTGCTTGGCACGCCTTTTTCTTTATTGTGCCGTTGGTGCTTTTTTACACGACTGGTAAGTGGTTTTTCATCTATTTTTACTTTGCGCTTTTGCCAGCTCTTTATCTTTGGCACAAAAAACTTGATAAAAAGCTAGTCTTTACCGCCAGGGTCAAGCACTTCTTTGTGATCCTTGCTTGCGCTATTATCCTAAACTACGCTCTAAATTTTATCATTCACAAGGTATTTTTAGCTCCGATGCCACTTTTTGTCTTGGTTGTTAGCCTATTTTTTAGTGAAATTTTAGAAAAGATAAAATTTCAAGGATTTAAAAACAAGGCGCTTAAAAAACTTGGCGCAAACAAAGATCTAAAAATCATCTTGATCACAGCAAGCTACGGCAAAACTAGTATCAAAAATTTCTTATTTGAAATTTTAAAAGATAACTTTGTCTGCTACAAAACACCTCGCAGCGTAAATACAATGGCTGGTATCATCAAAGATATCAATGAAAACTTAAGTGAGCAAACGCAAATTTATATCGTAGAAGCAGGCGCTAGGCTAAAGGGCGACATTTTAGAGATCACTAAATTTCTAAACCCACAAATCGTCATCGTAGGTGAGATAGGTGCGCAACACATTGAGTATTTTAAAACGCTTGATAATATCCGCTCTACCAAGCTTGAAGCACTTCAAAGCGCTCGTTTGCAAATGGCATTTTTACATAGCTCGACAAAAAAAGAGCCAAGCCAAAATTTAGAAATTTACGATGAGAGCCTAAAAGATATAAACGCAAATTTAGATGGAATTTTATTTATGCTTGATGGCAAGAGTTACGCTTCGCCGCTGCTTGGCAAATTTAACGCTACAAATTTAGCAGTTTGTATAAAGGTGGCAAAATACCTAAAAATGAGCGATGAAGCGGTAGATAAAGCGCTATCTAGGATGAAAAACGTCGAGCACCGCCTAAGCAAGATCGAGGCTGGTAGCAAGCTGATAATTGATGATAGCTTTAATGGAAATTTTTCAGGCATGAGCTCAAGCTACGAGCTAGTAAGCACCTATGCTGGCAGAAAAGTGCTACTAACACCAGGCATCGTCGAGAGCGATGCGGAGCAAAATGCAAATTTAGCCAAGGTGATAAATGAAATTTTTGACCTTGTTATCATCACAAGCTCACTAAACGCCGAAGTCTTACTAAAGCACATCATAAAGCCAAAGATCATCATCTTAAAGGATAAAAATAAAATGCAAGAAATTCTAGCTCAAAATACGCATGCTGGCGATCTCATACTATTTTCAAATGATGCACCGAGCTTTATATGAAAAAGATAGTTTTTTTAATCCTAGCTTTAAATTTAGCATTTAGCTTTGACATCGATGATTATGACAGAGGTATTGAGGCGCTAAATGCCGGAGATTACGCAACTGCGTATGAAATTTTCTATGATGGCTGTGAGCAAAAAGATGTGCTTTCATGCGAGGCTTTGGGCGATATGTTTGTAAATGAAGAGATAAATGAGCAAATGGATAGTGATCTAAAAAAGCACTCAAATATCGAGCTTGGTGTGAGTTATTATATGAAAAGCTGCGACCTTGGCTACCAAAATGCTTGTGATGATGTGATGAGCTTAAGGGATGATTTAAACATAAGCCTTCCAGCTGGTGTTTATGAAAATGCCAAAGCAAGGTACGATGAGATAAGACAAGAAGACGAAAAAGAAGAAGCCTTAAGCGAGCAAAATGTGACTTTGCAAAAATAAATTCTCTAGTTTTAGACTAGATTTACTTTTAGCGTATGCTCTTTTAGGCTTGCTGGAATTTTGCCATTTTCAAGCTCTATCAGTTCGCTAACTCTTAAAATATAAAAATCCTGCAAACTTCTGTTTGCAAATTTTTCAAGCTTTTTTGAAAGCGTGTCAAACATATAAAACTCAGCATCATTGCTAGCTAGTAAAAAATCAGCCCCGCTATCAAACGCATTAAAGATGGTCTTACTAGCAAATGCAAATGCAAGCTTTTCGTTTACTTTTAAAAGCTCAAATCCACAAGGAAATTTATTGTTTAGATTTATAAAATTTGCTCTAAATTTATCTAAATTTACAGGGATTTTATCGCTTACGGCTATTTTAAACTCTTTAAATTTATCCAAGCTCTTTATCTTTTCAAGCTCATTTTTTGAGGTTTCATTCTCTTTTATCTCTAAAATTTCTTTAAAAAACCTAATCGCTTCGGTATAAATTTCGCTTCCGCCAAAGATAAAATCATCAATCTTGCAAGCTATTAAAATACCATTTTCATTGTTGATAAGTCTTATGATCTCATCATTTTTTTCTTTTTTATAAAGATGATGAGCCAGTGTGATAGCAGCTGCACCTATAAAATTTGGCTCGTATTTTCTCACAAAATCAGCATAAAAATATGGCTTTAAGCTTGCATAAAATTCTTTGTCTGCTTGATCGCAAAATTTATCAAATGGCTTAAATTTCTCCCAAAAGTCATCATCGTTTATCTCAAGATCTAAAACCGCTCTTTTTTCATCAAGTGGCGAAATCACAAGCTCGTCTGCAAATTTTTCATATAAATTTACTAATGGTTCAGCAGTGTTCACTACGACATCATTTACTTTCACAAAGCCAGTTATTGGCTGAAAATAGGGATCAATTTTTTTAACATGCAAAAATAGCTCGTCAAGGTTTGCGTAATCTAAAATTTCTAAAAAATATGGTTTAAAATACGACAAAATATCCTTTTTTGCATTAAATCTAAAAATTTCTATTTTTTGCATTTGGCTCCTTTTTTGGCTTATTTTATCCTAAAATTAAAAGGAGTTTCATTATAATGGCCCGATGGATAAAGAAAATTTCACGATTGAATGCTTTGGTAACGCTTATATTGGCGATGATGCGGCTGTGCTTGGCAAGCAGGTCTTTAGCAAGGATATTTTTGCTGAAAATTCGCACTTTAAGCATGGCTGGCTAAGCCTTGAAGAGATCGGCTATAAGGCGATGATCGTAAATTTTTCAGATACGATCGTGATGAATGCTAGGCCAAAATTTGCGCTTCTTGGACTTAGCTTGCCAAAGAATTTTTCGCCGCAGCAAATCAAAGAGCTAAGTGGCGGCATAAATAGAGCTTGCGAGGAGTTTGGAGTAAGGATAATCGGTGGCGACACGATAAGTAGCAAAATTTTAAATATAAGCGTTAGTGTAATTGGCGAGCTAAATGGCAAAGCTGTGCTTAGGAAAAATGCAAAATACGGAGATCTGGTGGCTTTTACTGGCGAGCTTGGAGGTAGCAAAAAGGGGCTAAATTCGCTTCTAAGGCTAGCTCAAATTTCAAAAAACTCGCGATTTAAAAAGCCTATTTTAAGAGATAAATTTTTCTACAAAGCAGCTCATCTTGTAAACTCTGCCATGGACATCTCAGATGGGCTAAATACCGATCTTGCTAAGCTTTTAAAGGCTAGCAAAAAGGGTGCTAAATTTACAAAAAAGCTAAGTAAATTTGAGCTTAGTAGCGGCGAAGAGTATGAAATTTTATTTACTTTTAGTCCTAAAAATTTAAACGCCATCAAAAGGATCGCCGCAAAAACACGGACAAAGATTAGCATCTTTGCAAAAATTTCAAATAAAAGGTTAAAACAAAATGCAAGAAACCACCACTTTTAAGCCACTTTATGCACTCACTCATGCACCTATTGAGGCCTATTTTTCTAAAAATTCAGATGATTTTGTTGTGCGCGAGATACCACTTTATGAGTTTAGCGGTGACGGTGAGCACTTGATCGTTGAAATTTCTAAAAAAGATATGACGACACAAGAGGCCTTACATGTCTTAAGCGAGGTTACAGGGGCTAAGATGCGCGATTTTGGCTATGCTGGGCTAAAGGACAAGCAGGGCATGACGACGCAGTTTATCTCTATGCCACGCAAATTTGAGAGCAATCTAGCAAACTTTAGCCACGAAAAGATAAAAATTTTAAGCCTAAATGTGCATAAAAATAAGCTTCGCATCGGACATCTAAAGGGAAATAGCTTTTTTATCCGTCTAAAAAAGGTACTACCAAGTAATGCCAAAAAGCTAGAGCAAGCATTTATTAGTATCGATAAAATGGGCTATGCAAACTACTTTGGCTATCAACGTTTTGGTAAATTTGGCGACAATGCCGAAACTGGCCTGGAGCTACTTAAAAACGGGACAATAAACGGCAAAAAGAGCAAAAATGTAAAGCTAAACGACTTTTTGATCTCGGCATATCAGAGCGATCTTTTTAACCGCTGGCTTAGCAAACGCGTGGAGATTTCGAAATTTGCGCAGGATTTTAGCCTAGGCGAGCTAGCTCAAATTTACCCGTATCTTGATAACGCGATTTTGAAAAATTTAAAATCACAAAAGAGATTTTTTAAGCTGATGGAGGGCGAAGTTTTGGGCCACTATCCGCACGGCAAGTGCTTTTTGTGCGAGGATTTGGACGCGGAGGGCGCGCGCTTTGACGCTAGAGATATCACTAGCTGCGGGCTGATCGTGGGCGCAAAGGCGTATGAGGCGCAGGGCGCGGTGAGAATGGTAGAGGATCAAGTTTTCGCGCAGGCAAATGAATATAAAGCTAAAATGACGGGATCTAGGCGCTTTGCGTGGTGTTATTTGGAGGATGCAAGCTATAAATACAACGAGGAAAAAGCACACTTTACGATAAATTTCACACTGCAAAAAGGCAGCTACGCGACTGTTGTGCTAGAAGAAATCTTGCATAAAAACATCTTTGAGTAGGGCAGCGGCTCGTCTTACGAGTACTTTTAAATGATTTTTGCGTCTATGCCGGTAACTGCAAGTAGAGTATAAATTTCGCTCCGTGATAGGCTGTATACCTTATCTTGGGACGAATTTTACTTCTTTTGTTTAGCTACGAGCATAGTGGCACATAAAACATTTAAAACCATCTCGCAAAACTTCGCCTTAACTTTCAAGTTTAAATTTCACAAATCAAAATTCACCTCGCCTGACGCTCTTTAAAAGCTGTGAGCCAAGCGGTACAAAAATACTTTACTTTATTGTTTTAAATTTAAATTTGTGGCTAAATTTATCAAAATTTTACACCAAGATCCTTATCCTAAAATCGCTAAATTTTACCCGTAAAGCAAGATACGCTGGCGACGCGAAACACAAGTGTTTCTAGGCTCATTTAGATATAATGCGTTTGCAAATTTATATTTTAAAGGGATTAAAAATGGCGAATATTTTTCTTTGCTCATATTTTGCTGAGGTTGCGAGCAAGATTAATGAAGTGGTAAAATTTCAAGGCAAAGATATTGTTTTTATCGATACGGCAGCAAAATTTGAAGAGGTAAATTTTTATGTAGATGAAGCGGTAGAAATTTTAGAAAATTTTGGCGCAAAGCTAAGACGCCTTGATGTCTCTTGCTTCCAGAGTTCTGCCGTGCCGGTGTCTAGTCAAGACAAGCCATTTTGCTACGATAAAATTTTAGCCACTATTAATGAGTGTGACATTATTTATATAAGCGGTGGAAATACGTTTTATCTGCTTAATGAGCTGAGAAAATCGCGCGCTGCCCAAGCTATAAAAAATGCGGTCAAAGCAGGTAAAATTTATATCGGTGAGTCGGCGGGAGCGATCGTGGCCGCACCAGATACTAGATATGCTACGCTAATGGATGAAAATAGCCAAAATATGAGCGATTTTACGGGGTTAAATTTGGTTGATGTTTACGTCGTACCGCACTTTGGCTGCGAGCCTTTTGCAGAGGCCACGCACGAGATAATGGAGAAATTTGGGAACTTGTATGATTTACGACCTATAAATAACGCTGAATTTATCGCGCTTTGAGATAAAATTTTATACGTTCTTTGATAAAAACATACGCTAAATATTTACTCAAAGCACTCTATTTGCTTGCAAATCTACCTTTTAAATAAAAAATAACATAAAGTTTAAAGTTTTAAAAACTAGAAATTTAAGCCAAAGCCGCTATAATTTCGCTCTGGCACGGTAAGCGATCGCTTTTGTTTTTACAAAAGAGGAAAGTCCGAGCTGCGATAAGACAAGGTTCCATCTAACGGATGGCTAGGGAAACCTAAGGGATAGTGTAACAGAAAGTAGACTTCCGCTTCGGCGGTAAAGGTGAAACGGCGGAGTAAGAGCCCACCGGCACGCTTGGTAACTTGCGTGGCCATATAAACCCAACCTGCAGCAAGAAGGGATGGTTTTGGTCTTATATTAAAACCCTTCGCTAGAGCTTGTTTGTAAAAGCAAGTGTAGATAAATGATCGCTCAAGACAGAACTCGGCTTAACGCCGTGCCTTTAAATTTATAAAAATTGATTAGTTTGTTACGTATTTTTGAGCTTTTTGTAGCTTTATAAGCTCATTTTGGATGTGCGAAGACTTGTTTTTTAAAAGCTCTATTGCGCCGCCAATTAGTGCTTGTGCTTCTTGTGCCAAAGCTAGGCTTGTAAACATATCTTCACTAAAATTTTCTGACAAAGCAGCTATCTTGCCTGTATCTTCGTTTATCAATGCCAATTTAAATTCATTGATCCAGCTATTCACCTGAAGTTACCTCTCTCCATGCTTCAGATAGTTGCTTTACGACATTGGTTACTTCGTTTAAAGCAGCGACATCGTTTTGTATATTTGCCATAGCAAGAAGCTGCATTTGTCTTGTATAAAGGCCGCTAAGATAGTGAGCTACGTCGCCTTGAGAATAATCAAGCGAATTTAAAAGCTCAACAAAAATAGCGTTTGTTCTATTTATATAATAAACTTTTTTCTCTATATCTCCAGTTTCTATCGCCTTTTTTGTACGAAATATAAATTTTAAAATCCCGTCATAAAGCATTTCTATTAATTTAGTTGGGGACTCAATGCCCCCAAAACTAGACTGTGCGTATGCACTATATGCACTTTGATTCATCTTTCTCTCTTATTTTCTGCTATTTATCTCTGCATCGATCATTGATTTTAGTGTTGAGAACTGATTTTCTAAACTTGCTATGATAGCGTTATACTTGATAAAACGCTCTTGCATTGTTGTGTATTTCTCATCTAAAAGCTTTTGTGTGCTCTCTTTGTTTTTTGTGATCGACTCATTTTCATCTTTTAATTGATTTTGCATAGCAACCATCGTACCACTTTTGCCAACGACACCATCAAGCATTTTAGCTAGCTTTGTAAATAGCCCATCTGTCTTTTTGGTTACTGGATTTATGGTAGCTTCATTCATACCTAGAGCTGTTAAGGCTGAATTTTTACCTTTTACCTCGATATTTTCGCCATCGCTTCTTTTTAAGACGATTCTTTTGCCACTTTTATCAAGACTAGCTGTAACTCCAGTTATGCCAGCGTCATTTATAGCTTGTTGAAGTTTTAGTGCGTTCTCTTCGGCTGTGGCTGTGGCAGTAGTTGAGAATGTAACTGACTTGCCGTTTATCGTAAGATCGCCGGCTTTTATGTCTAGTGCTCCAGCGCTAACAGTCGATGCCCCCATATAACTTATTGGCTCGATCTTGCTTGATCCCATGAAAAATTTCTGAATCTCTTCAGGATCTTTGCTAAGAGCTGCATTTAGCTTATTTAGATCAAGCTGAAGCTGTCCGTCTTTATCAGGCACTATGCCATATTTGCTTAATGCTTTGCCTTCGCTATCTTGTCCATTTACAAGACGACCAATGTTTGATCTTAAGCTTGAAATTTCGCTAACACCTTGGAAAGTGCCAGCTCCTTTTTCCTCGTCATATTTTGTAGCTATGCCAAGGTTCATGGTCATTAGGTTGTAGTCTTTGATAAATTCTTCAACCGCTTTTATTACCTCTTTTGTATCCTGAGAGACGCTTACGTTTGTTTTACCAGTTTCATTTAATGTAATAGAAATTCCCGGCCTTAAGTCGTTGAAGGTATTTTTGCTTCTTTTTACATTTACTCCATTATATGTAAATTCTGCATCTTGTGCTTTTAGAATTCTATTTTTTTCAAAATTTGATGTCATCTTTGGTGTGCCATCAGGATTTGTTAGTAGAGTGCCATTTGCATCTTTGTCCTGAAACTGCGTACTATCCCAGCCAAGCTTATCTAAAACACCAGCTGTATCATTTGAGAATTTAATAGTCTGTGTTGCGCCAGTGTTGCCTGATTGAAGCATGATTTGATTTGGCTTATCTCCGCCAACATTTAAAATTCTAGCTTGCAATTTACCACGACTAATATCATTTATCTTGTCTACAATATCCTGATACGTGGTTGATCTAGTTACGCTAATAGAAAATTTTTGTCCATCGATCTCAACATCAAAAGAGCCGTTGCTTGTCGCACCTACTAAGTTTGAAGCGTTTTTGAAATTTGAGCTTTGAAATGTATCTTTTTGAGCAAGTTTTTGCACATCTATACTAAAATTTTGAACGCTAACGCCATTTGCTGCTGAGGCTGTTACGCTTTTGCCAGCATTGTTTGTAGTTCTTTTTAGATAAAGTGCCTCTCCGCCAAGTGTTTTGCCACTTACGTTTACGTTGCTAACTAGAGTTTTTAGCGCTGCAAGGTCTTTTTGCTTTAGGTCATTTCTTTCTAGCCTTTTTGTTAAAGGCTTGATCTGTCCTGCTTCATCTGCTTCTTTTAATTTCTTGATAAGATCATCATTTAGTCCGCTATTTTTTGTGCCGATGCCTAAATTTGTTACGTTACCTACTGCCATTTTTAACTCTCCTTGTCAAAAAGTATTCCGATACTTTCTTTGAAATACTCGCTTATTCTTATAGCTTCTTTGCTTGGAAGTTGTGTTATCTCTTCTCCAGTTTTAGCATCTTTTACTTGCACGACCATTAAATTTAGCTTCTCATTGTAAGCAAATCTTACATTAGTATCAAGCTGCTGCATTTGATAGTTTAGTCTGTCAGTGACCTCTCTTGTTCTTTTGGCAAGCTCTTCGTTGCTAAGTCCGTCTAGCTCGTTAATGTCTTTTGTTTCATTGTTTTTATTAGCACTTAATTTAACATCAGAATGCTCGATAGGTCTGCTGTCTATTTGACGCTGAGCAGATGTGCTCATGCTCGTATCTAGCACCTGATTTGCTGCTACCTTAAAGATTTCCATAGTTTTACTCCTTAAAACTTACGTTAGCTTCTACATCGGTAAAATTTTAAAATCCTTTAGTGTTTATATAAATTTTTGATTATTTAGGCTAAAATCGAGCAAAAATTTATAGGAAGAGATATGAAAATTTCATTTGAGTGCGAGTGTATTTTACTTCAAAAGACACTGCTGCTTTTTTGTGGAAATTTGGCTGCTCATCATAAGGATTGTGATTTTGTAGTGAGTGACCGCGAGATTGCGACAAAAAAACCGCTATTTATAATAGGTAAAAATGCTCATCTTTCTCATCCTTTTACCAAGACAACACTTCTTGATACGCTTGAAGAATTTTACTCAGCTATGCAAATTTCAAAAGCAAATGAGCTAAATGAAGCTAAAAATGAAAAGGGCTTAGAGGAGAAAATTTCACTTTTGATAGATAAATTTAAAGCCGATCTTCTTGAAATTCTAAGGGTAAATCAGTGAAGCTTTACACTAAAATCTCAAGTGGTAAATTTAAAGGTAAAAGGCTTGAGCTGCCAAGCCTAAGCACGACTAGAAGTACAAAAAGCATCGTGAAAGAGTCCTTCTTTAACGTCATTAGAGATGAAATTTACTCGCTTACATTTATAGAGGGCTTTGGTGGAAGTGGCGTGATGGCAAGCGAGGCCGTTAGCAACGGAGCACGTGAGGCTATCGCTATTGAAAAAGATAGAGCCGCTTTTAAGATCACACAAAACAATCTTGCTAGCCTAGAGTGCTCAAATTTAAAAGCAATAAATGGCGATACCTTTTCTGTTTTACCCGATATTGTAAATTCTCAAAGTGGCAAGGTCTTGCTCTATCTTGATCCCCCATTTGACATAAGAGCTGGCTTTGATGGCATCTACGAAAAGCTTGTAAATTTAATCTCACAGCTAAAAAAAGAGAAAATTTATATGATAGTTTTTGAACACAACAGCGACTTTAAATTTTGCGATGAAATTTCTACATATAAACTTGTAAAATTTAAAAAATTTGGAGCTACTTCGCTCTCTTACTTCCAATAATTTATAAAAATTTGGAACATCTTTTGCTTTAAAAACCTAAAAATAGCTAATTTTTAGGAAAAAATATGAAAAAATTTTTATCTTTTGTAGCAGCTTCTGTGATAGCTACTTCAGCTTTTGCTACGCAGATAAAAGAGCTTGCAAGCATAGTTGGCGTAAGAGATAACCAGCTAATAGGCTACGGCCTAGTTGTCGGACTAAACGGCACAGGTGATGGCTCAACGTCAAAATTTACGATACAGTCTCTATCAAACATGCTTCAAGGTGTAAACGTAAAGATAAACCCAGATGATATCAAGTCAAAAAATGCAGCTGCTGTTATGGTAACAGCTAAGCTTCCTGCATTTGCTAGGCATGGCGACAAGCTTGACGTCGTGATCTCATCTATTGGCGATGCAAAAAGTTTGCAAGGTGGTACTCTTCTCATGACGCCACTAAAAGGCGTTGATGGTGATATTTACGCTTTGGCTCAGGGTGCTTTAAGCATCGGCGGAAAAAGCATGGGTAGATCAGGTGGCAACCACCCAACCGTTGGCTCTATCCTAAATGGAGCTTTGGTTGAACGAGAAGTGACTTATGACATTTATAATCAAGATAGCATAAGACTAAGCCTAAAAGATACAAATTTTAAAACTGCTCTTGATATCCAAAACGCTATAAATGCAAATATCTCTGATGATGCTGCAAAGGCGATCGATCCAAGAACAGTTATCGTTAAAAAACCAGATGATGTTAGCATTATCGAGCTTGCAAGCTCTGTGCTTGATCTTGATGTGGAGTATAAGCCAGATGAAAAGATAGTGGTTGATGAAAGAACTGGCACGATAGTAAGTGGCATAAATGCTGTGGTTAGCCCAGTTGTTTTAACGCATGGTGCAATCACAATAAAAATAGAGCCAAATAGCTACGATGAGGCAGCGCAAAACGATGTAAATATAGGAAGCGATACGTCGGTCGCACCTAGTCAAAATTTACTTAAAATTTCAGGCGAAAAAACAACCGTTGCAAATGTAACAAGAGCTTTAAATAAGCTTGGGGCAACACCAAGTGATATCATATCAATACTTGAAAATTTAAAGCGAGTTGGTGCGATACAAGTTGATTTGGAGATAATATAATGCAAATTGACAACACATTAGCACTAAATTCATACAATGAAATTTCGGCAAATAAGATAAAAAATGCAAATGCAAAACAAGATGCACTTTTAAAAGAGCAAACTGATGCATTTGAGGCATATATGGTAAAGGCTGTGCTTGATATTGCTTTAAAAGAAGATGAGCATAACTCGCTATATCCAAAGGCTGCTGGTAGCGATATTTATAGGTCGATGTATAACGATGCGATGAGTAAAGCGTTGAGCGGAAATCTTGGTTTTTCAGAACTTTTGTACGATTTTTTAAAGAGAGACTCTTAAGTAAATTTATATTCTGCCGATGTAGTGATATAAACATTTTATTTTAAGAGGTATGAATATGATAAGGCCTTTGAACCAAAGACCAAATTTTCAGGCAAATGCGCTAAATAAAAATAGCGATGCCAAGGTCGAAACTCAGAGTAAAGAAGTAAGAACAAACGAAAACACAAAGCTAAAAGAGATAGCTGATGCCATAGCAAATGGCACTTATCAGGTTGATATCTCAAAAACGGCTAGGGCTGTGGCTGATGCGTTGCTGTAATTAAGGAATTTAAATGATAAAAAAGCTTTTGGACGAGGCTATAGGCGAGCTTGATGAGCTTATAAATTTAACTATACAAGATATCGCAAATATAAAAGAGGCTAAGCACTCAAGCGTTGATGAGAGTGTAAAGAAAAAAAATGCCTTAGTTCGTGCATTTGAAGATACAAAAAGAGCACTAGATAAAGAGCTTTTAAAGGTATCAAAAGAGAGCGGTACGACTACACTTGCTAGTGTTTTAGACGATGAAGTGAAGTCAAAGCTTGTACTTATGCGTTCAAAGCTTGAAAATTTACATAAAGTTAATAAAGAATATGCAAGACATGTTGTTGCTGTTAAAGAATTTTTTGACTCACTTAATGAAAAAATTTTTGGAACTAAAACAAGTGAATACGGCCAAGATGGAAATAGCATAGATAATAATTTTTATAAATCAAGGGTTTAAAAAATGGCTAATATTTTTATGTCATTAGGCACGGGTGTTTCAGGACTAAATGCGGCCCAGCTTCAAATAAGTACAACCGGAAATAATATCGCAAACGCTGATAGCAACTACTATACAAGGCAGCGTGTTGTCCAATCCGCATCTCCAGCGATGAATACAGTACCTGGCGGAGTTGGTACAGGCACGCAAGTAGATACTATAACAAGGCTTCATGATGAGTTTGCCTACTCAAGACTAAAATACTCATCGTCAAATTTAGAAAATACAGCCTATAAACAAAGAATTTTGCAAGAAGCTACAAAATATTTTCCTGATCTAAAAGATAATGGAATGGTGAAAGATATTCAGGAGTATTTTTCCGCATGGAATAACTTTGCTTCAAACCCTAATGCAGGTGCTCAGAAAGTCAATTTGATAAATAAAGCAAGTGTATTGACTGCAAGTATTAACCGCTCGTCAAAGATGCTTTATGATATGCATGAAAAGATTGATGAAACGATAAAAATAAATATAAAAGAGATAAATTCGCTAGGCAGGCAAATAGCAAACATTAATAAGCAAATCCAAAGAATAGAATCAGGTGCGGACGCTGGTATAAAAATAAATGCAAATGATCTTCGTGATAAACGTGATGAGCTTGAGCTTGCTATGTCAAAGCTGGTAAATACAGCAGTTTATAAAAGCGATCTAAAGAGCAATTCTAGGGTAGATACAGGAATAACAGATCAAGGAAAATACTACAATCTAAACATTGGTGGCGTAAGTATCGTTGATGGTGTAAATTTTCATGAAATTTCTATGAGTTCAACCGAAAGTGGAAGATATACAAAAATTTATTATGAAAGAGAAGATGGCAGAAGAATCCCAATGGAGGAAAAGATTACAGGTGGTAAAATTGGAGCTGCACTTGATCTTAGGGGCCGAAACTACGAGCCAGATAATGATAAATTTAGTGATGGAACGATCCAAAAATACATTGATAATCTAAATACATTTAGTAAAACCTTAATAACAAGTACAAATAATATCTATGCCGAATCCGCAGTTGAAATTTCTAACTCAGATCCGATAAGTTATTTAGAAGGCGATAAGACATTGATGAATCATGATAATAGTATAAGAAACGGAAGTTTTGAAGCTATTGTTTATGATAACAAAGGCAATGTCGTGGCCAGAAAAACTATAAATGTAAATGGTACGACGACGATGAATGATACAAGATATGGCAACTCTATCGTCAAAGACTTTAACTCAAACTCAGATGACAATAAAGATAATAATATGCTAAATGACGTTGATGACTTTTTTGAGGCGTCATATTTTTATGATAAAAATACTAAAAAAGGCACATTTTCTCTCATTCCAAAACAAGCTCAAGGGCTTTATAGCATATCGATAGTCGATCACGGCACAAATTTTCCAGGCGCTGTTGGCATAAATAGATTTTTTTCAGGTACTGACTCAAATAGTATCGGCATAAATCAAAATTTTACCCAAGACCATACAAAGCTTCGTGCCTACTCAAAGCCAGTTATCGGAAATAATGAAGTTGCTAATAAAATGATCCAGCTTCAGTATCAAAAGCAGACCTTTTACTCAAGTGGTATAGCGCTTGATAGAGATGAGACGATCGAGGGATATTACCGCTATCTTACGACTGACATGGCGAGTGATACAGAGGCGAATAATACGATTCACGATACAAATACATCTTTGCAAAAGACAGCTGAAGAGGAATTTCAATCAACAAGTGGCGTAGACACCAATGAAGAGCTTACAAATTTGATCCGCTTTCAAGCAAGTTACGGCGCAGCGGCAAAGATCATCACGACAGTTGATCAAATGCTTGACACGCTTCTTTCATTAAAACAATGAGTGAGCTAAAGAGCCTTTTAGACTCGCACGTACTTAGTAAAAATACAAATTTGGGGCTATTTGAAGCCCCAGATCCACTTCAGGTAGCCACTAAATTTAAAGAGCCAAACGTAGCGCTCATTTGTGCATTATTTGCTTATGGTAACGCAAAAATGATAGTGAAATTTCTAAATTTACTTGATTTTGGTTTGCTTGATGAGAGTGAGCAAAATATCAAGAAAAATTTATCAAATTTCAAATACCGCTTTCAAAATGAAAATGATGTAAGAGAAATTTTTATTACTCTCTCACGCCTTAAAAAAGAGGGCGAGATAGAGGAAATTTTACGCCAAGGTCTTGCAAAAAATGGCGAAATGATAGATGGCGTAAATGAGCTTATTAAATTTATTTACGGGCTAAATTCTTACCGCTCTGACGGATATGAGTTTTTCTTTGGTAAGAGTTTTGACAAAGAGCCACAAAGCCCATATAAACGTTACAATATGTATCTTCGCTGGATGGTAAGGGATAGCGACATTGACCTTGGACTGTTTAAAAATTTACCAAAAGATAGGCTTTTGATGCCACTTGACGTGCATACGCATAGAGTTTCTTTAAATTTAGGACTTATAAACAGAAAGAGCTACGATTTCAAAGCAGTCATGGATCTTACAAAAAAACTTAGAGAATTTGATGAGTTTGATCCGATAAAATACGACTTTGCGCTTTATAGAATAGGGCAGAGTAAAGAGTTAGAAACTATCATAAAAAATCTTAATCAATAAAAATTATTGCTAAATTTTTAAATTTAGGGTAGACTTGCCATACAATTTTATCCATAAGGAGCTTGTATGAAAAAAATCGTTTTACTAAGTGCAGTTTTAGGAACTTTGCTTTTTGCTCACGAAGGCCATCACTTTGATCCAAAGGCTGGAGAGCATCTAGTTATACCTGTTAATGAGCTAAGCGAGAAGGGCGATAAGAGTGTCGGCGAAGTAGTAGTTGTTAAGACAAACTACGGCGTTGCATTTTTTCCAAATTTAAAAGGACTTACTGCAGGGCTACACGGCTTTCACATCCATGAAAATGCTGACTGTGGTGCGACTGAAAAAGGTCTTGGCATGAAAGCAGGTGGCCACTGGGATCCAGCTGGCACAAAAATGCACTCTTTTGCATGGGATGATAAGGGTCACAAAGGCGATTTGCCAGCACTTTACGTAGATGCTGAGGGCAATGCAAACTACCCAGTGCTAGCCCCAAAGATAAAAAGTCTTGACGAGCTAAAAGGTCACTCACTAATGGTTCATGTTGGTGGTGATAATCACAGCGACAACCCAAAAGCACTTGGCGGTGGCGGCGCTAGAATGCTTTGTGGCGTTATTAAGTAACCACTTTAATAAACGAGTCTTTGAGTTAGGTCCAAAGGCTCGTTAAAATTTATAAATTTTAAAAATCTCTCATTTCAAATATAAAAATTTTACAAAAAGATAAGTACAAATAAATTACAATCTGCTTTTATTTCAATTATCAAAAGAGCAAAAAATGGAATTTGATCTACTTAGCTATGTCGTTTTTTTTGTAGCTGCATTTTTAGGCGGTTTTATCGATTCTATCGCTGGTGGAGGTGGGCTTATAACGCTTCCAGCTATTATGGCGATGGGTGTGCCACCACACCTTGCACTTGGTACAAATAAGCTTCAAGGTGTCTTTGGTAGCTTTACAGCGACTCTAAATTTCACAAAACGGGGATTGATTAATTATAAAGAGTGTTTTGTAGGTATCGTTTTTACTTTCATTGGAGCTATCATCGGAGCGGTGGTTATCCTATTTTTAAATACAAATTTTTTAAAGATAATTATCCCATTTTTGCTGATTGCTATTTTTATCTACACGCTTTTTATGCCAAAAGTCGGCGAAAATGATAGAGCTGCAAAGATGAATGAGAAGCTATTTTATGTAGTTTTTGGGCTGATACTTGGCTTTTATGATGGTTTTTTTGGCCCAGGAACAGGCTCTTTTTGGACATTTGCTATAGTGGCATTGATTGGGCTAAATTTAAAAAAGGCTGTCGCTCATACGAAACTCTTAAATTTTACTAGCAATATCGTTGCTCTTGGCATTTTTATAGCCGGCGGACAGATGCTTTGGGCTGTTGGACTTTTGATGGCAGTTGGTCAAATTTTAGGCGCATATTTTGGATCAAATCTTGTCATTAAAAAAGAGGTAAAATTTATTAGAACAATGTTTCTAGTGGTCGTTGCAGTGACTATTTGTAAATTGATTTTCGATTATTTCAGAGTTTAAAATTAAAAATGTTTTAACAATAATTTTGTTACAATCACGCAAAATTCTAAATCCAAGGTAAATTAATGAAAGATTTGTTTCTATTTTCAAATTTCCTAAATAGCTCCCACGCCTTTATCTATGCGTTTCACTTTCTACTTGTAGCTTTGATTGTTATCATAGTTGCTTATATAGCAAGGAGTAAGATGCAGCTTGTACCAAGAGGTCTTCAAAATATAGTTGAAGCTTATTTAGAGGGCGTTATATCGATGGGAAGAGATACTTTAGGTAGTGAAAAACTAGCTAGGAAATATCTTCCACTTGTTGCAACTATCGGTTTTATCGTATTTTTTTCAAATGTTGTAGGTATTATTCCTGGATTTGAGTCGCCAACATCAAGTCTAAATTTAACCCTAGTTTTGGCTTTAGTTGTATTTGTTTATTACAACTTTGAGGGCATTAGAGAAAATGGATTTTTTAAATACTTTGGACACTTTATGGGGCCGAATAAATTTCTAGCTCCTATTATGTTTCCAGTTGAAGTCATCTCGCATCTTTCACGTGTAGTTTCGCTATCATTTCGTCTTTTTGGTAATATCAAGGGAGATGATCTATTTTTGCTAGCGATGCTTACACTTGCACCTTGGTTTGCTCCACTTCCAGCTTTCGCACTTCTAACGCTTATGGCTGTTTTGCAAACATTTATCTTTATGATGCTAACTTACGTTTATTTAGCTGGTGCTGTTGCTATTAGTGAGCACGAGCATTAAAATTTAAAGCCATATTTTTTATATGGCTTTTTCTTTTTAAACTCTTTAAATTCCTAAATCACATTCTTTATTTTTCCAGTCAAAACGCTCATTTTTAGATATTTTAAAAGAAAGTATCGCTAAAATACGCCTTAAAAATTTGCATAAATTTAAAGGTAAAAATATGTTTGAAGTCGTTATCGGTTTAGAAGTTCACACTCAGCTTAATACAAAAACTAAAATTTTCTGCTCTTGTTCAACTAGCTTTGGCGACGAGGCAAATACTCACGTTTGTCCGACCTGCTTAGCTTTGCCTGGAGCGCTACCTGTGCTAAACAAAGAGGCAGTCAAAAAAGCGATCAGCTTTGGCACAGCGATAAATGCTAAGATAAATAAAAAATCAGTCTTTAATAGAAAAAACTACTTCTATCCGGATCTTCCAAAGGCATATCAAATCTCCCAGTTTGAGATCCCTATCGTAGAAGGTGGCGAGCTAATAATCGACGTAAATGGCACTAAAAAACGCATCGGTGTAACAAGAGCACACCTTGAAGAGGACGCTGGAAAGAATATCCACGAAGAAACCGAGAGTCTGGTTGATCTAAATAGAGCTGGCACGCCACTTCTTGAGATAGTTAGTGAGCCAGATCTTAGAAGCAGTGATGAGGCGGTGGCTTATCTTAAAAAACTACACTCAATCCTTCGCTTTTTAAACATCAGCGACGCAAATATGCAGGAAGGTAGCTTCCGCTGCGACGCAAATGTCTCTATCCGTCCAAAAGGCGATACCAAGCTTTATACAAGGGTTGAGATAAAAAACCTAAACTCATTTAAATTTATCCAAAAGGCGATTGACTACGAAGTAGAGCGCCAAAGTGCAGCTTGGGAAGACGGCAAATACGATCAAGAAGTCTATCAAGAGACAAGACTGTTTGACACGACAAATTTAGTGACAAGATCTATGCGTGGCAAAGAGGATAGCGCGGAGTATAGGTATTTTCCTGACCCTGATTTGCTGCCTGTTGAAGTGTCAGAGCAGATGTATGAAGAGGCGATAAAAATTCCAGAGCTTGCCGAGCAAAAGGTTGCAAGATATGTTAGTGAGCTAGGCGTAAAAGAGAGTGATGCTCTAAATTTAACTCAAAGTGTTGAGATGGCTAGATATTTTGAAGAGCTGATCTCCGCTGGAATTCAGCCAAAGCTTGCTACTACTTGGCTTATAGTAGAGCTTCTTGGTCGTTTAAATAACGGTGTAACGATCGAGACTAGCCCAGTTAATAGTACCAAAATGATAAATTTACTAAAACGCATAGAAGATGGCACGATAAGCGGCAAGGCTGCAAAAGAGGTTCTAGACTACCTAATGGAAAATGATGCGGACGTTGATAGTGTCATCGAAAAACTTGGCTTAAAGCAAGTGAGCGACGACTCAGCGATCATTGCGATCATAGATCAAATTTTAGCTGCAAATGCCGACAAAGTCGAAGAGTATAAAAACGGCAAGGATAAGATGTTCGGCTTCTTTGTGGGTCAGGTGATGAAAGAGGGTAAGGGTGCCTTTAACCCAGGCAAGGTCAATGAGCTTTTAAAGGCCAAAATAGGCTAAAAAGGGCTAAAATGAGCATAGCAGTCATCGGAGCTGGCAAGTGGGGCAGTGCGCTGTTTCACGCATTTAGTGAAAATAATGAGTGTGTCATCAGCTCAAGAACGCCAAGAGAGATGCCAAATTTTGTAAGCTTGGATGAAGCTTTGGAGTGCGAATACTTAGTCTGCACGATCCCAACGCAAGCTACAAATTTATGGCTAAAACAAAACTACAAAAACAAAGGTCAAAAGATCCTAGTCGCCAGCAAGGGCATAGACACGGCAAATCTTAAATTTCTAAATGAAATTTATGAAGACTTTGTGGATAGAGAAAATTTGGCCTTTCTCTCAGGACCGACCTTTGCAAAAGAGATCATGCAGAAGCTTCCTTGTGCCCTGGTGGTAAATTCTAAAAATGAAAATTTAGCTTTAAAATTTGCCTCATTTTTCCCAAACTACATGAAAGCATACACCTCTGATGACGTGATCGGCGCTGAGGTGTGCGGAGCCTATAAAAACGTGATCGCCATAGCTGGTGGCATCTGCGACGGACTTGGTCTTGGCAACAACGCAAGAGCAAGTCTCATTTCGAGGGGGCTTGTCGAGATGGCTAGATTTGGCAAATTTTTTGGCGCAAAAGATGAGACATTTATGGGGCTAAGCGGCGCAGGAGATCTATTTCTAACTGCCTCATCGATACTTTCACGCAACTACCGCGTAGGTCTTGGCATCGCAAGGCACGAGAGATTAGAGAAAATTTTAAATGAGCTTGGCGAGGTGGCAGAGGGCGTCGATACTGCAAGGGCTATTAGCAAGATCGCCAAAGAAAAGGGCATATATGTTCCGATCGCTAGCGAGGTTGAAAATATGCTAAATGGCAAAGACGTTTTTGAGAGCGTAAAATCGCTTTTGGGAAGAAGATGAGAGCTTTTAAATTTATACTTTTTGTAGCTATTTTTGCTCTGGTGCTAAATGGTGCAGAGGTAAGCCTAAGAGCTAAGGTTTCGCAGATGATAATGGTTGGCTTTAATGGAGCTAGCACAAAGGACGCTGCGTTTCGTGCGATGCTAAGCGACGCTGGATATGAGAGGTTTGGCGGTGTGATGCTGCTTGGCAGAAACGTCACTAACAAAGTCCAGCTAAAAGCAAGCATAAAAGCTATCAAAGAAAAAAGCCCTAAAATTTTCATCGCCATCGACGAAGAGGGCGGCAATGTTAGCCGCATGAAGGATAAGAGCTTTGATGGCCCATATCCTAGCGCATACGAGGTCGCAAGTACGCTTGATATCAAAAGTGCATACGATCTCTACTTAAAAATGGCTATAAATTTAAAAGAGTGCGGCATAAATTTAAATTTCGCCCCAGTGGTAGATCTGCACGACGAAAACTCGCCGATAATTGCTGCAAAGCAAAGGGCGTTTAGCGAGTATGCGAGCAAAGTGGTGATCTACGCTGATGCTTTTATGGATGCATTTAAAGAGCAGGGCATCTTAACGACACTTAAGCATTTTCCGGGACACGGCAGCTCAAAAGAGGACTCACATAAAAATAAGAGCGAAGTCACGCTAAGTAAAGATGCACTACTGCCATACAAAGATGCCATAAGCACAGGTAGAGCGCAGATCATCATGGTCGGACATCTTTTTGTAAAAGGCATCGACGAGGACAATCCAGCCACGCTTTCTAAAAAAATAATAACCGATCTCTTACGAAATGAACTTAAATTTAATGGCGTAGTCATAAGCGATGATATGCTGATGAAAGGCATTGGCGACGAAGCTTTGGCTCAAAAAGTGGTGAAATTTATAAACGCTGGTGGCGACATCTTGCTCTTTAGCGAGTTTAAGATAAATAACCAAAGAACAGCCGATCTGGTCACTCAGATCATAATCGATGCTGTCAATGAGAAAAAGATCAGCAAAGAGCGAATCGACGTTTCATACAAGAGGATAATGGCTCTAAAAGTGAAACTTTAATGGTTGCTCTGATGGGTTGCAATCCACTTATAAAGAAGTAGAAAATTAGAGTGGAATTTTAAGAGACTTTAAAAAGTACTTTAGACTAGTAAATTTCTAGCAATCTCGTCTTTTTCTAAATCAAAGTATAAAACATTAAGCCACATGTTGCTTTCATATTTAAATTTCATAGCTTTTTGGTCAATGCCACTTATTCTTGGGTATACGAGATAAAGCCTGCCGCATTCGTATTTCTTACCGTAAGCATAGAGTTGATATAAGTCAGCTTGCGAGATATCATCTCTTGACTTTACGATCTTCCACTTTATGTCAGCTATGAATTTGCTTTCTAAAAACATATCAGGCTTTAGTCTAAAGCTCTTTGGTTTTTCTACGAGGTGTTTTTCTGAGTGTTGCAATATAATATCCGGAAGCTTTTTCTTTATAAAATTTCCAACATAGCTTTCAAAGAGTGCTTTCATGTCAAACAGCAAAGCAAAAGCCACATCGTTACCTCTATACGGACTAAACGACTTGTTTTGTAAAAATATCTTGCTCCATAAAAGCGCTTGTTCATAGTATTTTGTTTGGCGATTTAGTTTTAAGCGGCTAAAGTCCGCGTTTATATCTGAGCTAGATGAAATTTCGTCAAAGATAAATAAATATTCCCTAATAAGTCGTTGATTTTTGCTTGATTTTGAGCACCTGTATAAAAACTCGAGCGTGCTTTTTATAAGACGATTTTCGGCTCTATCTATGGAAAATTCCTGATAGCAAACGTAAAATCTCTCTTTATGGACGATATTTTTACGTATTTGCTCCGAGATTTTTAGTTTTCCTTTTAAAAATTTTAGATTATCTTCCAGTTCCACATAGTCGCTTTTTATGCCTATTTTTATGAGTTTTGATACTTCATCTAAGAACATCGATATAAAAATTTCAAGAAGCGGTAAATTTAGGCTTTTTAAATTCGCTATGTTTATATTTTTAAATGGATGGTTTTTTAAAGTTTTTAACATTCTCAGTAAAATTCTTTTAGAATTTTCTACCGCTTCTTTATTGCTGCCATTGTCGTTATCATGGATTTTTGGAAGTATCTCAAGGCTATCGCCACTTTTTGTCTGGATGATACCGACGCAGTTTTGAGCTTGTAAAAAATCGCCCTTTTTGTCTCTGCCGGGCCTTAGAAACTCTACTGCGGCAAAATTTTCTCTAGTAAAGGCATCTACGGCGTTAAATAGGTCTTGGTTATCTTCCGGGCGAAATTTTTCAAACTCTATTAAGTATTTGGTCATTGCTTTGCGTTTTGTTTCATTCGTAAATTTTTACATAGCTTTGCGGGTTGTTGAAAATTTCTTGGTCGTTTATCTCGTATAAGACTTTATCGTCTATATCGTCGATTTTTACTCCAAATAGTTTTTCTTTTGCCATATTTTTCTTGACTTTAATAAACTGCAAATCCTCATCTTTTTGATTATCGCCCAGAACTAGTCTTATTTTATCCCAGTCGTCATAAAAATACTCTTGTAGTAGCGGTAAAATTTTGTTTTTAAAGACATTTGCAAGCGTTTCCATGTCTGACACATTTATAAAATAAGCATGCCCTATCGCATGATCTCTGTCGTAAAGATACTCTATACGTTCGTTTATCGTTTTTAGCATTTGCCCAATATCTATACCGGCAACTTCTTTTAGATTATTGTATTCTGGCATCATCTCCACAAACTCAAACCTTCTTCTAAGCGCCGTATCCATAAGGGCTATGCTGCGATCCGCCGTATTCATCGTGCCGACTATATATAAATTTGACGGCACTCCAAATTTCTCTTTTGAGTATGGCAGCTCGACCATTATCTCGTCATCTGCCCCTAGCCTTTTTGACGGCTCTATAAGAGTTATGAGCTCACCAAAAATTTTAGATATATTCCCGCGGTTGATCTCGTCTATTATGATTGTATATTTTGGTGTTTTTCCATTTAAAAACTCTTGTTGTTCCTCTTTTGACAAAGTGCAAAATTTATCGAGTCCATCCTTGTATCCAGTCAAGCGTAAAGCGTCCTCGCAACACTGATAAAAAAACCTTTTTCTATCCCATAAAATATCTCTTTACTTTCACTCTTATTATCAAATACAGGCTTTATACCCTCGACAAATTCTTCATATCCATAGCTTTGATGAAATGTGATAAATTTTATTTGTCCATTTTCTACATACTCTTTAAATTTAGATCTATCATCAGAAGCATTGCCTTCTATGATTTCTAGTGCTTTACGAACAACGCTATATGTCTTTCCAGTTCCTGGAGGGCCGTATAAAATTTGATTAAGTGGATAGGTTGGTTTTTTATAGTCATTTGTCATTTCATATCCTTTGTTGTTACTATTGTTTAGTACATCGTGTGTTGATTTATTTTCCTTTGCATATTGGTTCCATAATAGAGACGAATATTCATAAAAGTCCATATAGTTCGGCTTATTTTTTAGTAGTTCTTTTTGAATTTCTGATATGTTTTTTGATTTTATATTATTTTTTTGAGCCAAATACTTGAAAGCCTTTTTTGAAACAATGTGTAAAAGTGTTTTGTCTGGCGCATATAAAAAGGCTATTTTCCATTTTATGGCATTGCCAAGATCAATATCATCTATTTTTTCAAATTCTTTATTTTGTGCATTCTCTATAATTTGTAAAATAAGATTTTTTATTTTTTCAAATGCTTGTTTTCTGGTCTCTCCATATTTTTCATACCATCCATACTCTGTATCGCCAGTTTGCCCACTTTTTAGTTCCTTTTCGACATCGTTTTGTGCTCTTTTGAAAATTCCAAACTTATAAGCAGATCCGCCCCATATACTTATAAGACTTTCCGTTTTACTTTCAAGCCAAAAGGTAAAAGTATCCTTGCTTTTTACACCTGTGTATTGTTCTAAGGTCATATTTTCTACAGCTTGAAAAGGCCATCTTTGTTGAAAATCATCCCTTAATTTCAAGCGTTCTTGCCATGAAACCATTTTTGCTCCTTGCTTATTTCCTTAAAATTAGTATCCTAATTTTATCTCACAGCCCATCAAATTCTTTTTTTAGTTCGTCTCTTAGCTCTTCAGCTCTATCTTCGCCGTTTTTGAAATTTGCCCTTACAAAGCCATCTAGCTCGTCCAAGATCGCAAAGAGCTCACTCTCCCAGCTTAAATTTTCTTGCTTTGATAAAGTTTCTAATTTTTCTCTTATTTGCTCTAAGGCATCTAATGCTTTATCTTTTTCAGACTCACTATTTAGCGCATCTTCAAATAAAATATCTTGCCTTAAGGCGTTTATTTTTTTAAATATTACGTTGCAAAATTTTGGATATTTTTCAGCATTGTTTAAATTTTCTAAAACCTCCTGTGCGGCTTTTTGATAAGCTGGCACCGCTCCCTCTTCGTCGAGCTTTCTGGTTAGTTTTTGTATCTGAAAATATAAAATAAGCGCCGCAAAAAACGCAAGTAGCAAATAAATCGTCACATTATTCATTTTTACTCCTTTTTCTAAATTTATCTATGCTAATTATCGCAAGTGCCAGCCAGATCATACAAAACGAGATGACCTTGTAGCCGTCTAAATTTTCGCCGTAAATGAAGACCGCACAAAGGATCGCGATGGTTGGTGAGATGTATTGCAAGTAGCCGATCGTTGTTAAATTTATCCTTGTTGCAGCTGCATTAAAAGCGACAAGCGGCACGATGGTTACGATGCTTGAAGCGATCATTAAAAGTGAGTCCTCATTTAGTCCAAAATGGCTTTTACCTAAAAATGCTATGTAAAGGACGTAGGCAAGTGCAAATGGGAACATAAAAAATGTCTCTATAAAAAGCCCGTTAAATGCGCTAATCTTTGCCATCTTTCTAACTGCTGCGTAAAATCCAAATGAAAGTGGCAAGATAATGGAAACTAATGGCAATCCGCCTTGGGCATAAATTTGTACGCTAATGGCTAAAACGACTATACAAATAGCTAAAATTCCGCTTTTATTTAGCCTTTCTTTAAAGATGATAACACCAAGGAGCATGCTTATTAGTGGATTTATAAAATATCCTAAGCTTGTGTCTAAAATTTTTCCATTGCTAACAGCATAGACATAAACGCCCCAGTTTGTGGTGATAAATATGCCACTCAAAAATAGGATTTTTAGCGAACGAATATCTTTAAGTAAAGTAAAAATTTCACCCATTTTGCCACTAAAATAAAGCACTCCAGCCATTAAGAAAAATGACCAAATGACCCTGTGGGCTAAAATTTCATAAGCATCGACATCTTTGCTAAAGAGGTTAAAATAAACTGCTAAAAATCCCCACATAAAAAACGCACTAAGTGCGAAAGCAACGCCTTTTTGGGCTTCGTTTAGTTTTTGCATTTTTTATCGCTTTTTATGGAATTTATGCTATCAATCATCAAGAGCGTAACCGAAATAGCAAGGCATATCATCAAAAAGTAAGAGCTTTTCTCCAGCCTTTCGCCGATAGCAAAAGAGACAAAAAGCATCATTATCGGCTCAAAGTATGTAAGCAAGCCAAGGACATTTATTGGTACAAGCGTGCTTGAGAGTATCTGAGCGATCAGTGCTGTGCCACTTATTATGCCAAGTGTGATGAGCAAATAGTAAATTTTTGGATTTTCCCTTGTTACATAGTCCATATCAGCTGAAAGTGCGAAATAAAATGATAGAAAAAACATAAAAATTATCTCAATGACAAAGCTTGAGAAATTTGCGAGATTGTAGTGCTTTCTAATCACGAAATATATCGGATAAAGGCAAAAAACGGCTGCACTTTCCCAAGAAATTCCACCACTTATAATAGCTGTGCTAAAAACACCAAGAGCTGCAAAAAAAATAGAAGCAAGCTTTGTTTTTGAAAGATACTCTTTAAAGAAAATTCTCCCAAAGATTGCCATAACTATTGGCATGATGAGGTAGCCGATTGAGACCTTTAGTGCTGAGCCATTGCTTGGCGCCCATAGATAAAGCCACATCTGAAACGAGCTTAGAAGTGAAGTGATAAATAAAATGAGTAAAATTTTTGGTTTAAGCTTTATCTTTAAAAGCATAAATTTAAAATTTCTTTGCTGTCTTAATAGAAAAATGGCTGCGATCACGATAGGCAAAGTAAATATCATGCGGTAACCAAAAAGAGCTTGCGTGCTAATTGGATTCATAAGCACTGACATGTAGTAAATGCAGTTAAATAAAACTGATGCTAAAAGTGAGTAAAAAATGCCTTGAATCATGAAAAATTTATGCTCTTTTTTGTAGAAATTTAAACTAGCGATTTTATGAAATTTAACTTTAATAGCCTATTAATGGCTTTTATTTTTTAAGTTTGCCGTGATATAATCAGCGTTTAATTTAAGGCAAAAAAGATAGGAAAATAAATGACTTGGAACCGCGATAGCTGGAGAGAATTTAGTATCTTGCAACAACCAAAATACCCAGATTTAAAAGAGCTTAAAGAGGTCGAGGAAAAATTAAAATCGCTTCCTCCTTTGGTCTTTGCTGGCGAGGCTAGAAGCTTAAAAGAAGAACTTGCAAAAGTTTGTAATGGTGAGGCGTTTTTGCTTCAAGGTGGCGACTGCGCTGAGAGCTTTACAAATTTTAATGCAAATAACATCAGAGATATGTTTAAGGTTTTACTTCAAATGGCGATAGTTTTAACCTTTGCTGGTGGCTACCCAGTGGTCAAAGTGGGCCGCGTGGCAGGGCAGTTTGCAAAGCCTAGAAGTAGCGATTTTGAAGAGGTAAATGGCGTTAAGCTTCCAAGCTATAGAGGCGACATCATAAATGGCTTTGAATTTGACGAAAAGGCAAGAGTGCCTGATCCAAAACGCATGATCGAGGCGTATTATCAAAGCGCATCTACGATGAACTTACTTAGGGCCTTTTCAAGAGGCGGTTTGGCCGACCTACATCAAGTGCATAAGTGGAATTTAGGCTTTGTTAAAAAACCAGAGATCGGCGAGAAATACGCAAAACTAGCTGATGAGCTAACAAAGACGCTTTCATTTATGGCAGCTTGTGGCATCACTTCAGCAAATACGCCAGTCATAAATCAAACCGCGGTTTATACATCTCACGAGGCGCTTTTGCTACCTTATGAGGAGGCTTTAACTAGGGTCGATAGCCTTAGCGGTGAGTGGTATGACTGCTCGGCTCATATGCTTTGGATAGGCGAAAGAACGCGTGGCATAAACGACGCTCACGTACATTTTTTAAGTGGTGTGAAAAATCCTATCGGTGTAAAGATCGGACCAAGTGCAAAGGCTGAGGATGTCGTCGCTCTTGCAAATAAACTAAATCCAGAAAATGAAGCTGGAAGGCTAAATGTGATAATCAGAATGGGTGCAGATAAAATCGGCGAAAATTTACCAAAAATTTTAAGAGAGCTAAAGCGAGAAGGGCTAAATATCGTTTATAGTATCGATCCGATGCATGGCAATACTGTAAAAACATCAAATAACTACAAAACCAGAGAATTTGACAAGATAATAAGTGAGGTTAGAAGCTTTTTTGAAATTCACAAAGCTGAGGGCACAAGAGCTGGTGGTGTACATCTTGAGATGACAGGCCAAGACGTGACTGAGTGCACGGGTGGGGCATTAAATATCACTGAAAGTTCGCTTGAGCAAAGATATGAAACACAATGTGATCCAAGGTTAAATGCTGATCAGGCACTTGAGCTTGCATTTTTGATGGCTGATCTAGTTAAAAAAGCTTAAAATTTATAAAATTTGGAGAAAAAGATGGTAAATGTTTATGATCTAATCGTTGTTGGTGGCGGACCTTGTGGAATTGCTAGCGTAGTTGAGGCAAAAAGAAATGGCTTAAACAATGTTTTGCTTCTTGAAAAAGGTGATAATCACAGCCAAACGATAAGAAAATTTTATAAAGATAATAAACGCGTAGATAAAGAGTATAAAGGGCAAGATAGCACGATACATGGTGTAGTTTCGTTTGAGGATGGTACGAAAGAGAGCACGCTTGATTATTTTGACAAGCTGCTTGATACTGAAAAGATTGAAGCTTTTTTTAATTCTGAAGTAGAGAGTGTGAAAAAAGATGGAGAAATTTTTAAAGTAACTACCTCAAAAGCCGTCTATGAAGCTAAAAATGTGATGATCTCAATTGGCAAAATGGGACGACCAAATAAGCCTGATTATAAAATCCCGCCTTCACTAAACTCAGTTGTAAATTTTAACCTTGATAGCTGTACAAACGGCGAAAAGGTGCTTGTTGTAGGTGGCGGAAACTCAGCAGTTGAGTATGCGATCGAGCTTTGCCAATACAATAAAACCACAATCGCTTATAGAAAAGATAATTTTAGCCGTGTAAATGAGACAAATTTAAGCGCACTTTGGGAGCTAGAAAAGCACGGTAAGATAAAAGTTAGGCTAAATCACGATATAAAAGAGATAGATAACGAATCAGGCAAAGTTAGAGTGCATTACAAAAATGGCAAAATTCGCGTTTATGACAGAGTTGTCTATGCAATAGGCGGCTCAAGTCCGGTTGATTTTTTACAAAAATGTCAGATAAAAATTGATGAAAAAGGCACTCCAATAGTTGATAGCAACTACCAAAGTAGCGTGCCAGGACTTTATGTGGGCGGTGACATCGTGCTAAAAAATGGCGGCTCAATAGTCGTTGCTCTAAATCACGCTCATCACGTCATAAAAGATATTTTAAAGGGCAAGGCATAAGCTTGATAAATAAAATTTTACTAGCTATTTTTTGTTTGATAGTTGGCTTTTGCCTATCGTTTTTTAAATCTCCAAAAGAAGATGAGTCACCAAAAGATACTAATCAAACGATTTATTCTATAAATTTTGACAATTTGCCAGAAGAAGAGAGACAAAAATATATCAGCAAAGACGATCTTTACGAATATGGTGGATATATAACTCCAAAAAGCTATATCCAAAATTTTACTGAAACGAACGATCAAAATTTATCAAATGATGTAAACGAACTTCAAGAACAAGTTCGTGAGCTAAGTAAAAAAAATAAAATTTTAGCTACTGATAATGTTGATATTAGCGAGAAAAATTTAGACTTTATAAGCAAAATTTCAGAGATGAAAAAAAATATCGAAAATGAAAAAAATGAGATAGTTGAGAAAAATCAAAAGACGCTAGGCGAGCTTGAAGCACAGCACTTTGAAAATATACAAACTCTCACAAAACGGCTAAATGAAGCTCAAGCTGATATGATTGAGAGCTCAAAAGCCTATGAAAAAAAGATAATAGACCTTGAAAATGCGATAAATGAGGCAAAAAATGGCGATGAAAGTAAGGTAAAAGACATCGAAGCAAATTTTGCTAAATTTAAAGAGGCAGCTGAGGCAAATTACACAGCTTTAAAAGAGCAAAATATAGAGCTAAATACGACACTGGCTCAAAAAGACGCGCTAATAAAAGAGTATGAAAATACTCAAAATGAAAAAGATAAAAACGAAAAAAGAGAAATTTTGCTTTTAAAAGAGGAGATCGAGCGAGCAAAGAGTGATGCTAAGACACAAAAATTTAGCTACGAAAAAGAGATAAATGCACTAACTGATGGCTTTGAAACGCAAAAGGGTGTTATGGAGGATGAGCTTTCAAAAAAGGCAAATAAGATAATTGATCTTGAGGAGGCTCTTGAGTCAAGCAAGACTGCCTTAAAAGATAGAATTTATGAGCTTGATGAGATAAAGAAAAATTTAAACTCAAAAGATTTAGCAGTTGAAAACTATAATGGTAAAAATTTAGAGCTAAACGCCTCTCTTGCGGCACTTCATAAAAGTTTTAATGATCTAAAAGAAAAAAATCTTAAAAGCGAGCAGGAAAATAAACTCGCAAATGAAAATATAAATTCGCTTAAAAAAGAGCTTGAACGGGTAAATTTGATAAATAAAAAGCTAGAGAAGCAAAATTTAGATGCAAATACAAGTTTAAATGAGCTAAATAAAAAGCTAAATTTAAGTGAAGAGAGCCTTAAAAATGCAAGAGATGAGCTAAAGACGCTTGATACAAAGACAAATAAATTTTTAAAAACTTTGTTTGAGCAAAATCAAACTATCTCTTTGCAGACTCAAAAGCTTGGTTTAAATGACAGTGAGCTGAAAAATTTAAATACAAAGATAAACTCAAAAGATGAAAAGATAAAAGAGCTGGAAAATAATCTCACGCAAACAAGTCAAATGCTAGTAGCAAAGCAAAGTGAGCTAGAAGCTCAAAAAAGAACGCTAAAGATCGATATGCAAAACTATGAAATTTTACGCCAGCAAATAAATATTTTGCAAAAAAAGATAGCCGATACGTCGGCTCTTTTTGCTGATAGTAATAAAAGTGGTGATAAAAATTTACTAAGCTTGCAAAATGAGCTTGAAAGTGCAAAACATAAGTTAAACGAGAGCAATAAGACGATTGAGAGGTTAAATTCTAAAATAAATGAACTTAGCTCATCTAGCGCAAAAGGAAGTCCAGTAAATGCCAAGATCATCGAACTTCAAAAAGATATCGAGCAAAATTTAAACAGACAAGATGAACTTGAAAATGAAAATGTGAATTTAAAAAATATCTTGCAGGCGACAACTAAGCCAGAGACGCCAACAAAGCTGGTTTTGATCTCTAGCCTTGAGTGTGATGACATGGATGCAAAAGATAAGATTAGCGTGATGTGTAAGAATAGAGTGAGCGAATTTTTGCAAAGATTTAACTCAAACTACCTTTATGAGATAATTCCGATCGTAGATAAGAAAAATTTTGTCATCCCATCAAATGTGGCGCAAAGCATCAAAAAAGATGATCTTGGCAGGCTAAATAACTATGTAAATTATGGCGTTGGTAAAGAGCGCGCAAAGGCAGCAGCCGAGCTTATAAAAGAAGAATTTGGCGATTTTGCAAGGATCAGCTTTAGCTCCGAAGTGATCGTAAAAGATGTCACGCGTGGCTTTATCATCAAGGTTTATAGATGATCTTGGCTCAGCTAAAAAGTGGCTATCGCTACAACAGCGATACGCTGGTACTTTATGATTTTATAAGCTCAAGTTTGAAAAATTTTTCAGGCAGAATTTTAGACGTTGGCGCAGGGTGCGGGATACTTGGGCTTTTGCTTAAACGCGACTTTAGAAATTCCAGCCTAAGCTTGCTTGATATTTTGCAAATAAATGGTGAAATTTCTAAATTTAATGCCAGTAAGAATGGCTTGGAGGCAGAAACTATAAATACTAATTTTGCAGATTTTAAAGATAGTGAGAAATTTGACCTCATCGTATCAAATCCACCATTTTATCACGAGGGTGCAAAACAAAGCGAAGATGAGCATATAAAGGCTAGTAGATACACAAGCTCTTTGGGTCTAAAAGACTTTATAAAAGGTATAAGCGTAAATTTAAAGCCTCACAAAAGGGCGTTTTTTTGCTATGCACCTGATGATCTTAGTCAGATTGTAGCGTGTCTAAAAGAGTTTAAGTTAAATTTAGTAAGCCTAAAATTTATTCATACAAAGGCTGATAAACCAGCAAATTTAGCCTTATTTGAGGTAAGAAATAATTCAAACTCAAAGCTAAAAATTTTGCCACCTTTGGTAATGAGCGAAAATGGCTCGCATACAAAAGATGCGATTGAAATTTTTAAAAAAGCTGATACAAAGAGCGTTGATTATCAGGAGCTAACGTGAGGGTGCAAGGCTTTAACTATGAGTTTGATGCCAGCTTTTGCGAGAGCTGTGGCGGTAAGTGTTGCGCGGGAGAGAGCGGATATATCTGGATAAATGAAGAAGAAATTTCAAAATTTTGTACTGCATTTCATATGAGTAAAGATGAGTTTGAAAAGCAGTTTTTAATAAGAGTTGGGCTAAGGTGTAGCATAAAAGAGAAGCCTTATGAAGATGGCTTTGCTTGTATATTTTTTGATGAAAAAAATAAAAACTGCTCAGTCTATGAGCTAAGGCCACAGCAGTGTAGGACTTTTCCGTTTTGGAATTATTTTAAAAAAAATTTAAAGGAGCTAAAAGCAGAATGTATTGGCGTAAAATTTTAGTATTTTTTATGAGCGTATTTTTTAACTCGCAGCTACTTTTGGCTGACGATAATAAAAGTATAAATTTACGTCTAATGCAGGCTTTATTGTTTCAAGATAGCGGAGATGTGAATGCTAGCATTCAAGCTTACTCAAACATTTTTAAAGATACAAATCAAAAAGCTTATTTAAAAGAGGCGATCAAACTTGCCTTTGCTACAAAAAATGAAAATTTAGACACTTTGATAAGTGAAGGCGAAAAAAGCTTAAAAGACGATAGCGATTTTATCCGTATAAAGGTGGCAAATTTAGTAAATCTTTCAAAGCTAAATGAGGCTAAAAGTTTAATGCAAGAGCTTGCCACAAAAGAGCCAAATGCCCAAAATTTACTCATGCTTGGCACTATTTGTATGATGCAAAATGAAACAACGACTGCGCTAAAATACTTTGAAGAGGCATACTCGCTAAAGCAAGAAGAAGAAAACTTGCTCCGTATTGTTGATATTTTGATAAATCGCATGGATAAGATAAAAGACGCTACAAAATATCTTGAAAAATTTAGAGATGAACAAGGCTGCACGCTAAAGACTTGCGAGCTTTTGGCTGAAATTTACTCCCAGCAAAGAAATTTCCCAAAGGTGATCGAACTCTTTGAAGAGCTTTATGAGCTAAATCACGACACTTCGTATATTGATAAGATTGTGCAGTTTTTTATCTATGATAAAAATTACAAAGCAGCAATTGAAATTTTAAAAAAATATAGCTACAACGATATAGCGCTTATGGATCTTTATGCGGCGACTAGTAATTTTGGTGATGCATACATACTTGCTGTTAAAATTTATAACGATAGCAGGGATTTAAATTTTTTAGCAAAAGCCGCGATTTACGAATACGAGATGAATAAAGATAACTTGAACGAACAAAAAATGTCTGAAATTTTAGACAAATTTGAAGCTAGCGTGCCAAAGCTAGAAAATGATATGTTTTTTAACTATTATGGCTACTTGCTGATAGATCATGATATTGACCCTAGAAAGGGTATAGAGCTTGTGCAAAAGGCGCTTGCTATCTCGCCTGAGTCGCCTTATTATGAGGATTCGCTAGCGTGGGGATATTTTAAGCTTGGTGAGTGCAAAAAGGCAAAGGGCATTATGCAGCATGCAATGAAAGATGTTGATTTTAGGACTTCAAAAGAGGCAAAAGAGCATTTGCACCTAATAGAGCGCTGTATAATAAATCTAAACAAAAGGCTTAAAAAATGATACTTGATGAGATAATAAAAAAAACTAAAGATGATCTTGAAAAAAGAAAAGCAGACTTCCCTGAGGAGTGGCTTGGCCGCTCGCTCGCGTACAATCCATACGTGCCAAGAGATGTTTTAAATGCTCTTAGAGCAAGTCAAAATGAGCCTATAAAAATCATAGCCGAGATCAAAAAAGCAAGCCCAAGTAAGGGCGTGATAAGAGAGGATTTTGAACCTATAAAGATCGCTCAGGAATACGAGCCATACGCAAATGCCTTTAGTATCTTGACTGAACCACATTGGTTTAAAGGCGATATCGAGTACATCACGCAGGTTCGTCGCTACGCATCAAGGCCGATCCTTAGAAAAGACTTTATTATTGATAAGTATCAAATTCTTGAAGCTCTTGTTTATGGGGCAGACTTTATCTTGCTCATCGCAAAAGCACTAACTCAAAATGAGCTAAAAGAGCTTTTAGGCTATGCTCATCATTTAGGGCTTGAAGTTTTGGTTGAAACTCACGACGCGAGTGATGTGAAAAAGGCTATCTTTGCAGGAGCAAATATAATAGGTATAAATCATAGAAATTTAGATGATTTTACGATGGATATGAGCCTTTGTGAGAAGCTCATACCACTTTTGCCAAATGGCAAGATAATAGTCGCTGAAAGCGGTCTTTACGAGCATGAACAGCTTAGGCAGCTAAGCAAAATAGGCGTTGATGCCTTCTTGATAGGAGAGCATTTTATGAGACAAGATGATATAAAAAATGCCGTCAAAAAGATAAAGGAGGGCGAGTAATGCAGCACCTTTGTGCCCCTTGGAGAAGCGAATACTTTAGCGCTAAAAAAGATAGCTGTGTTTTTTGTGACGTTATAAACTCAGATGATGATGATAAAAATGGTGTGCTTTTTCGAGCTAAATATTGTTTTGGGATTATGAATTTATATCCGTATTCTCCAGGTCATTTTATGATAATACCAAATCAGCATACCGACAAGATTGAAGAGCTTGATGAGCAGACTTGGTTTGAGATGAGTAAATTTGTAAGGCTTGGAGTTGAAATTTTAAAAAAAGAGCTTTATGCTAATGGCGTAAATATAGGTATGAATTTAGGCAAGGCAGCGGGAGCTGGGATAGCTGAGCATGTGCATTATCACCTTGTGCCAAGGTGGAGCGGAGATACAAATTTTATAACCACCATCTCTGATGTGAGAGTAAATGGCACGCCATTTCATCCACTTTTTGAGAAACTAAAAAAGGCATTTAGTGCCGTTATTTGAGCTTGATGCAGAGCAGTGGCTAGAGAAAAGAAGCTCTTTTGAAATTTTAATAGACGCAAGATCACCACATGAATTTTTATATTCTCACATAAAAGATGCTATAAATTTATACGCTTTAAATGACATAGAACATAAAGAGGTAGGCACGATCTATAAAAGCGATAGATCCCTAGCAAAGAGTCTTGGTGCAAAGTATATCTGCAAAAATTTACAAAATATCATTGATGAGGTTTATAAAAGAGCCAAGGTTGGTTCAGCTATTGGTATCTACTGTGCTAAAGGTGGGCTTAGATCAAATTCTGTTGGCTATGTTCTAAGCATGATAGGATATAGAGTTTTTAGGCTTAGTGGTGGCTATAAAGCTTATAGAAATCACGTTTTAGAATTTCTAAATCGACCTTTGAGCACAAAATTTATCACTCTTTTTGGAAATACTGGTTGCTACAAAAGTAAGCTCATAAGGGCTCTAAGCCCGTCAATAGACCTTGAAGCTATGGCAAATCATTTAGGCTCTGTCTTTGGAGCGATAAACGGCGCGCAGCCAAGCCAAAAAAGCTTTGAAGATGCGTTATTTGAAAAGCTCATAACGCTAGAAGATAAAATTTGCTTTATTGAGGGTGAGAGCAGAAGGATGGGCTCGTTAAGTTTGCCAAAAAGTCTTTATGAGGCGATGCGTAGTGGCATAAATGTCGAAGTGAGCGCAAGTTTAGAAAAAAGAATTTCTTGTATAGTAGATGACTATAAAAGCGTGGATAAAGCTTTTTTTGACGAGTGTATGAAGAAAATTTCGCCATTTATCGATAAAAAAGCTAGAGATGAATCTGTGGCTAAATTTAATGAAAATGACATTGCTAAAGTAGCTGAAATTTTACTCACAAAATACTACGATAAAGTCTATAAGAAAAATGAAAATATTAATGTTTTCATAAATTCTGATGACTTTGACGAAGCCGTTAAAAAGCTAAATGATATAAAAAATGAAGCAAAATTTTAGGCTTATTTTAATTAAAAAATTAAGCCTAAAATTTATACAAATGAGTTTTAGCTCTTAAAATTTTATAGTCTTTGCTCACTTAAATTTATCAATTTCACTAAAAATAATATGTTTAATTTTATGTAAAATATTTTGTATTATTCTTCTAAACTAGTTAAAAATTTTTCAAGAAAATCAAAGCGATACCTAAAATTCGCTAGAAAGTTAAAATGGATTTAAAATGCTTTGGGATATAATCTGCGATAAATTTATCAAAAGGCTAAAGTGATGATAAAACAGATTTCTGGTTCACAGATGATAAGCGAGGCCTTGCACGAGGAGGGCGTTGAGATAGTTTTTGGCTATCCTGGCGGTGCAGCTTTAAATATCTACGACGAAACATACAAGCAGACTTATTTTAAACACGTTTTGGTTCGCCACGAGCAAGCAGCCGTTCACGCGGCCGATGGATACGCTAGAGTTAGTGGTAAAGTTGGCGTTGCTTTTGTGACAAGTGGTCCTGGCTTTACAAATGCTGTCACTGGCCTTGCAACAGCTTATAGCGATAGTATTCCAATCGTGCTTATAAGTGGTCAAGTACCAACATTTATGATCGGCACAGATGCTTTTCAAGAGATCGATGCGGTCGGCATTTCACGCCCCTGTGTTAAGCATAACTTTTTAGTTAATAGCGTTGAAGAGCTACCTCGTATCATAAAAGAGGCCTTTTACATCGCAAGATCAGGCCGTCCAGGACCAGTTCATATCGATATCCCAAAAAATATCACATCAAGACTTGGTGACTTTGTCTATCCAAAAGAAATTTCTATTCCAAGTTACAAACCGACCTATAAGGGTAACTCAAAACAGATAAAAAAAGCAGCAGTTGCGATAAATGAAGCTAAAAGGCCGCTTCTATACATCGGTGGTGGTGCGATCGCATCTGGAGCTAGTGATATTATCCGTAAATTTATGCAAAAAACTGGCATCCCAGCGGTTGAGACACTGATGGCTCTTGGTGTGCTTGATGCAAAAGATGAGCTAAATTTAGGCATGGCAGGCATGCATGGTAGCTACGCTTCAAATATGGCTTTAAGCGAGTGCGACCTTCTTATATCACTTGGAGCTAGGTTTTGTGACAGGATTACTGGCAGGACGGACGAGTTTGCCAAACATGCAAAGATAATCCACATCGACATCGATCCAAGCTCTATCTCAAAGATCATAAACGCTCACTATCCGATCGTTGGCGATCTTACAAACGTGCTAACTGAGCTTTACGAAGAAGTCAATACAAAGCCTGAAAACTACGCACCTTGGAGAGAAATTTTAGATAGATATTCTAAACTAAATCCACTTGGCTACACAGATAGCGACAAGTTCTTAAAACCGCAATGGGTCATCGAAGAGACCGCGAAGATAGCAGGAGCTGATGCGATAATCTCAACAGATGTCGGTCAGCACCAAATGTGGGTGGCGCAGTTTTATCCGTTTAACAGAGCAAGACAGCTTGTCACAAGTGGTGGACTTGGCACAATGGGATTTGGCCTCCCTGCAGCGATTGGCGCAAAATGTGCAAAACCAGACAATCTTGTTATAAATTTTACAGGCGATGGCTCAATACTTATGAATATCCAAGAGTTAATGACTGCTCATGAGATAAATATGCCCGTTATAAACATCATTTTAAATAACAATTTCTTGGGCATGGTGCGCCAGTGGCAGACATTTTTTTATGAAAAACGCTACTCATCGACTGATCTTAGCTTGCAGCCTGATTTTGTAAAGATCGCTGAAGGATTTGGCGGAGTTGGCTTTGTTTGCAAGAGTAAGGATGAGTTTAGAAAGGCTTTAAAAGAAGCGATCGATAGCAAGAAATCAGCGATGATCGACGTTAGGATCGACCGCTTTGAGGATGTGCTTCCTATGGTTCCAGCTGGAGCTGCGATTTATAATATGATATTAAAGAGCAAGGAAGAAAAATGAGTATCAGAAGAACGATTTCGGTTATAGTTTTAAATGAACACGGCGTTTTGGCTAGAATTTCTGGGCTTTTTGCAGGCAGGGGCTACAACATCGATACGCTCACCGTTGCTCCAATACCTGAGAGCAACTTCTCAAGACTGAGCATCGTAACTAGTGGTGACGAGAGAGTTTTAGAGCAGATCGTAAAACAGCTTCACAAGCTCATACCAACGTATAAAGTCATAGAAAGTGGCGAATTTGTCGAAAAAGAGATGGCGCTCGTAAAAATTCCGCTTGGTGAAAATTTTGCCGGTCTTGAGGCGATACTAAAGTCGTACAATGGTATCGTTACAAATACAAATGAAAACTACATCGTTGTCATGGTGGCTGACGATGCGAGTAGGATAGAGAACTTTTTAAAATCGATAAAGAAATTTAACCCAGTTGACGTCGTACGTGGCGGATCTGTGATAATGGATATATGATGAAACTAAGTGAAATAGCCTTAAAAGTAAATGCTACTTTTAGTGGAGAAGATATAGAAATTTTTGCCTTAAATTCTTTAAAAAATGCAAATAAAGCTGAGCTAACATACTGCGATGGCGAGAAGAATGCAAAATTTATAAGCGCTTCAAACGCTGGAGCCATCTTGGTGACAAAATCGCTTTTAGACTTGGTGCCAGCTGGTATGGTCGCACTTGTGTGTGACAACCCGCACCTTGCATTTGCCTTGCTTAGTAAAGATTATGCTAAGCCACTTTTTTGCGAGCCAAAGCCATCAAATATCGCCAAGAGTGCAAAGATAATGCCAAATGTCTACATAGGCTCAAATGTGAGCATTGGTGAAAATACGATAGTCATGGCTGGAGCATTTTTGGGCGATAATGTGACTATTGGCAAAAACTGCATCATCCACCCAAACGTGGTCATTTATAACGACTGCGTCATCGGTAACGAGTGTCATCTGCTGGCAAACTGCGTTATAGGCAGCGACGGCTTTGGCTATGCACATACAAAAACTGGCGAGCATGTAAAAATTTATCACAATGGCAACGTAGTTTTAGGCGATTTTGTCGAGATCGGCGCTTGCACGACGATAGATCGTGGTGTTTTTGAAAGCACGATGATCGCAAACTACACAAAGATAGACAATCTCGTTCAAATAGGCCATAACTGTGAGCTTGGAAATGGCTGCCTAATCGTCTCACAAACTGGCCTTGCTGGCTCAACAGTGCTAGGCAGAAACGTTGTAATGGGCGGACAAAGCGGCTCAGCTGGTCATGTAAAAGTGGGTGACTTCGCGCAGATCGCTGCACGTGGAGGCGTTAGCAAAGACCTGCCTGGCGGCAAAAAATACGCCGGAGCTTATCCAATAATGGAGCTTTCAGATCAGTTTAAACTCCAAGCAAAAATTTTGAGATTTTTTAAGAAAAATTGATTGCAAGCTTTTGCGAGCTTAAAATCGCAAAAGCTTTTTATCTCGTAGCCTAAAAATGCTAATTCTATTTTAAAACGAGCTAGACTTAAAATTTATATGTTGAGTTTGGCAAAACACAAATTAATCATTTTATTTTAAACATCTATTTATTTGGCTTTGTTCTCTTTTATTACTCTAGCCGTTTCTATCGCGATTTCTAGCTCTTCGTTTGTTGGGATGATGAGCGTTTTTATCTTAGCGTCATCCCCGTCTATACATCTCTCGCCTCGCATGTCTTGGAAATTTAGATCGTGATTTATGTGAATGCCAAGATGCTTTAGTTCATCACAAATTTTTTGCCTTGTATTTGGTGCATTTTCGCCGATACCGCCAGTAAATATAAGTGCATCAACGCGTCCTAAAATGGCGTAATATGAGCCAATATATTTTTTTACTCGGTAGCAAAACATCTCAAATGCAAGCTTTGCTCGCTCATCATTTTGCATTTTAGCCACAACCTCTCTCATATCACTTGAGCCACAAATTCCAAAAAGTCCGCTTTTTTTGTTTAAAAAGTTATCTATCTCGTTCCATTTTAAAACGCCGATATTTAGCAAGTAGATGACCACAGCTGGGTCCATATCGCCGCTTCTTGTACCCATTATGAGTCCTTCAAGTGGGCTAAGCCCCATTGAGGTATCGATACTTTTGCCATTTTGTACTGCACAGGCTGAAGCGCCATTTCCTAGATGAAGCGAGATAGCGTTAAATTTATCAAATTCTATGCCAAGCATTTTGGCCGCTTGTTTGCAGACGTATCTATGCGAAGTACCGTGAAAGCCGTATTTTCTGATATGATGAGCCTTGCAAACGTCGTAGGGTAGGGCGTAGCGGTAGGCATACTCTGGCATACTTTGATGAAATACCGTGTCAAAAACGACCACGTGAGGTACGTTTTTGCTCTCTTTCATCGCATTTTTGATGCCAGCAAGGTGCCCTGGATTGTGAAGAGGGGCAAGCGGACTTATCTCCTCGATCTTTTTGATGACGCTCTCATCAACGATCATCGAGCTAAAAAAGCTCTCGCCACCGTGAACTATCCTGTGTCCGATACCATCAAGCTCGCTTAGATCGTGCAATGTGTGTGATGTAACAAAGAGCTCGTTCATCGCCTCAAGTCCGTCATGGTGGTCTTTTATGAAGCGTTTTATCTCGTAGGTTTTGCCATTTGCTTTTAGTACCGCTCTTGAGCTATTGCTGCCGATTTGCTCGACTAGACCGCTTGCTAGACTGGTTTTGGTATCCATTGCAAAAAGTTGAAATTTTATTGAGCTACTACCCGAGTTTAAAACCAAAATTCTCATATTATTCTCCTGCTTGTATGGCGCTGATTAAGATAGTATTTACCACGTCTTCAACGAGGCAACCGCGGCTTAGGTCATTAACTGGCTTTTTTAGCCCTTGAAGTATCGGACCCACAGCTAGAGCGTTTGCGCTTCGCTGAACTGCTTTATAGCAGATGTTTCCGCAGTTTAAATTTGGAAAGATAAATACATTTGCATCCCCTGCGACATCGGAATTTGGCATCTTTTTGCTAGCCACACTTAGATCAACGGCTGCGTCAAACTGAATGGGCGCTGCAATTTTTAAATTCGCATCAAGATCGCTCGCCTTTTTAGCAGCTTCTTTTACAAAATCCACATCAGCCCCACTGCCACTATCAGCCGTAGAGTAGCTCAGCATAGCGATCTTTGGGTTAAGACCAAAGGCACTTGCTGTTTGAGCACTACTTAGCGTGATACTAGCTAGCTCATCTGTGCTTGGATTTGGCGTGACGGCGCAGTCGGCAAAGAGCAAAATTTCTTCTTCAAGCGCCATGAAAAATGCCCCACTTACCACGCTTACATTTGGCTTCGTTTTTATTATTTGTAAGGCTGGGCGGATTGTATCAGCCGTGCTCATCGTAGCGCCACTTACCAAGGCATCGGCTAAGCCTTCATGAATTAGCATCGTAGCAAAGTAAATTTTATCTTTAGCAAGTGCGTTTGCCTTGACTTCGTCCACGCCTTTATGCTTTCTAAGTTCATAAATTTTCTTTGCAAACTCATCTGTCAGCTCGTTTTGTTCTGGGTTGATCACTTTGGCTTTGCTTAAATTTAGCCCCAAAGCGGCCGCTTTTTTTGAAATTTCATTTTCAAGTCCTAGCAAGATGATATTTGCTGCGTCTTTTTCTAGTACGATATGAGCCGCTTTTAAAATTCTCTCATCGTCACTCTCTGGTAAAACAACGGTTTTGTTTGCAGCTTTGGCCCTTTTTAGAAGCAAGCTTTGAAATTTAAATGGTGTGATGATGTCAGCTTTGTAGCTCAAAATTTCATCAAATTTATCGGTGATTAGAAGCTTTGAGTTTGGATTTAGCGCTTTTAGCTCGCTTGCATTTTTGTCAAAAACTGGCGTGTTTAAATTTCTTGCTAGCTTTAAATTTAGCTCGCTTTTGCCAAAGACACTAAAACTCTCACAGCCAAGAACTATGACAAAGTCGCTTTTGGCTTTTAGCTCCTCAAATTTATCTATAAATTTTAGAAAAAATTCTTTTTCATTTGAATTTATTAAGTTATTTTTATCGTTTTCATTTGGGATTATCTTAAAAATCTCAACTTTTTTGAATTTTGTAGCTATAATTTCTTGCAGATGTGCTAAATTTTTGTCTATAAAAACGTAACAACTTTTCATTTGCGACCTTTTTAGGAACTTAAATTGCTTAATTTTAGCACAAAGATACTTATTTTAAGGCATTTTTTATGAACCATAAAACGATTTGGCTCGTCTTATCTGCGGGCATTATTTGCACTGGCTGCACACCAAGCGCTGATCCTCATATCAATATGAAACCCCCAGTTTATGTCGAGCAACTCCCTTCAAAAGATAGTGGAACCGGACAAAGCAACGCTGGCAGCCTCTTTGGTAAGGGCGAAAATCCGCTATTTTCAGATAGAAAAGCGATGAATGTAAATGACATCGTGACTATCGTCATCTCAGAAAATGCAAGCCAAACTTCAACTGGTAGCAAAAGTACCAACAAAGATAGCACCATCTCGCTTGGTGGCGGTGTTTTTACAGCTGGGGCTGCACCGCTTTCAACTGTGGCTGATAATCTAAACAAATACGGCGATATCGGCTTTAAAGCAGGTGGTGGCAATAAATTTACAGGAAGTGGCACGAGCAACAGAAGCGAGAAATTTACTGCAACCATTTCAGCCAGGATCATAAAAATACTAAATAACGGCAATTACTTTATCGAGGGTAGCCGCGAGCTACTTATAAATGGCGAAAAGCAGATCATGCAAGTAAGCGGCGTTATCAGACCTTACGACATCTCACAAAACAATGAAATCGACTCAAAATATATAGCTGATGCTAAAATTTTATATAAAACAGAGGGTGAGCTAGACAAATCTACCAAAAAACCTTGGGGCACAAGGCTCATGGAAGCTATCTGGCCATTTTAATGCAACTTTAAAAGCCTAAAATTTAATCAATTTGGGCTTTTAAAAATTTATATCTCAAAAAATTCTCTCGCCTTAAATATGCTAAATTTTTAAAAATCATTAAAAATTATAGTTGATATTTACTTTCAGAATAATATGCTTAAAATATTGAAAATTCATCAAATTAAAATCAAATTTCTCAAAATATTATTTTTTATATTTTAAAAATATATCGCAAAAAATGGATTTCAAATTTTTTAGTTAAAATTTATTTAATTATAAATATTAATTTTATAAAATAATTTTTTACTTCTTTAAACAAAGATATTATTAACAAAAGTAAAATTTTCAAGCAAAGGAGCTTATATGAATAATGACTTGCGTCAAAAGATAGATAGACGCTTAAGTGAGCTTAGTGCGTTGCCTAAGATGAAAAGCGACTCGAGTATTGCGCAGCTTTTAAAAGAGAAGGGCTTTACGAGGCGTGATTTTATGAAGTGGGCTGGTGCGATGACAGCTTTTATGGCTCTACCAAGTGTGATGACACCGATGGTTGCTCGTGCTGCTGAGCTTAGCGATAGGCTTCCTGTGATATGGCTTCATATGGCAGAATGCACAGGCTGTAGTGAGAGCTTACTAAGAACCGATGCTCCAAGCATAGATAGTCTTATATTTGACTACATAAGCCTTGAATATCACGAAACTATCATGGCAGCCTCTGGTTGGCAGGCTGAAGAAAATTTAGAGAGCGCGATCGAAAAATACAAAGGCAGATACATTTTGCTAGTTGAGGGAGGTATTCCAACTGGTGCGACTGAAAATTTCTTAACTGTTGGACCTCATGGCACAACAGGTAAAACTCATGCTGTAAATGCTTCAAAAGACGCAGCTGCTATCTTTGCGATCGGCACCTGTTCTAGCTTTGGTGGCATTCAAGCTGCAAGGCCAAACCCATCAAATTCAGTCGGACTTTCAAAGGTAACTGATAAGCCAGTTATTAATGTTGCGGGCTGTCCACCAAGTGAGAAAAATATCGTTGGCAACGTGCTTCACTTCTTACTTTTTGGCACACTTCCAGCGCTTGATGTTTACAATAGGCCAAAATGGGCTTATGGCTTAAGAATTCACGATCTTTGCGAAAGACGTGGTCACTTTGACGCTGGCGAGTTTGTCCAAAACTTCGGCGATGAAGGCGCAAAAAATGGCTACTGCTTATATAAAGTAGGTTGCAAAGGTCCATATACTTTTAATAACTGCTCACGCGAGAGATTTAACCAGCACACATCGTGGCCAGTTCAAGCAGGTCACGGCTGTATAGGCTGCTCAGAGCCAGACTTCTGGGATACGATGGGACCATTTGAAGAGCCTATGGCAGATAGACTCTTTGATACTGTTTTGGGTCTTGGAGCTGATAATGTCAGCGATAAAGTTGGCATTGGAATTTTAGCTCTTACAGGCATTGGCATAGCAGCTCACGCTGTTATAGCTTCTATGAGTAAAGATAAAGAATAAGGCGAAAAAATGAGTGAAAAAAGAATAGTAATAGACCCTATAACACGTATCGAGGGACACTTAAGAATAGAAGTTGTCGTAGATGAAAATAATATTGTAAAAGAGGCGTATTCTGGCTCAACTCTTTGGCGTGGTTTAGAGCAGATCGTAAAAGGTAGAGATCCAAGAGATGCTGGCTTTTTCATGCAAAGAATTTGTGGTGTTTGCACATATTCACACTACCGAGCAGGCATCATCGCGGTTGAAAATGCCCTTGGCATCAAGCCTCCACTAAATGCAGAGCTAACTAGAACGCTTATGAACGCAGCTTTATATCTTCATGATCACATCGTGCACTTTTATCAACTTCACGGCATGGACTGGGCAGATGTGGTCTCTGCACTAAGCGCAGATGTGCATAAAGCTAGCGAAGAGGCGTTTAAATATACTGATCTTCCGTTTGCCACGGGAGCTGACAAGCTAAAAGAGGTAAAAGAGAGGGTTGAAGCCTTTGTTAAAAAGGGCAATCTTGGACCATTTGCCAACGCATACTGGGGACATAGCACATATAAATTTACGCCAGAGCAAAATTTAATCGTCCTCTCACACTACTTAGAGTGCCTTAGAATTCAAAGAACAGCAGCTCAGATGATGGCGATCTTTGGCGCGAAAAACCCACATCCACAAAGCCTAACAGTTGGCGGCGTGACTTGCGTGATGGATCTTATGGATCCAGCTAGAATGGGCGAATATATGAGCAAATTTGCTGAGATCAAAGAATTTGTCGATAGAGCTTACTATCCAGACATTTTGATGGCGGCTAAGGCTTATGCAAACGAGCCAAGCGTTCTAAACGATGCTGGTGTGGCAAATTTACTCTGCTACGATGAGTTTTTGATCGGCAAAAATGATCATCTATTTAAAGGTGGCTACATCTTAAATGGCGATCTTAACAAGGTTTATGATATTGATGAAAATAAAATCACTGAAGAAGCTACTAGGTCTTGGTATAAAAACGACAAAGCGCTTCATCCATATGACGGCGAGACTGAGGCAAACTACACAGGTCTTATTGACGGTGAGAGCATAGATGCCGAGGGTAAACTAGCTCATAGTAAGCTTTTTGATACAAAAGGCAAATATAGCTGGATCAAAGCACCAAGATATGATGGCTTGCCTATGCAAGTGGGTCCAATAGCAAGTATCGTTATAAACTATGCTAGAGGCAACGAGAGAGTTAAAAAAGTAGTTGACGAATTTTTAGCAAAGAGTGGCTTGCCATTAAGTGCAGTTTTCTCAACTCTAGGCAGAACCGCTACTCGTATGCTCGAGGCAAAAGTAGTAGCAGAGCATACAATGGATGCATTTAATGCTTTGATCGAAAATTTAAAATCAGATCAAGAGACTTGCACAAAATATGTAATCGATAACAAAAAAGAGTACAAAGGAAATTTCCAAGGCAATGCTCCAAGAGGTGCGCTTAGCCACTGGTGCCGCATAAAAGATGGTGTTATCACAAACTGGCAAGCAGTCGTGCCAAGCACTTGGAACGCCTCTCCAAAAGACGCACAAAATCAAATGGGAAGCTACGAAGCGTGCTTAGTTGGTTTAAAGATCGCTGATCTTTCAAAACCACTTGAGATAATACGAAAAATTCACTCTTACGATCCTTGCATCGCGTGTGCTGTGCATGTTATGGATACAAAGGGAAATGATTTGAGTACTTATAAGATAAATCCAAATTTGTAAGGAGAGAATATGTCACATAAAAATGCTGATAGAATCAGCGAATACGAATTCTCCATCGGTGTTAGGCTGACACACTGGATTAGATTTGCAGCGATCACACTTTTAGTTGTGAGCGGCTACTATATCTCGTACGTTTTTGTGAGTCCAGAGATCACGAGCGAGCCTACAAATTTTATGCAAGCAAAGTGGCGTATGGCTCACCAGATCGCTGGTTTTGTGCTAATAGCAGCGTTTATCTTTAAATTTTATCTATTTGTCTTTGATAAACACAGCAAAAAAGAGTGGATGAGTGTGGTTGATTTTCTAAATCCAAAAATTTGGATCGCACAGATCAAATACTATCTTTTTATGGGGCCACATCCGCATTTAAGGGGCGTTTATAATCCTTTGCAGTTTGCCTCATACTTTTTCTTTTATCTTATTTTGACTCTTATTTGCCTAAGCGGTCTTGTGCTTTATGTTCATGTTTATCATGAGGGACTTGGCGGAGCGCTTTATGAGCCAGCTAGGTTTTTTGAAGAGCTTATGGGCGGACTAGCAAATGTTAGAACGATACATAGAATTTGTATGTGGGTCATTATGATTTTTGTGCCTATTCATGTTTATATGGCGGTATTTAACGCTGTTAAAGGCAAAAATGGAGCAATGGACGCTATCGTTAGTGGCTATAAATTTGTAAAAGAACACTGATGAGAGTGCTGGTTCTTGGTATCGGCAACGTGATGTTTGCCGATGAGGGCATAGGTGTTCATTTTGTAAATTTGATGGCTAAAAACTATAACTTTACAAGTTCTAAAAACGAGCTTACTCTAATGGACGGGGGCACTTTAGCCCTCGCTCTAACTCACATAATAAGCGAATTTGACTATCTTATCGTCGTTGATTGCATTAGCGCAAATGGCGCAAGCGTGGGCGATGTTTATTTTTTCGACTTTCTAAACGTGCCAAATTTTATCAGTTGGGACGGCTCGGCTCACGAGATCGAGATGCTTCAAACCCTTCATCTAATGGAGCTTGCAGGCGACAGGCCGACAACCAAAATCTTAGGCATCGTGCCTAGCCGCATAGAATCATCAAATTTTAGCCTCTCAGATGAAGTGATAAAAGCTTCTAACATCCTAGAAAAAACGCTGCTTGATCACTTAAAAGAGCTTGATTTTAAGTGCGAAAAGGTGGCAAATTTTACCCTAAATGATATAGTTGATGAATACGCTAAAAAAGGTTTAAAATGATACTTGCTTTTAAATTTACTTGCCACAAGAACGCTTCGTTTCTGGTGCCATTTTTACGCTTGCTTGCTGGCGATCTAGCTCATAGTCTAAAGTGCAAAGATGATGAAATTTGTCTAAAGGTAAGTGGTAATGCCAGTGAGCTTGAGAGCGTGGCAAATAAAGCAAGCGCACTCTTGCCTTTTAGTCTTTTTATAAAGCACAGTGAGGTCTTGGCTGCAAGTGAGCTTGATGAAGATAGCAAGATAAGTGAGATAAAATTTAGTGGCTTAACTCCAACTCAAGCGAGTGCCTTTTTGGCTAGTGAAAAGGCTATTTTAAATGAAAGTGGCGTGCTATGTGAGAGTAAATTTGAGGGCGAGATAACGCTTGGTAATTTTAATGAAAAGCTCAAAGCTTGCCTAAATTTATTAAAAAACGGCAAGGGCGTTTGCGTAGAGCAAGATAAAAATTTATATGAAATTTCTCTTGGCGTAAATTTTGATGTAAATTTCTTGATGCCTGTAAATTTAAAGCAGCTACCAAAAATTTTTATCGCCGATGATAGAGCTTTGACATTTTTAGCTAGCTTTGAAAAGCCACTTTTGGCACTAAAGACAACAGCTATTTATAGGCAAAATCACGAGGATGCACCGCTATTTTTTGACGTGATGGCACCAAATGATCTTTTTCTTTACGCCATTTGCGAGCAGCTAAATAAAGAAAATTTTAGCTTTTTAAGCGTTAAAGTAAAGGAGCAAAAAAACGCTCTTTCAAGGCTTGCTTTGCTTGAAAACAGCGCAGTTTTAAGCCCATTTTTCTATACAAAAGATGAGAAATTTGAGCTTGAGAGTTTAAGCGATATAGCTTTGGGACTAAAATTTAGCAAATTTAGTGATGACGAAATTTGCCTGCTTTCAAAATCAAGCAAAACGCAGCTTCTATTTTTGCCAAAATTTAGTAGCTTTGAAGAAATTTATGAGTTCATAAGAGCCGAGGAGGGCGGCGAAAGGCTACTTGAAAACTTCAGTAAAGAGCACACCTTGCCAAGCGGTAAATTTAGCTCAAACGCTAGCTTTTTCTCGCTGTTTTGCATAGCCGGACGCTTGCTTGGTTTAAGTGATGACTTTAAAAAAGCAGGGGAGAATTTGCTTCTTATGGCAGCTGATTTTAGCGGTCAAAAGGGCGTTAGGATCGATTATAAGATGAAAGATGACTTTGGTTTAGACGGGGTTAAGTTTGTAAAAAGTATCATTTCATTCATCCTTGCTGGTGCTGGAGAGAAGAACATCAGCTTTGGTTGCACCGAGTCTTTGGCACATTTTTTGAGCGATTTTAGCTATGAAAAACGAGATAAATTTAATATCAAAAATATTATTTTAAGCGGGGATTTATTTTATAATAAGGTAGTTAGCAACTTGATAAAAAAGCACCTAAACCCAAATATAAAAACAAATTTTGACCCCGGATTTGGCGTTGAGATCAAGCTTTAGATATGAGATCAAAGGCTTAGTTCAAGGCGTTGGCTTTAGACCTTTTGTCTATACTTTAGCGCATAATCTTAAGCTAGTTGGTGAAATTTACAATGACGATGAGGGTGTGAAGCTAAATTTTAGCGGCGAAGAGGCTAGCTTTTTGGCTTTTGAAAAAGAGCTTTATGAGAAGCTGCCAGCCCTGGCTAGGATCGATGAACTGCATAAATTTAAGATAGATAAAATTTATGAAAAGCTTGAGATCATCGCCTCAAAGTCAGCAACTAAGCAAGCGCCTATTTTGCCTGATTACGCACTTTGTGACGACTGTTTGCGCGAGTTTTATGACCCCGCAAATCCACGCTACAAATACCCATTTATAAACTGCACCAACTGCGGACCGAGATTTTCCATCATCAAAGCATTGCCTTATGACAGGGTAAATACGACGATGAACGAGTTTAAGATGTGTAAATTTTGTGAGAGCGAGTACAAAGACCCGCTTAATCGCCGCTACCACGCAGAGCCGATCTCTTGCCCAAACTGCGGACCAAAACTCTATCTAAAAGATAAATTTGGTAAAGTCTTGGCTAGCGAGAACGAAGCAGCCAAAGAGGCGGCTAAGCTCATAAACGAGGGTAAAATTTTAGCCATTAAGGGGCTTGGTGGCTTTCATCTAGTTTGCGACGCGACAAATGAAGCTGCAGTTTGCGAGCTAAGAGCCAGAAAGCACCGCCCAAGCAAGCCCTTTGCTCTGATGAGTAAAAATTTACAAAACGCTAGAAAAATAGCGCAAATTTCAGAAGCAGAGGCGAAGCTTCTTAGCTCAAATTTAAAGCCGATCGTCTTGCTTGAAGCAAAAAATGGCTCAAATATCGCAAAAAGTGTCGCTCCAAATTTAAACAAGCTTGGCGTTATGCTTGCATTTAGTGGCATACATCTTTTGCTATTTGACTATCTTTTGCACGACATCATTGCAACTAGCGCAAACATATCAGGTGAAGTTGTGATAAAAGACGATAGCGAGCTAAGAGAAAAGCTAGGTGACGTCATAGACTTTTACCTTGATCACGACCGAGAAATTTACTCGCCAAGTGACGATAGTATCGCATTTTGTGCTGGTGATGAGACGATTTTTACAAGGACAAGCCGTGGGCTAAATCCAAATTTCATCCATACAAATTTTAAGCAAAAAGGGACATTTTTAGCCCTTGGAGCCGAGCTAAAAAGCTCATTTTGTATATACAAAGACGGACTTTTGATGATTAGCCCGTATATCGGCGATCTAAAAAACGTAGCGACTTTTGATAGATTTAAGGATATTTTTACCCTTTTTGAAACGACTTATGATCTAAAAATAGACAAAGTTATAGCCGATCTGCATCCAAATTTTTTAAATACAAAATGGGCGAAGGATCAGGGCTTTGAGCTAGTTTATTTGCAGCACCACTACGCGCATCTGCTAAGCGTGATCTTTGAAAACGATCTAGCAGATAAAAAGTACCTTGGCTTTTGTTTTGACGGCACTGGATACGGGGAAGATGGCAAAATTTGGGGTAGCGAGGTCTTTAGGCTAGATAGCAAGAGCTTTGAGCGCGTTTATCACTTTGATAAATTTAGCCTATTTGGGGGCGAAAACAGCATCAAAAATATTTATCTAATCGCATATTCTATTATTTTAAAATACTCTCTTGAGGACGAAGCTGGTAAATTTTTAGTAAATTTTGATGAAAAAATGCTTGCAAATTTTAAAAAAATGGAGCAAAAAGGATTAAACTTAATAAAGACTAGCTCGGTTGGTAGGATATTTGACGCATTTGGAGCGATTATTTGTGGGCTTTTTCACTCAAGTTTTGAAGGTGAGAGTGGCATGAGGCTTGAAGCACTTTATGATAAAAATTTAGATGTGTGTTATAAATTTAGTCTAGATAATGGAGTTATAGGCTTTAAAGAAGCTTTTAAAAGTGCTTTAAAAGATGAGCCAAGAGTGGCTGCGACGGCATTTATAAATGGCTTGGCTGATATTATTTTTGAAATTTCAAAAAAAGAAAAAATGGAAATTTTGCTAAGCGGTGGAGTTTTTCAAAATAAGACTTTACTTGAACTTATTTACAAAAAATTTACTAAAGCAAATTTGAAATTTTATATCAATAAGAAATTCTGTAGTAACGATTCTAACGTAAATTTAGGGCAAATTTATTATTATTTATCCACATTTTCTAATAAGTGATGTATAATGATTATAAACGGTAATCAAACAAGAAAGGAGCAAAAAATGGATAGTGTTATACGTTTTAGTGTTTCTTTGCCTAGTCAATTACTAGACGAACTAGATAGAAAAGTTAGCGAACAAGGCTACGCTTCTAGGAGTGAATTTACAAGGGATTTGATCCGTGAAAAGATCGTAAGTGATAGCTGGAAGGACGCTAGTGAGGAGTTGATCGGGGTTTTGACGCTCATTTATATGCATCATCACAACGATTTGGTGAATAAAAAGATGGATATAGAGCATAGCTCTGATGTGAAAATCATCTGCACAAACCATGTTCATGTCGATCATCATAACTGCTTAGAAACGATTTCAATAAGAGGCGAGGCTGGCAAAATTGAACGCTTTGCTGAAAGGATCGCCGGCTTAAAGGGTGTAAAATTTTCTAAACTCACAAGGGCAGCTATTCCTAGGTTTTAGTTTTTTAAGGGTCTTTATGGGTTTTAGGAATTTTTGGGATTTTTTTATAGGTGAAGCTAGCGGTGGTATCTTTCTTATCGCTGTTGCTTTAGTGACATTTATCTTTGAAAATGTTTTTTTAAGCAGTTTTTATAACTCATTTTTACAAATCGATACAAGGCTAAATTTTGGTAAATCGCCGATACAAAAGCCCCTTATCCTTTTGGTAAATGATAGTTTGATGGCCGTTTTTTTCTTTTTACTTGGGTTTAGACTTAAGCGAGAAATTTTTAAAGCAAAGCTTAGGAGCCTGGCCCAAGCTACCTTGCTAAAAATTTTTATTATCGGCAGCATTTTAGCTTCTGTATTTTTTTATATTTTAAATCACAATTATATTTTTTAAGGCAGTGTCAATGGACATAAATACGGCATTTAAGACACTGGCTAGAAATTTGGTTTTTGTATATCTTATAAAAGAGAGTGTGAATAATGAACTTTTTAAATAGAATTTTTCTAACAAAAGAGCTGGATCGGTGGCAAAGTGACGGCATAGTCGATAAAGAGACCGCTATAAAAATAGCAAATTTATACGACATCGACCCTGATGCCCATAGTGACAAGATAAGTTTTGTCCTAAAGCTCGTAGCATATCTCTTTTTTGCGCTAGCCTTTTTTACGCTCGTTGGTGCAAACTGGGAAGAGATACCAAGACTAGGACGTTTAGCACTTGTGTTGTTTGTACTTGGGCTTGTAAATTTTGGTGGAATTTACTATCTTGCAAAGGGAAAGGAAAATCTATCAACGGCGATGTTTTTTCTTGGAAATTTCTGCTTTGGTGCGGCGATTGCTCTTATTGCTCAAATTTATAACATTAGCGATGAGCCAAGTGGCGGTATCTTGCTTTGGAGTATCGGAGCGTTTGCGGTTTCTTTTGCTAGTAAAAAAGGTGTGTTGGTAGCCCAAAGCCTTATCTTTGCGACAGTTTGGTTTTTTATGATAGCTTATCAGGGCGACTTTGGTTTTGGCTTTATCATTTTTATAGTACTTGGCGCATATACGCTTTACAAAGACGACTCAAAATGGCTTGCTTTTGTGCTTTTTATAGATATTTTTATATACATCATTTCATTTTGCGGCTACATTAGTGGTTTTAGGGCGATATTTGATTATGGATTTTTGTTTGGACTTCCGATGGTTGCGATCGTATCGCTATCTTATGCACTTTTACTTATTAGTATTTCGCCGCTACTAGATAAATTTAGAGTAGGGCTTGGCGCATTTACGAAAGAATTTGGTAAAAATTTTGGCGTTTTTGTGTTGTTGCTTTGTCTGCTTTTATTTGAAGAAAGAAATTTATTTGAGGTTGGAGATGAAGAGCTTTGGTTTGTGAAGTCGTTTTTTAAAAGCAATTTTGGCTTTGTCTTTATCCTATTTAGTGTTGCTTATTTTGCACTATTTTTTAAAGAAAAAAATAAGAGTGGTTTGCTGCTTGGGGCACTGCTCGTGTCGTTGCCATTTATCTTTAGCTACGGTCCTGGCTACGCAAATATATTTTTTTCGCTCGCAAATATCATAACAGCTGCGGTTCTTATCAAAAAGGGTGAGTTAAAACTTGGTCTTTGTATGATATTTTTGGTTGCAGCCGCGAGGTATTTCCAACTCATAGGCGATTATATTGGTGCTACGGCGCTATTTATGGTGTTTGCTTTCATAGTACTAGTTGTCGCTAGAAAAGGACGTAAAAAATGAAGATAAAAGTATTAATAGTAGCTGTAGTTTTTCAAATTTTGCTTATTGGCATTATGCTTGGCTACGCACTTATGCCACTTTATTTTGGGCAAGAGGCAAGAGTAAGGGTAAATCTTTACGACCCAAGAGATCTTTTTCGTGGAAACTATGTTGATTTAAACTATGAATTTTCAAATTTTCATTCAAGAAATTTTGACGAAAATGATGAGTATAACCGCTATATCGACCAATACGATGATAGAGTAAGAGACGGGGCTAGAGTTTATGCTATTTTAAAGCCAGATGTTAATGGAACTTACGGCTTTGCTAAATTTAGTGCAAGCAAGCCAGAGAATGGAGTGTTTTTAGCTGGTAGATATGATGGCTACTCGCTCGTAAAATACGGCATAGAGCACTTTTATATGTCGCCTGATAGTGCAGCTAATACTGAAGATGAAATGAGAGAAGAGGATGTTGAAGCGTATGCTGTTTTGATGGTAATGGATAATGGCAAAGCTAGACTAAAGGATCTAATAATCCAAAAGAATGCCCAAAAAAATAGTAAAAAACTACTTGGTGATGAAAATTTTGATAAGTTGGATGAGATTAGGCAAAAAGAGTAAAGTAAATTTAGTCAAAATTCTTTTGCAAATTTCATTTATATTTTTAAATTTAAATAAAAATTTAAATAAATTAATTAATTTTGATCTATTTGCAAAAACTCCTAAATTTTAATTTTATTTTTAAATTTAAGAGTTAAAATCTCCATAAATTAATAAAAAAGGATGAAAAAATGTGTAAAGATTGCGGTTGTTCAATGGGTAATCACGCCCACGTTCACACTCATGCTGATGGTACTACTCACTCGCACTCGCACACTCATGATGGGCATACAGATCACGCTCATGACGCGCACGAACATAGCCACGAGGCTCACGCACACCCTGTGCTAAACGAGAGCAAAACCATAGATGTGATAGAGAAAATTCTCTCTGAAAATGACAAAGAGGCCGCTCACAACAGAGCCCATCTTGATGAGAAAAAGATACTTTGCGTAAATTTAATGAGTAGCCCAGGTGCTGGTAAGACGACGCTTTTAGAGGCTACGATAAAGTCTAGTAAGTTTAAAGTAGGTGTTGTTGAGGGCGATTTGGAGACAAATCAAGATGCTGATCGCATAGTAAAAGCTGGCGCAAAGGCTCATCAGATAAGCACAGGTCAGACCTGTCACTTGGACGCATTTATGGTGCATGAAGGGCTTCATCATTTGCCGCTAAACGATCTCGATCTAGTCTTTATAGAAAATGTTGGAAATTTAGTCTGTCCTGCAAGCTACGATGTTGGCTCACATTTTAACGCTGTGCTTCTTTCAGTGCCAGAGGGCGATGACAAGGTGAGCAAATATCCAGTGATGTTTAGGGCTGCTGATGTGCTTCTCATCACAAAAGCTTCGCTTGCACCGCATTTTGACTTTGATATCGAGCGCGTGAAAAACGACGCTAGAAAACTAAATCCAAAGGTTGATATCTTTGTGATAGATAGCAAAACAGGCGAAGGTATCGATAAATGGATAAGTTATTTGGAATTTAAAAAAGAGCTAAGATAATGTGCCTCTCAATCCCTTCAAAAGTAATAGAAATAGATGAAAATAACGTTGCTACTGTCGAGACCTTGGGTGTTACTAGAAAGGTAAGCCTAGATCTCATCTCTGAAGAGGTAAAAGTTGGCGAATATGTGCTAATTCACGTAGGTTACGCTATGCAAAAGATCGATACGCAGTTTGCGCTTGAGAGCTTGGAGGTCTATCAAAAGATCGCCGAGGATATGGACGCGGGGAAAATTTGATGGATCTTATAAATGGCTTTCGCGATAAAAATTTAATCCTAGCCCTTTCAAAACTCATACAAAAAGAGAGCACAAAGCCCCTAAATATCATGGAAATTTGCGGTGGTCACACGCATAGCATTATGAAATTTGCACTGCCAAACTTAGTTGGAGAGCATATAAATTTCGTCCATGGCCCAGGCTGTCCGGTCTGTGTGATGCCAAAGAGCCGCATAGACGAAGCCTGTAAGCTTGCTAGCATGGAGAATGTGATCTTTTGTACGCTAGCTGATATGCTAAGAGTGCCTGGCTCAAAGACAAGCTTGCAAAAGCTTCGCGGCGAGGGGCACGACATAAGGGCGCTTTACACGCCACTTGATGCGCTAAATATCGCTAAGCAAAATCCAGACAAAAAGGTCATATTTTTTGCCATTGGCTTTGAGACGACGACTCCGATGAGCGCAAATTTAGTTGAAAAAGTGGTGCAAGAGGGCATTAAAAATTTATATTTTCATATAAATCACGTAACCGTCCCAGCTCCAGTTAGAGCTATAATGAGCGACGAAAACGTGAGGATAGACGCATTTTTGGGCCCAAGCCACGTGAGCGTCATCACGGGTAGCAAAATTTACAAAGAGTTAGCGAGCGAATTTAAAAGACCTATCGCCATTAGCGGTTTTGAGCCGCTTGACATCATGGCAAGTGTGCTAAATTTAGTCCGTCAGCAAAACGCAGGCACTTATGAAGTCTATAACGAGTACGCAAGGGCGGTTAAAGAAGAGGGCAACGTCAAGGCAAAAGAGCTCATAGCTAAATACTTTGAGCCGTGCGACTTTGTCTGGAGAGGCCTTGGCGAGATAGCGCAAAGTGGCATGAAGCTAAAAGATGAATTTGCCTACCTTGACGCCGGAGTGCAGTTTGACTGCAGTGTAGAGAGTGCTAGCGAGAGCAAGGCATGCATTTGTGGGCAAATTTTAAGAGGGTTAGCAAAACCGACAGAGTGCAAAGTCTTTGGCAAGGTCTGCAACCCGCAAAATCCGATAGGATCGTGCATGGTCTCAAGCGAGGGCGCTTGTGCGGCATATTTTAAATACGCAAGAGTTGGTTAAGGAATTTAATGAAAAAGATAATGCTAAGTCACGGCGGCGGCGGCGAGGAGATGAACTCGCTTATAAACGAGACGATATTTAAAATTTTTGATAACGAAATTTTAAGACAGAGTAACGACTCAGCGATATTAAATTTAAACGGCAAGATCGCTTTTAGCTCCGATAGCTTTGTGGTAACTCCCATTTTTTTTAACGGTGGCGACATCGGTAAGATCGCGGCTTGCGGCACGATAAACGACCTAGCGATGGTTGGTGCAAGCGCTAAATACCTAAGCTGCTCTCTCATCATCGAAGAAGGGCTTAGTATAGAAGAGCTTGAGCGCGTGCTTGGCTCGCTTGCTAAAACTTGCAAAGAGAGCGGTGTAAGCGTGGTTTGCGGCGATACGAAGGTCGTGCCAAAGGGCAAATGCGATAAAATTTTTATAAACACAGCAGGCATCGGCGAGATAGTTTGCGAGGGTGTGGAGCTTAAAAATTTAAAGGCAGGGGCTAAAATTTTAATCTCTGGAGATGTTGGCAGACACGGCGGCGTGGTGCTAGCAGCAAGAGAAGAATTTGAACTTGGGCTTGATCTAAAAAGTGACTGCAAGAGCTTAAAAGAGGTTGCTTTAAAGCTACTTAGCTCTGGCATAAAACCGCAAACCATGCGTGATGCGACCAGGGGCGGACTAAGCGCAGTGCTAAACGAGTGGACTAAATTTAACAAATTTGACATCTTAGTCTTTGAAGAAAATATCAAGGTCGCAGACGAAGTGATGGGCATTTGTGAGCTATTTGGATTTGAGCCTTATGAACTTGCAAATGAGGGCACTTTTGTGATGGCAGTTGATGAGAGCCAGGCTGAGGACGCGCTTAAAATTTTAAGAGAATTTGATCAAAACGCGATGATAATAGGCGAAGTAATGGAAGCAAAAAACGAGCGTGTCATCATCGAAAACGCCTATAAATCAAGAAGATTCCTCGAGCCACCAAAGGGCGAGTTACTACCAAGGATCTGCTAATGCACGAGCTTAGTATCGTTCAAAATTTAGTTAGCCTTTGCGAGAAAAATGCCGCCAAAGAAAACACAAAAGAGATAAGCAAGATCGAGATAAAGGTTGGCCGTTTAAGCGGAGTGGAGCCTCATTATTTGCAGAGTGCATTTGACGTTTATAAGACTGGTACGATCTGTGAAAACGCTGAGCTTGTCATAAATTTACAAGGCATTGTTGTAGAGTGTTTGGATTGCGGATTTGGCGGTGAGCTTAGCGAAAATGACTTCACCTGTCCAAAGTGCAAGAGCCAAAATTTAAAGGTAACTGACGGCGAGGATATGTATCTGATGCGCCTTGAGATGAAGTAAATTTTTATGAGATTTTTGTTTTTATAATAGAGGCCGTATAAATATTGAATTTTTAAAAAATATTACAGAGTCTTTTAAAAATATTTCATCTTTTTTTGCTTTTTTATTTATTTACCTTATTATAAGAGATATTATTGAGATCATCAATTTTGGTTTTGATATATGTGATGTAAAATATTTTTTGTCTTTTAATCAATTAATGTATATTAGTGTAATAATATCAGGCTTTTTCCTTCTAATATACACGCTTGGAAATAAATCCGTATTAAATTTTTTGTTATCTTGTTTTTTAGCATTTGCTGTTTGATTTTTTTGAGTACTGAATTAAACAGAGATACGATTATTGCTATTATGATTATTGTCGTTATATTTGTTTTTCATGAAAAAATTTTTGATTTGTTCAATGATACTCAAAAGCATCAAGCTATATTCTTTCTTATTTTAATTTTTATTTTTTGTCCTTTTATTTTTTTAAAAACAAAAGAATTTAATCAAATTGTAAAAGATAGCAATAATCAACCAGAATTTATATTTCGCAAGAATATCATAGGCAGAATATTTGATCCCAAGTTTTTTAGCCCTGCGCAACTTGAAAAAAATTATGATTTTATAGATTTTCAAGGAAGCAAACTTGCATTAAATGAATTAGGCGGAATAATGTTTAATGATAAGCTTCCTTATTATGGTTTTAATAGCCAATTTTGGGTTTGGTATATGCAAAATAATGATACTTATACAGTTTTCTTTGTTTTAAAAGATTATGATTTAACAGTAATAATTACAAAAAAACTTTCAAATGAGAAATTTCAAATCATTAAATTTTTATCAAAAAGATTAAAATAACGTTATCTAAAGCACCAAATAAACTTTAATAAAATACTTTTTTATTAAAGTTTATATTAAATTTTAAATAACTCATGGTGATCTAAAAATTATATACTTATACAATTATCAAAATCAGTAATTTTTACTCAAATATCAAAAACGGAGCCTGAATCACGTTTCTTATTATCTTTAGTGGCGAAAGCAGAGCGTCTTGCAGGATCTGCGTCGAGTATTCAGGCTTATCGGTAGTGCCTCGTATGGCGATGACTGTTGAGAGCGAGCGGTCCTTGCCAAGGATTATTTGATTTACCAGTGGAATTTTATCAATGATACTGCTAGCGTCTTTTAGTAACTTTAGCTCAAGGTCGATGTTTATCTTTTTACTCTTTAGATCGATCGTACCACGTCCGCCGATATCAGCGCTTGTGCCTATCATTTCAATCGCCAAAAACTCGATCATATCGCCATTTCTAGTGAGTAAAATTTTACCATTTTTAACAGTAAAGCCCTTGTCGTTAAAGTCAGGCGTTTTAAAGCTAAGAAGAGATGGAACTGAGTTTAAAAAGCTAAGTAGCCTTTGATAAAAGATATAATCCTTTAAAAAAGTATCAAAAAATCTCACCTCTGCCTTGAAATTCTTAGAGTTTTCTCCAAGCATTTTTAGGCGAAATTTACCACCCTCAAAGCTCTTGATGCCAAAAAGGTCGTTTATAAATTCTCCGCTTATGTCGGTTGCGTCTAAATTTATACTCTTTTCATCGTTAAAATAGCCAACTCTTCCTTGTTTTGCTAGCCCATTTAGCGAGGTGCTTTTGCCCTTTTTCTCGGCGCTAAAGCTAGCAAATGGCAAGGTCTTGTTTAGATCCCTTAAAATGATATCGCCATTTTTTGCTAAAAGCTCAAGCGGTGTGCTTTGCTCGCTGGTTTTGTTATCGTCAAGCACTAGCAAATTTAGATCTTTGGTTTTTACGTTTATGGCTTTTTCTTTTATATCTAGGCTTAGCTTTTTGCTTGAGCTATCTACCTTTACGCCAGCTTTTGAGACTAAAATTTTTAGATCATCGTTTTCATATTTTGAGCCATTTTTATCTAAAAACGGCAAGTCAAAGTTTACCTCTTTGGCAAAAATCTCAAGATCAGTAAAATCCTTACTTTTTATACTAAGTTCATCAAAACCACGCACGCCGTTTTGCTTTAAAGCAGGCGAGCTCTCTATGAAAAATTTACTATTTTTTGTTGCTATTTTGCTTTCACTGCCAAAGCTCATATCAAGCCCAAATGGCTCTATCTTAAGCAAAGTTTCACCAGCCTTGCTAAAGTCTAAAAATGCGCTAAACGGCTCATTTTTAAAAGTTAAAATTTCATCATTTTTCTCTTTTAGATCAAAGCTTTCTATCACGCCTTTTATCTCGCCAGTACTTTTTTGTAAATTTATATCAGCCTTGGCATTTGCTTTAAAAAACTCAAGCCCAAAGCCAGTAGCATCGATGTTTAAATTCATCGTATTTATGAGCTTTACGAGAGTATTTTTGGTATTAAATTTACTTCCAGCTATTTCTAAAACCGCATCACTTAGCTTAAATTCTCCATTTGCAATGACGCTTTTTTCATCAAAATTTTCTAAGCTTTTCTCGTCTAGTTTTATCAAAATTTTTAAGCTAGCATCCATTTTTCCGCTAAGCTGTTTTACTGGCACGACGATCTTATAGGCTTTTAATATCTCATTTATAGCTTCATCATAAATTGATTTTGTCTTTATAAAAAGCTCTAAATTTGCGCTTTTTTCATCAAAGATATTATTTATCACAACGCTTGAGCCATCAAGCTTTTTACCCTTGTAAATAGGCGAAATAAGATCAAATTTAAGCTTTGAGTTTTTAAGCGTGATATTTGCCTCACCTACATTTACGGCTGGCAAGTCTTTTTCAAATTTAACGAGCAAATTTTTAGTATTTGCGGTGGCATTTAGATCATTTAGATAAAAGTTATTTTTAGCTAGATCAGCCTTGCCATTTATCTCTTTTAGCTCGTAATCATCAGCAACGATGTATCCATATATCCAGTTTTTAACTTCACTATTTAGCTCTATGCGTCTATCAAGCTCATCAATGAAGTTTTTAATACTTCCAGCCTCGACATCGTAAGCTTTGTAAGTTAAAAATGTATCTTTTAGAGCAAAATTTAGCTTACCGCGCAGCTCATGAGAGGTGAAATTTCCTTCAAATTTATAGTCATTTTTATCAAAATCTGCACTTCCTTCGCCACTAATGCTTACGTTAAAATCCTTAAAGCTTAAATTTCTAACGCTAAAAAGATCTATTCCGTCTTGCTGTTCGTTTTGGAATTTTATATCCACGTTTAAATAAGGGCTATCAACAAAAAATATATCATCTAAAAATAGAATTTTTAGTTTAAAATCATCTCCTATTTGCACATTTTCAAGTGAAATTTCTTGAAAAATCGTATCTATAAAATCTACGCTTTTACTAAGGTTTAAAAGGCGCTCGTCGCTGCTTTTTTGCTTGCTCTCTTTCTTAAAATTTGGAAGCCTTATCTGCTTTGCTCTTGCAATTATTTTTTTATCTAATTTTATATATAATTGCTCCAATTTTACGCCGTAAAACTCGAAATCGTTAATTTTTATGCCGTATTTTAAAAGTAAGATAAATGAAAGAATCAAGATGATAAAAAATTTTATTAAAAAGCCATATTTAGACATTTTTTTTGATATCGTAGCCATCATTTTCCTAAGTATTTTTGTCTATTTGGCACGCCCTATAAACACAAGCAAGGTCGTTTTTATACCAAAGGGAAGTGTGGGCGAGATTATATCTTATTTAGCTAATCGCAACTTTAACTTAAGCGTGATAGACAAGTACGCCATACTTTTTATCGGCTCTCCGCAATCTGGCTGGATAGAGATCGGCCAAGATAAAATTTCAAGGGTTGATTTTTTAAAAAAACTTGCAAAATCAAAAGCAGCTTTAACCGAGATAACGCTAATACCAGGTGAAACGACTATCGTTTTTTTAAACCAGATCGCCGCCCAGCTAGGACTTGATCCAGTTAAGCTAAATAACGAATATAACGCCCTTGCTCCAGTGAGTGATGGCTTTTTGATGCCAAATACATATAAAATCCCAATAGGCATCAGCGAAAGGCACCTTGCTTTTTATCTTGTAAATTCATCAAAAAAGGCTCAAAGCGAGATCAGCAATAAAATTTTTGGCGAATACAACGAGAAAAAATGGTTTAAAATTTTAACGATTGCTTCGATCATCCAAAAAGAAGCGGCAAATGATGCCGAGATGCCACTTGTCGCCTCAGTCATTTATAACCGCCTAAATAAGGGCATGAGGCTGCAGATGGACGGCACACTAAACTATGGAATTTATTCACACGATGTGATCACGGCTGAGCGCATAAGAAGCGATATGAGCGAGTTTAATACTTATCTAAACGACGGCATTCCGCCAAGTCCAGTCTGCTCGGTCTCAATAAGCGCGATCAAAGCAGCGATAAACCCTACAAAGAGCGATTACTTATACTTTGTGCTTGACAAAAAGGCAAAAAAACACATTTTTTCAAAAACCTTAAGCGAGCACAACCAAAATATAGGAAAATAGAGCTAGAATTTGCAGCAAATGCCTAAAATACAACGAGATTTAATAAAGAAAGTGATAAATTTTAAAAAACTAAAAGGGCTAAAATGAGTGACATTATCTGGACCAAAACTGACGAAGCACCACTTTTCGCAAGCTACTCTCTTTTTCCTATCGTAAAGAGCTTTTTATCACGCGCTGACATTAGCATAACTAGGGCCGATATTAGCCTAGCTGGGAGAATTTTATCTCTTTTCAGTAAGGAGCTTGGACTAAATAAGGCCGATGAGCTGGAGCTTTTGGGTGAGCTGACCGCCCACAAAGAGGCAAATATTATAAAGTTGCCAAACATCTCAGCCACGCTTGTTCAGCTAAAAGCAGCGATAGAGGAGCTTAGAAGCAAGGGAATAAATGTACCTTTTTATCCAGATGAGATCATCACAGACTACGATGAAGAGGTTGCTAAAAAATACCAAAAAGTGCTAGGAAGTGCAGTAAATCCAGTGCTTAGGCAAGGAAACTCAGATAGAAGAGTCTTGCCACCGGTTAAAGAATTTGCCAAAAAGTATCCTCACAGCAATGGCGACTGGGATAAGACAAATAAGACAAAAATTTGCTACATGCAAGAGGGCGATTTTTATGAGAATGAGCGCTCAATTATCGCTAGTAAAGATGAGAAATTTTATATAAATTTTGTGAGCACGGATGGCAAAAAAGAGCTTTTAAAAGAGCTTGCCATCCAAAGCGGCGAAATAGTTGATGTCACATATTTAAGTGTAGATGAGCTTGATAAATTTTATGAAAGCTGTTTTGAAGAGGCAAAAAAAGAGAATTTGACCTTGAGTCTGCACCTAAAATGCACGATGATGAAAGTTAGCGATCCAGTCATCTTTGCTCACGCGATAAAGAGCTATTTTAAAGAGGTTTTTGAGCTGTTTGACAATGAGTTTAAAACTCACGGCGTGGAGGCAAAAAATGGCCTAAAAGATATGTTTTCTAAAATTTTAACTCTTAAAAATAAAGATGAAATTTTGGCTAAATTTGATGAAATTTTGAGCAAAAAAGCAAAAATTTGGGCACTAAATGAAAATGCCAGCAACTTTGACGTGCCAAATGACGTCATCATCGACGCCTCCGTGCCAGCACTCATTAGAAACTCTGGCAAGGTAAAAGATAGAAGCGGCGAGCTAAATTTCTCGCTTTGTATGATCCCAGATAGAACATACGCTAGGGTTTATGAGGCTTGCGTGGCGGACTTTAAAGAGCATGGTGCGCTTGATGTAAGTAGCATTGGTAGCGTAGCAAATGTGGGACTAATGGCCAAAAAGGCCGAAGAATACGGCAGTCACGATAAGACTTTCATCGCAAAAGAAGACGGAGAATTTGTAGTTTTTGATGAGGCAGGCGAGAACGTTTTTAAATTTAGCGTCAAAAAGGGCGACATTTTTAGGATGACTCAGACTAAAGAAGATGCGATAAATGCGTGGTTTGAGCTTGCTTTAAAAAGAGGTGAAATCTCAAAAGATGAGCTTATTTTTTGGCTAGATAGTAGCCGTGCTCATGATAGAAATTTGATAGCTAAATTTGAAAAATTCAAAGAGAAATTTACTAGCGCTGGCGTAAAATTTGAAATTTTAAACTACGAGCAAGCGACTGCAAAAACGCTTAGCTTGATAAGAGCTGGCAAAGATGTCATAGGCGTCACTGGTAACGTTTTAAGAGATTATCTAACCGATCTTTTCCCGATCTTTGAGCTAGGTGGCAGCTCAAAAATGCTTTCAGTTGTGCCGCTACTTGCTGGTGGAGCGATGTTTGAAACGGGTGCTGGCGGAACGGCTCCAACGCTTGTAAAAGAGCTAAAAGAGAAAAATCATTTACTTTGGGATAGTCTCGGCGAGTTTTTAGCGCTTAGTGCTTCGCTTGAACATCTAGCGTTTGCTAAGCAAAAAAAAGAGGCAAAAGAGCTAAGTGATGCGCTAAATAAGGCAGTTGCTAGCTATCTAGATAAAAATAAAACGCCAAATGCTACTCTTGATACTAGGGAGTCACACTTCTATCTAGCGCTATTTTGGGCAAGAGAGATGGCAAAAAGTGGCGGAATTTTAAGCAAAATTTTTGAAAATTTAGCAGACGAGCTAGAGAAAAATGAGAATGAGATTCTAAAAGAGTTAAGACAAAATGATGGTGCAAGCGTGGAATTTGGCGGATATTATTTGCCAGATGAAGTGAGGGCAAATGAGGTCATGAGACCAAGTAAAATTTTAAATCAAATAATAGGATGAGAAAATGAAAATAAGTATAGTTGGATCAGGAAACGTCGGTGCAAGCATAGCTTATGCGCTTTGTATGAGGGAAGTTTGCGATGAGATCGCGCTTGTGGATATATTTGGTGACGTGGCACGTGCAAAGGCTATCGATCTAGCACAGTCAAGTTGCGTTTTTAATGCTAAAACTATCGTTTGTGGTGGCGATGATTTTATGCTAATAGAGGGCAGTGATATCGTAGTGGTAACTGCTGGAAGCCCAAGGAAAGAGGGTCAAACAAGAGAGGACTTACTTCTTAAAAATGCCGTCGTTGTAAAGCAAACAGCTCAAAATATCGCAAAATTTGCACCAAATGCGGTGATAATCGTCGTGACAAATCCGCTTGATGTGATGGTCTGGACGGCTCATAAATTTAGCGGTTTTAGCAAAAATAAAGTGATCGGCATGGCTGGTGAGCTTGATGGTGCAAGATGCAGATATGAGCTAGCACTTCTAAAAGATAAAGATGCAAAAGGGCTAAAGACAAAGATAATTGGCGCTCACAACGACGAGATGATCGTATCTGCTAGTAATATCAGCGAAAATTTAAACGAAAATGAGCTAGCAACTCTTAAAAAAGAGACAAGCACAGGTGGCGCAAAGATCGTTAAGCTTCTTGGCACTTCAGCTTACTATGCACCAGCAGCTGCTGTTGTGAAGATGTGTGAAGCGATCATGGGCAAGAGTGATGAAATTTTAAGCGCTAGCGTGCTTCTTGATAATGAGCTAAGTTGCGGCAGGCTAGTAAGGCTTGGACGCGAGGGCTTAAAAGAAATTTTAGAGCTAAATATAAATGAAAGTGAGCAAGAGCAGCTAAGTAAAAGCGAAGCTGATATTAGAAAAAACATTAAATTTTTAAAAGAAAATTTGGATTAGGAATATAGATGATAATAAAAGAAAATGTACCTGTTTGGGTCGATGAGAGCAGGTGTAAGGCCTGCGACGTCTGTGTGAGCTACTGTCCAGCAGGCGTGCTAGCGATGAGGCTTGAGCCAAAAGCAGTGCTTGGTAAGATGATAGAGGTCGTCTATGCTGACTCATGCATAGGCTGTCGCGACTGCGAGCTTCATTGCCCTGATTTTGCCATTTATGTGGCTGAAAAAGGCTTTAAATTTGCAAAGCTAACGCCTGAGAGCAAAGAGCGAGCTACTGCCGTAAAGGCAAATAAATTTGCAAAGCTTGGAGAGAGCGCATGAGAGAGCTAGTATCAACTGGAAATGCCCTAGTAGCAAGGGCTGCTGTCGAGTGTGGCTGTAACTTCTTTGGCGGATATCCGATCACTCCAAGTAGCGAGATCGCCCACGAGCTAAGCGTGCTTTTGCCAAAACATGGCGGCACATTTATACAAATGGAAGATGAGATAGCTGGGATTTCAGTTTCTCTTGGCGCAAGTGCGAGTGGTGCTAAGGCGATGACTGCTAGCTCAGGACCTGGAATTTCACTAAAGGCTGAGCAAATAGGCCTTGGCTTTATAGCTGAGATACCACTTGTCATCGTAAACGTTATGCGCGGTGGCCCATCAACTGGCTTGCCAACCCGCGTCGCACAAGGCGATATCTTGCAGGCTAAAAACCCAACTCACGGCGATGTAAATATGATAGTTTTGGCCCCTAGTAGCCTAGAGGAGTGCTATACGCAGACAGTTCGAGCGTTTAACCTCGCAGCTAGGTTTATGACGCCAGTTATGCTACTACTTGATGAGACGATAGGACACATGCAAGCAAGGGTGCGTTTGCCTGAGATTAGCGAGCTAGAAATTTATAAAAGAAGAGAATTTAGCGGTGAGCCAAAAGGGTATAAACCTTACGAGGCCGCACCAGATGAGCCAGCCACGCTAAATCCTTTCTTTAAAGGCTACCACTACCATATCACTGGGCTTCATCACGGAGCAACTGGCTTTCCAACAGAAGATGGAAAAATCGTTGAATACTCGATGAATAGGCTGCTTAATAAGATAAATTTACACACTGATGAGTGCGAGAAATTTGAAGAGTTTATGCTAAATGACGCTGAAATTTGCATCATCGCCTTTGGTAGCGTGGCGCTTTCAGCCAAACAAGCGATATTAAATTTACGTGAAAAAGGGCTAAAAGTAGGGCTATTTAAGCCACTCACACTTTTTCCAGCTCCAGCTAAAAAGCTAAAAGAGATATCAAATAAATTTAATAAAATTTTAGTCTGCGAGCTAAATTTAGGCCAGTATAGTGGCGAAATTTCAAAGATCATCTTAAGAGATGACTTTGCAAAACTGCTAAAAGCAAACGGCAGACCGATAAGCCCAAGCGAGATCGAGGCAAAGATAGGAGAAATTTATGGCTTTTAATTATGATAAATATTTACGAACAGATAAAATGCCTACTCTTTGGTGCTGGGGCTGTGGCGACGGCGTCATACTAAAGGCGCTCATCCGAGCTATCGACACCATGGGCTGGGACATGAACGATGTTTGTGTGGTCTCAGGCATAGGCTGCTCTGGCCGCTTTAGTGGATACCTCGACTGCAACACCATCCACACAACTCACGGCAGAGCCGTAGCCTACGCCACTGGCGTAAAGATGGCAAATCCAGACAAGCACGTCATTGTTGTAACTGGCGATGGCGACGGACTAGCGATAGGAGGCAACCACACGATACATGGATGCCGCCGAAATATCGGGCTAAATCACATCCTTGTAAACAACTTCATCTACGCGCTAACAAACTCGCAAACCAGCCCAACCACGCCAAAGGGCATGTGGACGGTCACAGCGCAGTATGGCAACATCGATCCTAGCTTTGATGCCTGTAAGCTTGCAACCGCCGCAGGTGCTAGCTTTGTCGCGCGTGGAAGTGTCATCGAGCCAGAGAAGCTTACAAAGCTCTTTGTAGAGGGCTTTAGCCACGATGGATACAGCTTTTTTGATGTATTTTCAAACTGCCATATAAATTTAGGTCGCAAGAACAAAATGGGCGAGGCGGTGAAAAATTTAGAGTGGATAAAAGGCCGCACGACTAGCAAGGTCAAATTTGACATGCTAAGTGACGAGGAGAAAGAGGGCATTTTCCCACTTGGCGTGCTTCATAAAGATGAAGAAAAGATCGAATACACCAAGGCTTACGACATGGTAAGAAGGGCTGCTATGAGCGGTGAGGCGATAGATTTTAAGGAGCTAGCATGAAGTCACAGCTAAGATTTGTCGGCGTTGGCGGACAGGGCGTCATACTAGCAGGCGAGATCCTCTCAGCTGCCAAAATAAAGGCAGGCGGATACGGCATCAAGGCCTCTACCTACACATCTCAGGTGCGTGGCGGCCCAACAAAGGTCGATATCATACTTGATGAGAAGGAAATTTTATACCCTTATGCAAACGAGGGCGAGATAGAATTTATGCTAGCAACTGCGCAGATAAGCTACAACGCCTTTAAAAGCGGCGTGAAAGAGGGCGGTGCAATCGTGGTTGAGCCAAATTTAGTAAAGGTGAGCGATGAAGACAAAAAGCGCTGGAAAATTTATGAAATTCCTATCATCTCTATCGCAAAAGACGAGGTCGGAAATGTCATCACTCAAAGTGTCGTCGCCCTTGGCGTAGCAGTGGCAATGAGTAAATGCATGGATGAAAATTTAGTGCGTGAAGAGATGCTAGCAAGCGTGCCAGCTAAGGTCAAAGAGGCAAACGCAAAAGCTTACGAGCTAGGTCTAAAATACGCAAAAGTGCTTTTAAAATAAATTTTGGCTAATTTTTAGCCAAAATTCTACTATAAACAAAAAATCAGCATTTATTATATTTTTATCAATTATTACTTTTCTTAAAATTTTAAGCATCACTTATCGATATAAAAGATTATATTTATAGTATTTATTTATCTTATCAAAGCTATGAAATTTTTAAAAGTTGTTCTCATAATGCCTTATTTTAGCTTTATTAAATAAAATGTATTTTTAAATATTTAATAAATTAATAAATTATATTTAAGATTTGTTTTAGTAACATTTCAGACGTAAAATTTTTATAAAAGGAGTAAAAATTGAGTTACAAAATCTCGGTTGCAACATGTGCTGCACTTTTGATGTGCAGTGGTTTTTTAAGTCAAGTTTTTGCTGTGCAAACGACAAAGCTTGAGGGTATCGAAGTAAATTCAGTCGGTGACAACATCAGCGAAAGTGGCATCGATGAGGGAATTTTAAACAAAAGAGTAGCCGCTGGTCCTTTGGCTGACAAAAAAGTTATAGATATGCCTTATCAAGTAAATACGATCTCAAAAGAGGTTCTTGTTAATCAAGGCGTTCAAGGTTTTGAAGATGCAGTTAGGTACTTCCCCTCAGCACAAATTCAATATCGTGGCGGTGGCGATGTTGGTCGTCCGCAAACTCGTGGCTTTCAAGGCTCAGTCGTAGGTAACGTCCTTTGGGATGGTTTTTATGCTTCATCAACCACAGCTATACCTATGGCTATGTTTGAGAGCTTGCAAATCCAAAACGGACTTGCTGGCTCGCTTTATGGTGGTGCTACACCTTCTGGATATTTTCTCTACTCTCGTAAGCGACCAGTCCCACTTCAAAATATCATCTGGACTGATTACAGCTCAAGGTCAAATTTAGGTGTAGGACTTGATACTTCAAATAAATTTGAAAAAGTTGGATATAGGGGTGTATTTTACTACTCAGGTGGAGAAAAGAACGCTAAAGATAGTAAATTCTCTCGTCGCTTAGCCTCACTTGGACTTGATTTTTATCTTACAGAGAATTTAACACTTGAGACAAACTTTAGTCACTATGAGCATAAAAACTCAGGTATGCCAGGTGGATTTAGTATGCCATTAACAAACGGAGTTGCAGACTTTGACGTACCAAGCCCTGTAAAAGATACCAAACGCGGACTTGAGCAGTCTTTTGGTGGCAATCACCTTAAAACAACGACAGCTAGTGTAAAACTAAAATACGCCCCAACAGAGAACTGGTATTTTGAAGGTGGCTATCAGTGGCAAAAGGCTATCCGTGATATGTATGGCACCGATGGAAAATTCTTAAATCAAAATGGAGATTATGAAGTTACTAAAAGTGGTGGCAGTGGTCCATCTGGCAGATTTGATGTAGACAGCTGGTTTTTAAAAGGTTTGACAAATTTTGAAACAGGTCCTTTATCGCATAATTTTGCCGTAGCTACAAATGGATACCGCTGGACTATTTATAGTGCTAGAAATAGTGGCGGTAGAGCAAATCTTGGCACGTCAAATTTGTATAACCCAAGAATCTTTAACGATCCACATGTAGCAAAAGGAAGTGGTAGATATAAAAGTAGTAGTAGCGATATGAAAAATATTTCTGTTGTTGATGATATTAAATTTAATGACTACTTCAGCACTATCTTATCAGTTTCAAGAAGCTGGTTTACAAGCTATAAGCTAGATCCATCTAAAGAGAAAAACTATGATAAAAGTGGCTTTAACTACGGTGTAAGCCTTGTCTATAAGCCAGTTGAAAACGTAAGCCTTTATACTACTTATGCAGATAGTATCTCAAATGAACAATCAACTTATACTTTTAGAAGAGGACCTAGAGCAGGTGAGACTTTAACAGTAGAGCCTATTAGAAGCAAACAATATGAGATCGGTGCGAAAGCAAGACTAGGTGAGCTTGATCTATCAGCTGCGATCTTTGAGATCAAACGCCCGGTAGCATATCTAGTCGGTAGCGGAGCAAGTGCAGAGTATAAAATTCAAGGCACACAAAGAAACCGCGGCTTTGAGCTAACTACTGGCGGAAAGCTTGTTGACACATTAAGTATGTATGGTGGCTTTACACTTCTTGATGCTAAGATAAAAAATGCTAAAGATGGCGTGTCTGAAGGCAAAACAGTTATCGGTGAGCCAAAATTTCAAACAAATGTCTTGTTTGACTACGCTGTGCCAAACACAAACAAACTTGCATTTACAACAAATTTCCACTACACAGGCAAACGCTACATCGACAATGCTAATGCTCATAGCGTAAATGGCTACTTCACAACCGATATTGGAGCTAGATACACTACAAAAGCTTGGCTGGGCAAAGAGACAACTATAAGATTTGACATAAATAACCTCTTTGATAAAAAATACTGGGCAGGAATGTTCCCATCTGATGTAGATGGAGCGATTGCTGGACGCGGAACCTCGCTTTTCTTAGGACAAAGCAGAACCTTCATGCTTTCAGCTCAGGTTAAATTCTAAAACCAAAACTAAAGCCAAATTTATTTTGGCTTTAGGCTCTTTAAATTTGTCCTTTTTGTAGGGCAGATTTAAATAACCAAAGGGAGAGAGATGCAAGGGCTGGTTGATTATCAAGCGATTTTGGAGCGAATGTTTTTGCCTACTTTACAAAAAGTAAAGGGCAAAGATGGCGGCGTAAACTGGGATGATTACGCAGATATGTATAATGAGATGACCGGCATGGAGACGGCCTCTACACTAAATTTACTCTCAAACCTGCCTATCACAAAAGATGACAGCGTGCTTGACGTGGGGTGTGGTCCAGCAAGGCTTAGCTTGCCACTTGCAAAGCTAGCAAAGAGCGTTAGTGCGCTAGATCCGTTTGCAAAAATGCTTGAATACGCCAAGAAAAATGCAAAAGAGGCTGGAGTAAAAAATATAAATTTCATCCAAAAAGACTGGAGTGATGAGGCGAGCATAAAGGGCTTGCCAAAACATGACATCGTGCTAGCATCACGCTCGGTTGGTCTTTTTGATATAAAAAAGCTTTGCAGATTTGCTAAAAAATATGTCGTGATGACCTCGTTTTTACCAGATCATCCAAGCCTAAAAGATATCTGGCAAGACTTCTTAAAAGGGATAAAAGATGAAAAAGAGGCAGCTCTTAGCGATAGGAGATTTGGCTACAACTTTATCTTTAACATCGCCTATGACATGGGGGCAAATCCAAATTTAAAGATAATCGACACCATTTATGAGAGGGATTTTGCTAGCCTTGAAGAGGCGTTTTCTTATTTTAGATTTGTCGGTGAGATCGCGCCTGAAAAAGAAGAAATTTACAAAGAAAATGTAAAAAGCTACCTCACAAAGACCAAAAGCGGCTTTAAATTTAAAAGAGAGACGAGGAGCTATCTTATCTGGTGGGACGTGCGGGAGATGAAATTTGAGTAGCAAAAAGATCATTTTCGCATTATTTGCGCTTCTTTTGCTGGTGCTCTTTTTTTCGCTAGGTATCGGACGCTACGAGATAAGCTACGCTCAAATTTTTGAGTTTATAAGATCAGCCATTTTAAACGAGCAACCAAGCGACGAGCAAGGCTACACGGTTTTTACGCTCATTCGTTTGCCAAGGGTGCTTTTTGCCGTCCTTGTTGGAGCAGCGCTTGCTAGCTCTGGAGCTGTCTATCAAGGTCTTTTTAAAAATCCTTTAGTCTCGCCTGACATCCTTGGTGTCTCAAGTGGTGCAGCTGTGGGAGCTAGCGTGGCTATCATCTTAAATTTTAACTACATAGGCGTGCAGCTTAGCGCTTTTGCTTGCGGTCTTTTTGCCGTTTTCGCCGTCGTTTTTATAAGCAGTGTCATCGCAAAGGGCAGGCTAAATTTACTCGTGATGGTACTAACTGGCATCGTCATCTCATCTCTTTTTGGAGCGCTTAGCTCGCTCATAAAATTTCTAGCTGACAGCGAGGATAAGCTACCAGAAGTTACTTTTTGGCTGATGGGAAGCCTAGCAAGAAGCGGCGGATATAAAAATTTAGCTCTACTTTTTTGCGTAGTCATGATCTGCCTTGTGCCACTTTTCATGCTTCGCTACAAGCTAAATACGCTTAGTTTTGGCGAAGAAGAGGCTAGGGCGATGGGGCTAAATGTAAAATTTTACAACATCATAATCATCATCGCTTCAACGCTTCTAACCGCTACTTGTGTCTCATTTTGCGGTATCGTGGGCTGGGTGGGGCTTGTCATCCCTCACATCATGCGCTTTGTCGTGGGGGCAAATTTCATCACGCTCTTTCCAGCTTCACTGCTTGGTGGAGGGCTATTTTTACTGATAGTTGATACCACTTCACGCAGTCTAATGGTAAGCGAGATCCCACTTGGCGTCATCACTTCGCTAGTTGGCGCGCCTCTTTTTGTCTATCTACTCTATAAGAGCAAAAAGGGTTTTGCGTGAAATTTGAGATAAAAAATTTAAGCTGCGGCTACGACAAAAAGGTCGTTATAGAAAATTTCAATGCAAATTTACAAGATGGCGACATCTTTTGCCTGCTTGGTAGCAATGGCGTTGGCAAAACGACGACGTTTAAGACTATACTTGGCTTTTTAAAGCCACTTGGGGGCGAAATTTTAATAGACAGCAAAGATGCGCTAAAAATGAGCGAAAAAGAGCGAGCAAGCTTTATAAGCTACGTCCCGCAAGCTCACACGCCGCCATTTGCTTTTAACGTTTTTGACGTGGTGATGATGAGTGCAAATGCCAGACTTGGTATATTTGAGCGCCCTAGCAAAGAGGATGAGAAGATAGCGCTAGATGCGTTAAAGACGCTAAATTTAGAGAGCTTTAAAGATAAAATTTACACCGATCTAAGCGGTGGCGAGCGGCAAATGGTGCTGATAGCTAGGGCTTTAGCGCAACGCTCAAAGGTTATGCTACTTGACGAGCCAACGACAAATTTAGACTTTGGTAATCAAATGCGAGTTTTAAAAGAGATAAAAAAGCTCGCAAAGCAAGGCTACATCATTATCCTCACCTCGCATCAGCCAGAGCAGGTCTTTTATCTAAATGCAAAGGTTGCGATGCTTGGGCGTGATAAAAACTACATCTACGGCGAGGCTAGCGAGGTGATGAATGGCGAAAATTTAAAGAAAATTTACGGCGTAGATATACGAGTGGTGAAAAATATCGTCGATGAGCGCGAGCATTACTCTTGCGTGATGGTGGATTGAAAGGAGAATATATGTTTAAGAAAATTTTGCTTTTGGCTTTTTTGCTTGTTAGTTTGCAAGCAAGAGTGGTGCTTGATGGCGACGATAAAAAGGTAGAAGTGCCTGATGTGATCGAGCGTGCGACGCCTTTGATAGGGGCTTTTGTGCAAGTCTCTGCGATGCTTGGTAACGAGGATCATATAATTAGCGGTGCGCCAAAACTGCCTGCGCTCATGTCAAAAATTTTTCCAAAAATAAAGAGCAACGATAACAAAAGTGGCATGCTAAGTAGCAGCGTCGAGACTATCATCGCGTCAAAAACGCAAGTTGTTTTTGGGCCAGTTGGTATGATGTTTGATGAAAATAGCAAGGCTCAGCTTGAGAGCGCTGGCATCGCAGTTGTGAAGATAGATAAATTTCAAAGCATCAAAGAGATACAAGATAGCTTTAGCAAGATCGCTGAAATTTGGGGCGAAAAGAGCGTAAAAAGGGCGCGTGAGTTTAATGACTATTTTAACGACAACATAAAATTTGTAAGCCAAAAAACAGCAAATTTAACGCCAAAAAAGAGAGTTTTGGTGCTTAACTATAGCTCAGGAAACTTTAACACCATCAGCTCAAAAGATATCGGCGCTGAGTATATTAGCGTGGCTGGTGGTATAAATTTAAGCTCAGAGCTAAGCGATGGGGATTTTAAAATTTCAAAAGCGATAAACGAAGAGCAAGTCATCATCTTTAACCCAGACATAATCATCACAAATTCACAAAAAAGTGCCGATGCTATCGCTAAAAATGCATCATTTGCTAAGCTAAAAGCTGTGCAAAATGGAGAAATTTTTGTAGTGCCAAGTGGCGTTTATCTTTGGAGCGTAAGAAGCGCTGAAGGTGCGTTATATCCGCTTTGGCTGGCTAAGACATTTTACCCAGAGCAGTTTAGCGACCTAAATTTAGAGCAAAAAACAAGAGAGTTTTACGAGAGATTTTATAACTACAAGCTAAGTGATAGCGAGCTAAAAGAAATTTTGCACCCAAAGGGTGAATTCTGATAATAGGACAAAAATAATGTTATTTATTATATTTAATATATTTATTTAAGTATAAAAGCAAATTTATCTTTCTAATATCCTAAAAAAGAGCTTCTAAAGCTTAAAAACTCAAAAATAAAAATAAACTTCAAATTGGTAGAAATTTTTATATATCTTATAAATTTTTCTACCATTAAATTTATATAAATTACCTTTAAAAGCCTATTTTATCCTTTTTGATTTTAATATTAGCTCTCATTTCTTAATCTAAAATAAATCTTTATGTTTCTTTTAAGTAAATTTAATGTAATCTTTTATTATTAATTATTTAATTAATATAGTTGTTTTAAAAAATATTAAGAAATGAACTGGCGGTGCGTTTTAAACGCTAAAAATTTACTAAGATAGGAAGTTATCAATGAGTGAAAAATTTACCAGAAGAGAATTTCTACAAAGTGCCTGTATCAGCGTAGGTGCGCTAGCTACAACAGCTGGTACGACCAATGTTTTTGCTGGTGAGTTGCCAAAAGGCAATGAAAGTGGCTTACCATCTGTTGATGTGCTAATAATCGGCTCTGGCGGTGCTGGACTTCGTGCAGCAACAGCCGTTCGCAAGCAATATCCAAACTCAACCGTCGTTGTTGCTACAAAGATGATGCCATCACGTAATGCGACCTGTATGGCGGAGGGCGGAATAAACGGCGTTACTGACTTTAGTAATGGCGATAGCTTCAAGCTTCACGCTTATGACACAGTTAAAGGTGCGGCTTATCTTGCCGATCAAGATGCAGTTGTGAAATTTTGCGAGGCAGCAGGCGCAGTTATCCACGAGCTAGACCACAATGGCATGCTCTTTTCTCGTATAGATAATGGTGACGTGTCCCGTAAAGATAATGGTGATGTTGCGTTTCGCTTCATGGGTGGCGCTAGCAAAAAACGCTGTAACTACGCAGCTGATAAAACTGGTCACGTTTTGATGCACGCCTGTCTTGACGATGCTATCACAGCTGGCGTTAAATTTCTAATGGATCATGAGCTACTTGAGATCGGTCTTGAGGATGGCAAGGTTGAAGGCGTCGTTCTTCGCAACATCCAAGATGGTCAAATTTACCCAGTTCTTTGCAAATCTCTAGTCATCGCAACTGGCGGATACACTAGAATTTTTTATAACCGCACATCAGTTCCATTTATAGCAACTGGTGATGGCATCGCTGCTGCGCTTAAAGCAGGTCTTGGTTTTGAAGACCCTGAGATGCTTCAGTTTCACCCAACTGGCGTTCAAAATGGTGGCACATTAATCACTGAAGCAGCCCGCGGCGAGGGCGGATACTTGTTAAACAACAAGGGCGAGCGCTTTATGAAAAACTATCATGAAAAGATGGAACTAGCTCCTCGTGACGTCGTCGCTCGTGCGATCGAGACAGAAATTCGCGAGGGTAGAGGCTTTGGCGAGGGCATGAGCGCTTACGTGCTTTGTGACGTTCGCCACCTTGGCAAAGATACTATTATGAAAAAGCTTCCAAAAATTCGCCACACTGCTATGCTTTTCCAAAATATCGATCTAATCGAGCAACCAGTGCCTATCCGTCCAACAGCTCACTACTCAATGGGTGGTATAGAGGTAGCTAAATTTGATGATATGAGCACAAAAATCCCTGGAATTTATGTAGGTGGTGAGGCTTCATGTGTATCTATCCACGGTGCAAACCGCCTTGGTGGAAACAGCCTAACTGACGCAGTTGTAACTGGCGATCTAGCTGGCAAGGGTGCTGGCGCTTACGCTCAAAATGCAAAATTTGCAAGCGGAAAGAAAACTTCTGAGCTAGTAAAAATGTGGCAAGATAAATTTAAATCTATCGCAACAGGCGAGGGCGGAGTGAACGATATGTACGCGCTTCGTGAAGAGCTTGGTAAAAACAACTGGGATCTAATGGGTATCTTTAGAACAGGCGACAAGCTAGATCAGCTCTCTAAAAATTTAGAAGCTATCCAAGCAAAATATGACGCCATCAAAGTGCCAAATAAAAATCCAGTCATGAATACAGCATTTACCGACTATGTCGAGCTTGGCAACCTTATACTTCTTTCTCGTGCAGCATGCCTTGCAGCGCAAAATCGTCTTGAGAGCCGTGGCGCTCACACAAGAGAGGACTATCCAAAAAGAGATGATGTAAATTTCTTAAAACACAGCATAGTCACACTAAAAGACGGCAAGCTCGAACTTAGCTACAAAGACGTTGTGACAGGCATATTTTCACTTGACGGCAAGAAGCCAGAGTAAGGAGCTAGGATGAAAATTATTATCGACCGCTTTGACGGAACTAAAAAATATGAATCAACTTATGAGCTAACAAATGAAGAGATCAAAGGCAAAACTCTTTTAACAGTGCTTCTTGATATCAAACAAAAAAAGGATGCGACGTTAAATTTCACAGCATCTTGCCGTTCAGCGATATGTGGAGCGTGCGCTGTTAGAGTAAATGGACACTCATATCTAGCCTGTGATACAAAGATGAATGAGCTTTTGGCTGAGTATGACAATCCAGAGAGCATAAGAATTTCTCCACTTGGAAATTTCAGGGTCATCTCTGATCTTATGGTGGACTGGGAACCAAGTATCGAAAATTTACGCAAGATAAAGCCTAGCATTACTGCTAAGTCAGAATTTAGCGCAGAAAAAGGCTGTAAGCAAAGTCAAAAAGAGTATGAAAAAGTAGCGCTTGAATGGGACTGCATACTTTGCGGAGCGTGCGCTAGTGAGTGTAATAAACTTGAAGCTGATGCGAGCGATTATATGCAGCCATTTGTATTTGTGCATGCTTATAGAGCTGCCTTTGACTCACGCAGCAAAGATCCTATGCCGCACCTAAAACCAGCTATCGATAATGGTCTTTGGATGTGCGTAAAGTGCCAAGAGTGTGCTGATCGCTGTCCAAAAGGCATAAGCGCATGTAAAGACATAACTGATCTTCGCATCATGGCTATACAAAAAGGCTTTGATGATGGTATGGGACCAGATCACGCTGAAGCATTCTTAACTGATCTAGTTGATGGCTCAGGCAGACTAAATGAGATCAAGCTTGCGCTTCGCTCTGAGGGAGTGTTTAGAAATATGGGCAAAATGGATATCGCTGCAAATTTAATGCTTGCAGGTAAGATGAATCCACTTCATATTTTCGGCGAAGAGGACATAGAAAGACATGATGATCTAGTAAAAATGATAAATGCGGCTCGCAAAGCTGCTAGTAAGGAGTAATTATGCAAAACGAATTCGCTTTTTTTCCAGGATGCGTACTCTCTCAAGCAGCTAAAGAGGCTAAGATGTCGCTTGAGGCTATCGCTCCGATACTTGGCTGGAAGCTTCACGAGATAAAGGGCTGGAGCTGCTGTGGTGCCCAACAAGCACAAGACGTCGATCCTATCGCTACGCTTGTGGCAAATGCTAGAAATATAGCGCTTGCTGAACAGATGAATATGCCTATGCTTACGACATGCTCAACTTGCATGCTAACTCTAACAAGAGCTAAAACTACGCTTGATAAGGGTGCAAAGGACCGCATAAATACTTTCTTGGCTGAGGGTAATATGAAATACAATGGCTCAATTGAGATCACAAGCCTTCTTTGGGTGCTTTATCAAAACGTAGAAACGCTAAGAGCAAAGGTTGTTAAACCACTTAGCGGGCTAAAAGTAGCGCTATTTTACGGCTGCCACAGCCTAAGACCTGAAAAAGATCTACATAATAGAGAAAGCTCAGTCAATCCAAAGAGCTTTGAAACCGTTGTAGGCGCACTTGGTGCTACTATTGTGCCATTTGAGAAAAGACTTGACTGCTGCGGATTCCACGCTAGCTACCCAGCTGGCACATCTGTAAGAAAAATGTCAAGCCAGATCGTAAATAACGCCGATGAAAACGGCGCTGACGTAGTTGTCACACCATGCCCGCTTTGTCAAATGCAACTTGACATCTACCAAGAGAGATATCAAGATGAAAACCACTCAAACGTGAGAAAGCCAATCATTCACCTGTCTCAGCTTGTAGGTCTTGCACTTGGTCTATCTGTTGAAGATCTTGGACTTGATCTAAACATCATCGACGCTACCAAGATAGCTTAAATTTATCCCACGTCTTTTGGCGTGGGAAATTCTTAAAATTTATTTTTCTATTACAAACAAAGCAAATTTGGCATTTTATAAAAATTTTTAATATAAAAATGGATCAAAAATAATAAAATTTATTATGTAAATTCTTTTATTTATATAAAATATTTTTTAGCTATAATCGCGTGAAATTTTAAATGGATTGATTATTAAATTTAAAGGACTAAATATGCAAAACGTTGGTATAGTCGCAAAAATAAGTGGAAAAGTATTTGTAAAACGCAATGGAAAGTTGATCGCACTAAAACAGGGAGATGAGATATTTTTAGGCGACGAGATCATAACACAAAGCAGCGGTGATACAGTCGTTATAAATTTCTATCACGCTTCGCCTATTGCGCTACTTGAGCCCCAAACTATCGTCATCACAAAAGAGCTATCAAAAGCAAATTTTAATACGCAAGGCAGCGAAGCCCAGATAGAAGAAGATAAGAGAAATTTTCTTGTTGAGAATGAAGAAACAAAAAACAAAGGCGAAGACGACAGCTCTCATAACGCAAGTCATAGTTCTCATGGCTCAAACCACGGTAGTAGCTTTGCAAGCATAAATGGTTTAAATTTTGATACACAAGGTCATATCTCAAATATTATTAGTGTTGATGGTGGTGCGGTTGTACTGCCAGTCATATTAAAAGAGTCGGCATTGGCACATAGGTCTATTAGCGGTGCGGTAGCAGCGGTAGAGCAAAAAGAGAGCGCTCCGGTTATTGTGGCACCAAGTGTTAGAATTTTAAAAGACATTGATGGCGACGGCTATATAAATATTGTAGAAGCAGATGGTGATCCAAATTATACAAGTATAGCGGTTGCCTTTAATAATGACTTTAAGCCAAACGACAAAGTGACATTGGAAGTCGTAAATAACGGTGTAAAGACCATGCTTGTTTATAAGGTTGATCAAGCTGGTACAAGCGTGATAAATATAAATAATCCAAATGAAATTTTACCTATTTCGTCAAATGCTACAAACCCAGAGCAAAAAGAATTTATCATTCCAAGTGTCGCTATCACTCCAAATGCTACATTTAGTGTAAATTCTAGTATCACTCTGGCAAATGGTACTAACTCATCTGTGGCAAATATAGCCACAAGTGTTGACACTATCACTCCAGCTCTTGCTTTTAAAAAGGTAGTTTTGGGTAAAGATTTAAACCGAGATGGCGTCATAGATGCAAGCGAAAATAGCTTTAATCCAGCAATTAGCACACCAAGTGATAATGCAAAGGTCATCTTATCGCCAAATATGAAAATAGGTGACAAGATAAAACTAACTACCACTGATCCTGACGGAACCTTGTATGAAAAGGTACTGGTTAAAACATCACAAAACACGCTTACAGATAAAGAGAGTGGCGAGAGCTATCCGCTCACAAGTGAAAGTGGTGGAAATGTCGGTTTTAACGTAGCAAATGCGGTTAAAATTTCATCTTCAACTCCAACAAATGTAAATATCCAAATGATAAGTAAGTCGGGCAATCCAGGTGCAACTGAAACCATAACCATAGCAAATAACAATGACCCAATCGCTGTTTTTACACTTGATGAGAATAAAGATGGCATGATAAATTTAGCCGAGCTCGCAAAAAGTGGTAGCGCAGCCTTAATGATAGATATTTATGTGCCAAACAATGCTACAGCTGGCGACAAGATCCGTATAAAAGTTGATGATCCAGCTAGTACACCAACAAGCATAACAAAGACATATACCATCTCATCTGACGGACTTACCGCTACGCTTGATGGTGGCACAGAAATTATCCCTATAGAAAATGGCAAGATTACAATTGCTGATCCAACAAACTCGAGCGATCCAAGCATAAAAAGGCTAAGTACGACGATCATTGATGGCACGACTGGCACCCCCAAAGCTTCAAGCGTGAGTGAAATTTCAAGCGACATGGTTGCACCTATTAAGTCCCCACATGTACAGTTTGCAAAAGATAACGATAAAGATGGTGTTCTAACCAGCAAAGAGAGTGGCTTTAGCCCTGATGGCGTAAAGACACCGATAAAGATAAAAATTCCAAACGATGCAAAAGATGGTGATAAATTTGAGATAGATATCACAGGAAGTGATGGTGAAACAGATAAAATCACTATTAAAATTTCTCAAAACACGTCTGGTGTGTATAGTGCCACGAGAGATGATGGTGTACCTATTAGTGTAAATAATGGTACTATAGAGACCACCACAAGGCTTTATGGGCTTACGACAAATTTTACAACTACATTTACTGACAAAGCCGGCAATAAAGCAGCCCCAGTCACAGACAAGATAACTCTAGATAATAGCATAAAGGTGCAGTTTGCAAGAGACAATGATGGTGATGGACTGATAGATAGTATCACAACTCCTTCTGGCTCGTCATCAACTCAAAGCGATCTTGATATCTACCTGCCTAATAATACAAAACCAGGAAGCAGCATAAACGTCACGATATCAACTCCTACCATACCATCTGTTACAACAACTGTCAAATATACCATAAGCGACGATGGATTAACAGCTATACCAAGTGATGGTTCGGCACCGCTTCCAATAGCTGGTGGTAAATTTAGCATACCAGACGTTCCTATTTCTATGGATCATTCTACGCCGGTTAGAGCGACTATCACAACACCTGGCGAGGCTACGACGACTGATGGTGTCCGTGGTAGATTATTTGACTTTGGAATTTTAGAGTATATTGACGATGTAAAGCTTGCTACGCAGATAGATGGAGGAGTTATAAATATCGCAAAATACTTAAGAGCAGGAGATAATGAAAAAGTTATTCAGAAAAATAACTTTGATAATGAGAGCAAAACTATAAAAGAGTACAATATTTCGCTTACTAACGATGAGCAGCCAAATATAGTCTTTGGTGTAGACCGTGCTCCTGGAACCAAGCTTCGTTTAGCTCTTGAAGATGATCATGGTGATGCTAAAATTTTACCAAACGGACAAAACTATATAGACCTAGTTGTAGGTGCGGACAAGCGTGTAAATATGGATTTTGAAGCGCTTGGGATAAAGCTAGATAAAAGATACTCAAATATTAGAGCGACTGTTTTAAAAAGTGATGAAACAAAAGATGATGATCTCTTGGTTCGAGTCGATCTTGATGCTACTCCAGATGCGATAGGCACACCAAATGCTACGTCTAATGTTACTAGTGTAGATATTTCAGGTAGTATCGGAACCGACTCAAATGGCAACAACACTCTTAATAAAAATACCATAAATAAAGTCGATCTTTATGATTTGCTAAATTCTGTTCACAAAAGCTCGTCTCTTGATAATACACATAGCTATTCTGAAAATTTTGCCCTATCAGCCAATAGCACTGGGGCAAATTTTATGATAAAAAATTCTGACGTCGCAGGAAACGTATCTATTAGCACTGTTACATTTATTGGCAACAGTGGTCTTGATGCTGATATGTGGTTTTACAACTACGTAGATCCGTCATGGAGAGCTAGAGTTGGTAACAATTCTGGTGTTTATAGTACGCGAGGAGGTAAGTCTATTTATAAAGACTATATGGAAATTTATTCCCCAAGTGCCTCTACTACCTATGATGTTATGCAGTTTGCTTCAGGAACACACTATAAGACTTTGTCTAATCAAGGAAATATGCATGCAGAGGATTTAGCTAGAGTTGGTAGACATGGAGATAGTGCCTTATACGATGCGTCTAATCCATATGCACCAAAGAAATTTAGAAATGGTGTCGATACTGCTGCTGGCACTGGTGATAACATAGGCTTTGCAAATGGTGTTTTAAAAGGTAGACCCGGCAATTATACCCTTGGTGAGTCAAATCCTGTTGGATCTGATCTTGTTATGAAGATGAATGGCTGGATATATGTAAGTGCACCTGGAATATACTCTGTAAGAGCAGCAGACTTGCATAACTATGCAGAGCTTACTATAAATGGAACGACACAAAAATTTGGAAGTCCAACAACGTATATAAACCCAGCTACGGAAGCATCGTATGGTAAAAATGGTCAGTGGTGGAGTAGGGATTTTACATTTGATAAAGCTGGTTTTTATAAACTTGATATGGAGTATATGGACGGAACTGGTGAGATGAACTTATCTTTATATATGCTTCCAAAAAGTGTAGCAAACACTTATGGCCCTCAAGATCCATATCCTTCATCTATGCTAGTTGGAGCACAAGGCAGCGGCACGCATCTCTTTAGTAATAATTACGTTGAAGCACTTATTCAAAATGGACATCTAAAAAAGATAGGGACTACAAATTCTTACGAGCTAAGTGACGCTAGTAAATACGGCGAATCAAATTTTGGCGATCTAGTATATCTAAGACAAGAGGGCGATATAAAAGGTGGTAACCTAGACGATGCCTTTGTTTATAGTAAAGGTAGAGTGATAGATGGCAGAGGTGGTGTGGATACTCTGATAGTCGTTGATGATATAGATTTTTCAAATTTAGATAACGTTAAAAAGATAAATAACTTTGAAAAGATCCAGCTAGGAAGTGCCGATCAAGCGGTATCTATAAAATTTAGCCCAGATGGTGTCTTTGATATTGTTGATAGCAGAAACACAAGGGATGCAAGCAATAGTGTAGCTAGTGAGAGCGTAAATACAGTGCTAAAGGTAATAGGCGACAGCAAAGACCTAGTACAGCTCACACATGACTTTGTAAAAGCTACAAAAGCTGATGTTGCTACGCTAAATAGAAAACATAGCGTTGTCGGTGACATATACAACAAAGTAGATGTCACAAGCGAGGGTGACGCAGTAAATCAAGTATATAAAGCGACATTTAATCGCCAAGAAACCATCAATGGAAATACAATAAACACAAGACACACTGTTTTTCTTGAGATCCAAGATGGTGTACAGGTCGATTTATTATAAGAAATTTAAATTTATAGAAGTAGATTAAAGCCCAAAATTTCTCTTGGGCTTTATAAATTTAGATAGCTTTTATCATCACTTTTGTTAGAAGTTCTGAAAATTTGGCAGGATTTTCTAGGCTCATGCCCTCATTTAGCCTTGCCATATTAAGAAGCAAAGGCGCTATGTCATAAACCATCGCCTCATTTTTCTCGAGTTTTGCAAAAATTTCATGATCAGCATTGATCTCCAAGATCGGTTTAACTTTTGGAGCGTTTGCACCTTGTCCCATTTGTTTTAACATCTCTTGCATAGCGTAATCAGGATCGTTTTTATCATAAATTAGCACCGCAGCGGAGCTTGAGAGTCTTGAGCTAAGCCTTACATCTTTGACTTCATCTTTTAAAATTTCTTTCATTTTAACAAGCGTATTTGCAACCTTGCTCTCATCAACCTTCTCATCGCTTTTTATCTCGTCATTTATGTCAGCGTGTGAGACTGATTTTAGAGGTGTTTTGTCAAATTCATTAACCATTGGCATTACGATCGTGTCGATCTCCTCGTCCATAATAAGTACTTCGATGTCGTTTTTCTTAAAGCTTTCTAGAAGTGGAGAATTTTTTAGCATATTTTCGTTGTTGCCGCTGATGTAGTAGATCGACTTTTGATCCTCTTTCATTGCCTCTTTGTATTCTTTTAGGCTGATAAGCCCATCTCTTTTTGAGCTTTTAAATAGGCAAAGATCTAAAATTTGTTCTTTTTCAGCATTAAAGCCGTAAAGTCCCTCTTTTAAAACCTTGCCAAACAGTTTGTAAAATTTTATGTATTTTTCTCGGTCGTTATCTTTTAACTTTGCAAGCTCGCTTAAAATTTTCTTCACGCTTTGCTCTTTGACACTTCTCATGATCGCATTCTCTTGTAAAATTTCACGGCTAACGTTTAGCGGCAAGTCTTCAACATCGATTACGCCTTTGATGAATCTTAAATATGGCGGCAAAAGCTCTTTTGCATCATCAGTTATGAAAACCCTTTTTACATAAAGCTTTACGCCACTTTGATAATCGACTCTAAATAGATCAAATGGCTCGGTGCTTGGCACATAAAATAGAGTTGAGTACTCGATCTTGCCCTCAGCCTTTGTGTGGATATAAAGGAGTGGATCGCTACTGTCGTGAGAAATTTGCTTATAAAAGTCGTTATAATCTTGCTCTTTAAGGCTAGCTTTATTTAGCCTCCAAAGCGCATTTGCCTTGTTTATTTGCTCGTTTTTAGTCTCATAAGTGCCCTCTTTTTCGCCTTCTTTTGGAGCGACATAGCTTTGTTTATCCATAAATATAGGATAAGGAATGTGATTTGAATACTTCTTGACTATCTCTTCGATACGCCAAGAATTTGCAAACTCATCATCGTTTAAATGCAAGATGATGTCCGTTCCAAAGCTATCTTTTTTAGCATCTTCGATCTCATAGCTTTTTGCATCAGATGTCCATTTATAGGCTTTGTCGCTAAGTGCTCGTTTGCTTATGACCTCGATCTTGTTTGCCACCATAAATGCTGAGTAAAAGCCAACACCAAACTGACCGATCAGCGAGCTATCCTTTTTTGCATCGCCGCTTAAATTTTTCATAAAACCTTTTGTGCCACTTCTTGCGATGGTACCTAAATTTGCGATGAGCTCGTCCTTATCCATGCCGATACCATTGTCGCTGATGGTTAAAGTCTTAGCTTTCTCATCTACTTTGATGTCGATCCTCGGAGTGTAGCTTAAGTTTTTATATTTTTCATCGGTCAAGCATAAGTAGTTTAGCTTGTCAAGAGCGTCATTTGAGTTTGAGATGAGCTCTCTTAAAAATATCTCTTTATTTGAGTAAAGAGAGTGGATCATTAAATTTAAAAGGTCATTGACCTCGGTTTGAAATTCAAATTTATCTGCCATTTTTCTTTTCCTTGTTTTAAAATTTTTGGCAGATTATAACACAAAGTGATAAAAATATACTTAACCTTGATAGTATTACTATCAAGGTTTTTAAATTAATTTTTTAAAATGATTTCAAAAAAGTTATAGTTTATGAATAAAATAATAATGATAATTTATTAATTATTATTAATTATGCATTCTTGTATAAAGTTTATTTAAAATGGTGCTATAATCAAGGCGAAAATTTTTAGAAAAAGGAGACAAAATGAATTTACGAAGCATTTTGGTAAAAGTTTCAGCAACGATTGCTACGGTTTTGGCGGTATCTATGATATGTTTTGTCGTGTATACATCAAATATTTTAGAGCGTGAGATAAAAGATGGTGTGCTTACTACAGTAGAGCAAAATGTAGAGCTTGCTATGAATACGGTTAAATTATTTGAAAAAGATAATGTAAGTAGTGCAGAGCTAATAATGAGTGTTTTCAAAGAGATGATTGGAAAAATTTCAACTAATCACCAGATGAGCAAGACTGGTAAATACGAAGCGATAGAACTAATATCTCAAAATGGTATTTTAAACAATAACTACGATATTCTAGATAAATTTAATAACGCTACAAAAGGCGGAATTTCAACCATTTTTGCAAAATCGGGTGATAATTTTTTAAGAGTTAGTACATCGGTGACGAAGGCTGATGGTAGTAGAGCTGTTGGTACGATGATTGACAAAAACGGTCAAGCCTATAAAAATATCATGAATAAAGAGAAGTATATAGGCGTTGTAAATTTATTTGGACGCAACTATATGAGTATTTATGATCCTATTATTGAAAATAACGAGGTAATAGGAATTTTATTTGTTGGTTATGATCCTACCGAGGGATTAAACAATATGAAAAAGACTTTTTCTGAGATGAAACTTGGTAAGCATGGATATTTTTCTCTTTACAATACTAAAACTGGTAAATTTGACTTCCATCCAACTAAGGCAGATCAAGAGCTAAATAGCGAATTAAAAACTACTATGGATAATATTGTTAAAAAAGGAAAGGGTATTGAGCCTATTATAATTGATGGGGTTGACTGCATAGTTGCTTTTGAGTCATTTGATAAACTAGACTGGATGGTTTTAGGTTCAGCTGTTACTGATGATTTTTTAACACCACTAAAAGTAGTTAGTAAAAATTTCATCATAGCAAGCATCATAGTTACCTTACTTTTGATAGCTGTTTCGATGTTCTTGCTTAAGAAGATGGTTGCAAATCCTATCGATAGACTAGGAGCAAATTTAAATGCGATAACATCTGATTTTACAATTAAAATTCCTATTTATGGTAAAGATGAGATAGCTAAAATAAGTAGAGATATAAATGATTTTATTGAAAGAATAAGAATATTAATAAGTGATACAAAGCACCTTTCAAGCGAAAATAGCTCCGTTGCAAATGAGCTTAGTTCTACATCTCTACAAACAGGCAAACGTGTAGAAAAATCAACTGAAATAGTAGAAGAGACAAATCAAAGATGTAAAGTAATGCAAGAAAATATGAAAGAATCTTTAGCGGTAGCTCAAGCTGGCAAAGACGATCTTCAAAAAGCAAGCACACATATAAAAACGGCAACTGAAGCTATAAGATCGCTATCGGCGCAGATTATTGATTCTGCTAATGTAGAAAATCAAATGGCTGATAAGATCGATCAGCTTAGCCGTGATGCCGAGCAGGTAAAATCAGTTCTTGTTGTTATCAATGATATAGCTGATCAAACAAATTTACTTGCACTTAACGCAGCTATTGAGGCTGCAAGAGCAGGTGAACATGGACGTGGCTTTGCCGTTGTTGCTGATGAAGTTAGACAGCTAGCTGAGAGGACTCAAAAGAGTTTAACTGAGATAAATGCAACTATCAATGTCATCGTTCAAGCGATCAATGATAGCAGTGAGCAAATGGGTATCAACTCTAAACAGATCCAAGAGCTAACTCACGTGGCAAGCGACGTTGAAAAAACTATAAATGTTATGAGTGAGACAATGAATAATGCCATAGTAATGTCTGATAAGACTATGCAAGACTACATTGTAACTGGCAAAAATGTAAATGAAATCATGGAAGGCATCTCAAATATCAACCAAATTTCATCTGAAAATGCTAGAAGTGTCGAAGAGATAGCTTCAGCAGCAGAACATCTAAACAAGATGACAGATGCATTAAATTCAAAACTTAGTGTCTTTAGAACTTAAGAACTTATCTGCAAAACTAATATTTTTAGGTCTAGCTCTTGCTAGACCTTTTTAAATTTATTGATAAAAATTTCTAGTATATAAAATCAAATTTTTATAGATAATGATATAGAAGGGGGGGCTTTGTAAATTTGCAAAACTAAATTTATTTTCTATTTTCGTCTAGGACTTTTTGCATACTCTCTCTAGTTGCCTCTAGCCAGTTTTCTTTTGAAGTATCGACTAAATCAAGGCAAAAGAGCTTGATATCTGCTTTTTTAAAGCTAAATTCTTTCACTTTCATAGCATCGCTTCCTACTATAACGATAGGTTGAACTTTTAAATTCAGCTTTTCAACTAATAGTTTTGCACCACCTTTAAAAGGCAAAAGTTTATTGGTCTGAGATCTAGTTCCTTCGGGAAATATCGCTAAAACACGACCATTTTCAACCCTATCTTTTGCTTCGCTTAAAAGCTTTATAAGAGAGTGTTTATTTTCACGCTCAACCGCTATCATTTTTGGCAAGCTTAAAATTTTACCAATTATAGGAATTTTGCCGATCTGTGCCTTTGCGATCCAGCATACATTTTTTGGGTGAAGCTCTTCGATGACGATGATATCAAGCATGCTTTGGTGGTTTATGAGCAAGATATTTGCTTCATCACTAAAATTGCCTATCACTTCAAGTTTATAGCCACCAAAAAACCTTTGTGATCTTCCCCAAAATTTTCTTATGGCTCTATTTTTGTCATTAAATAGCCACATAAAAAAGACGACTAGAACAACGCTGATAACAAACTCAATAGCAAAAAATAAAGCTCTAATTTTTGACAAGATTATCCTTTTTTACCCAGCCAATCTTACCATCAGTAAATAAAATTTTTGAGTAGTCACCTTTGGTGTCTAAAATTTCTACATTCTCATTTTTACGAGATGTGTAAAAGATGGTTGAGTTTTTTGTAGGCAATATCGAAACGCTAATATCTGGTTTTAGAACAGCCTTACCAAAAGGGTTGTAGGTATAAATTCCAAGTGCTATAAAAATGGCTGCTACGAAAAAGTAGCTAAGCCTTCTGCGCCAAATAGCTAATAATATAAAAATTACCGCACAAGAGTAGATCGTGACATCTTTATAGGTGCTAAACTCACTTTGTTTTGGGTTTAGTCCGATTTGTGTGCTGACATCGTCATCTTCGACACTCACTGGTAAAGAAAAGCTTTCAAATTTGGCCTTTCTTAGGTTGTAATAATTAAAGTCAAGCGATTTTTTATTTGGCTTAAATACTGCAAAATAATATGCACTTTGTGAGTTAAAGTCGCCATTTATCGTATCTACGCCTTGCTTTAATATCGTTTTATTTTCAATATTAAAGGCGCTTAGATCTACGTTGTTGCCGTAAATTTCAACGACCATAATATTATTTATATCATCAAATTTTGTTGTCTTAAATTTCTTAACTTCAAGATTATCGGCCACGATATGGTTGTAGTTCTCATCGCTTCTAAGCTCTTTTAGCTTTGGCAAGAAGATATTTATGCTAGAGTTTTGATAGTTCTCGCCATTTCTTTTTAGGATTAAACTAACTTTTAAAGTCTTTGCGTCAATGCTTGTTGCCTCAAGATAAAAAGTACCTACATATTTGTTGTCTTCGCTTTTTACCCATTGAAAATTTTTCTTATTTAGCCATTTGATATTTGTTTCATCAAGCTGTGTCTCAAACTCAAACTCAAAGTCATTTTGTGTATCAGCCACTATCTCAATACTAAAAATTTCTCCTATAACAACATTTTTTGGTACATTTGTGGCTTTTAAAAGAAGCTCTTTTACTTTGATCTTGTCATATACTTGATTGTCTGGGACGCTAATATCTGGCTCGTTTGTTGGCACGATGTTTCGCATCTGCTCTGGAGTGATACGCTCTGGCTGTGGTGATACAAATTTTCTTGAAAAATCTTGTTCTTTTGGCGGTTTTTGAGTTTTTGGATTTGAAGTAGGGCTATTTACAAATTTATCCTCCCTAGCTTCGTCCATCATGTCAAAAACGCTGACTTCATCGGTATTTGCAGCAAATAAATTTAGTACGAGTAGGGAGATAAAAAGAAAATGTTTTACCAAACTAGGCCTTTTAGCATCTTTATACCATCATCTGTACCTAAAATGTTCTCACAAGCGCGCTCTGGGTGAGGCATAAGACCAAAAATCTTTTTGCTCTCATCACAAATTCCTGCTATGCTATCGACTGAGCCGTTTGGATTTATTTCGTTGCCTTTAGCATCACAGTATTTTAGTAGTACTTGATCGTTGTCGTAAAGGCCTTTTAGAGTGTTTTCGTCAGTATAATAGTTGCCCTCGCCATGAGCAATAGGGATATTAACTACTTCGTTTTTGGCTAAATTTACTAAGAATTTATTGTTATTTGAGATTACCTTTAGGTGGTGATATTTTGAAACGAAATTTAAATTTTCATTTCTTCTCATTGCACCCTTTAAGAGCCCAAGCTCAAGCAGCATCTGAAAACCATTGCAAATTCCTAAGATATAGCCGCCTTTTTTTGCATGCTCTTTTACAGCCTGCATCGCTGGGCTAAATTTGGCTATTGCAGCTGTTCTTAGATAATCTCCATAGCTAAAACCGCCTGGAAGTACGACTAGATCAGCATCAATCTTATCTTCTTTGTGCCAAATGATCTGTGTTTGGCATCCAAGTAATTTAAATGCGTGAGCTGTGTCTTCTTCGCAGTTTGTGCCAGGAAAAAGTATTATCGCTACTTTCATAGCACGATCTCATAGTCTTCGATGACGGTATTTGCTAAAAGCTCTTCGCACATCACTTTTAGCTGCTCATTCGCTTTAGCTTTATCACTCTCATCGATATCTAAAACAATTTGTTTGCCTATCCTGACATTTGATACACCACTAAATCCGAGAGAATTTAAAGCGTGCTCTACTGCTTTGCCAGCAGGGTCAAGGACCCCACTTCTTAATGCTATATTTACAACAGCTTTCATCTTTGTCCTTATGATAAAATTCTTCTTAAAACTTCTTCATAAGCAACTTTTACGCTACCAAGATCTTGTCTAAATCTATCTTTGTCAAGTTTTTCATTAGTTTTAGCATCCCAGAATCTACAACTATCAGGGCTTATCTCATCAGCTAAAATGATATTGCCATCTTTGTCGATACCAAATTCTATTTTAAAATCAACTAGTTTTAGATCTCTTTCGGCAAAAAATTTAAATAATATAGAGTTGATCTCTCTTGCTGTGTGTCTTAGAGTTTGAAGATCTTTTTCACTCTTTACTAATCCCATAATGATACAGTGCTCATCGGTTACTAATGGATCGTGCAAATCATCGTTTTTGTAGTAAAACTCAACAAGCGTAAAAGGTAAAACCGTGCCTTCTTTTATGCCAAGTCTTTTACTTAGTGAACCAGTTGCAATGTTTCTAACAACAACTTCAAGAGGAATAATCTCGCATTTTTTGACTACTTGCTCAGTGTCGCTGATAGTCTCAACTAGGTCAGTCACGATGCTTTTACTCTCCAAAAGCTTAAAAAGCTGTGTTGAAATTTTATTATTTAATGCGCCTTTACCAGCTTCGTTGCCTCTTTTTTGAGCATCAAATGCTGTTAGATCGTCTTTAAATTCAGCCACAAGCAGATTTGCATCGTCTGTGGCATACATTTTTTTACCTTTTCCCTCGTAAATAAGCTCTCTTTTTTGCATGGAGATCTCCTTCTAATTTATTGTTTTATTTTTAAAATTTTGATCGTATCAATTGCTGTTTTTAATTGAATATCTTCATCAACTTTTTTTTGCGTGATTATCTTTTTATCATCTTTTGCTTCAGTTTTATTGCCCTCGCTTGTAGGATTTATCTTATTTAGCTCGCTTTTTAGGTGTGCTTTTAGCTCGCTCTCTTTGATGCTAAATGCACTATCGTCACTTTGCGGCACTTTGCCAGGATGCACGACTACATCAGGTGTTACGCCAACTGCTTGGATAGTTCTACCACTTGGCAAGTAGTATCTTGCGATGGTTAGTCTTAGTGCTTCGGTGTCGTCTATTGGTAGGATCACTTGGACGCTTCCTTTGCCAAAGGTATTTTCGCCGATTATTACAGCACGTTTATGATCTTGAAGTGAGCCACTTACGATCTCGCTAGCACTAGCACTTCCGCCATTTACTAGTGCAACAAGCGGTAGTTTTGAAAGAGTTTTACTAGCACTTGCTTTATACTCTACATTTTCAGATGCGTCGCGACCTTTTTGAGAGACGATGACGCCGTTATCTACAAAAAGATCAACTAGATCAACAGCTTGATTTAAAAGTCCGCCAGGGTTATTCCTAAGATCAAGTATGATGCCACTTGCTTTTGGATATTCTTTGATCGCTTCTTTTACCTTTGTAACAACATTTTTGTCAAAATTTGTGACACGCACATAAAGAATGTTGTCATTTTCTATCATTTTTGCATAGACAGACTCAACTTTTATAAGATCTCTTATGATCTTTACGTCAAATGGTTTTTGCTCACCTTTTCGCAAAATTGTGATAGTTATTGGAGTTTTTGGCTTGCCGCGCATTTTATTTACTGCCTCATCTATCGTTGTACCAATAGTTGAGTTCCCATCTATCCTTAAGATAATGTCGCCCGATTTTATACCTGCTTTATCAGCTGGGGTATCTTCTATCGGTGAGATAACGGTTAATGCGCTATCTTTAATGCCTACTGTTATGCCAAGGCCACCAAATTCTCCACTTGTTTGCACCTGCATATCTTTGTAAGCTTTTTCATTTAAAAAGCTTGAGTGAGCATCTAAATTTTGCATTAAACCAGCAATGGCTTTATCGATGATCTCTTTAAATTTAATGTCATCAACATAGTATTTTTCAACGGTTGAAATTGTTTTTGTAAGCTTTGAAAGTGCTTCAAGCTTCGCATTTGCTTCGTCTTCACTCTTTGCAAAAAGTGCATTTACTGCTACGCTTGATATAAACAAGGCACCTGTGATTTTTAGTGCAAAAAATCTACTAAATTTATTCAAAATTTCTCCTATAATTTTTGGTTCAATTCTATTAGCTTTTGGCTAAAAAAAGTATAAATTTAAGCTTATATTTTTGCTTTTGGATAGTTTTTGATACAAATTTATAACAGCAAATTTTAGCAATTAAATAAAAAGAGTGACAAGCATTATAAAAATACTTGACAATATAAGACTAAAGTTATATAATGGCAACCATATAAAATAACCCAAGGAGATTTAATGGCTGATATAACAGAAAATTTAACAGCTCAGATGCAAGAAACTCTTGAAAAAGGTATTAGTTTAGCGATATTTTCTAAAAATCCGCAAGTTGTTCCACTTCATATTTTTTGGGCTTTGCTTGCAGATAGCAATTCCATTTTAAACCAAGTGTTTAATAAAATGAATGTAAGTAAAGACGCTGTCGAGCTTGAAGTAAAAAGTAAAATTTCTTCACTTCCAAGTAGCTCAAACGTTACAAAAGATAACGTTTCAGTTTCAAGAGAACTTATAAATTCTCTTGAAAATGCAAAAGCTTTGATGGTAAGCATGGGCGATAGCTACATAGCTGTTGATACATGGATCATCTCATCTCTTGAGCTTAGTGAGATCAAACAAATTTTAAGCAAATTTTGTGACATCTTAGAGATCAAAAAGAACCTTGAGAGCATAAGAGGCGGTAAAAAGATAGATAGCCAAACTGGTGATGATACTCTTGATAGCTTAGAGAAATTTGGTATCGATCTCACGCAAAAAGCGCTAAATAAAGAGCTTGATCCAGTCATCGGCCGCGATGAAGAGATCACTAGGATGATGCAAATTTTAATAAGAAAGAGCAAAAACAACCCTATATTATTAGGTGAGCCAGGCGTTGGTAAAACAGCCATCGTTGAGGGCTTGGCTCAAAAGATAGTCGCTCGTGATGTGCCAACAAGCCTTGCAAACAAGCGTGTCATCGCGCTTGATATGAGTGCAGTCGTAGCTGGTGCAAAGTATAGAGGCGAGTTTGAAGATAGATTAAAAGCTGTCATCGACGAGGTCAAAAAAGCTGGCAACATCATACTTTTTATAGATGAAATTCACACCATAGTTGGAGCTGGTGCGAGCGAGGGTGGAATGGATGCTGCAAATATCCTAAAACCAGCTCTTGCACGTGGCGAGCTTCACGCTGTTGGTGCGACGACATTAAAAGAGTATAGAAAATACTTTGAAAAAGATGCGGCACTTCAAAGACGTTTTCAACCAATAGACGTTAAAGAGCCAAGCGTAAATGAGGCACTTCAAATTTTACGTGGCATAAAAGAGCGTCTTGAAGTTCACCACGGCATCACGATAACAGATAGCGCGCTAGTTGCCGCAGCAAGGTTAAGTGACCGCTACATTGCAAACCGCTTCTTACCAGATAAAGCGATCGACCTTATAGACGAGGCAGCAGCTGAGCTTAAGATGCAAATAGAAAGCGAACCATACGAGCTTTCAAAGATAAAACGCGAGATCGTAACGCTTCAAGTAGAAAAAGAAGCTCTAAAGATGGAGGATGCTGATAAAAATAAAGAAAGACTTGGCGAGATCGAAAAAGAGATAGCTGACCTGAACGAGAAAAAGCTAGCGCTTGATACTAAATTTGAAAACGAAAAGGCCGTTTTTGGCGGAATTTCAAAAGCAACAAAAGAGATCGATAGCTTAAAATCACAAGCTGAGATAGCAAAAAGAAATGGGGATCTTCAAAAGGCTGCCGAGATAGAATACGGCAAGATAGCTGACGCCAAAAAGCACAAACACGAGCTTGAAGAAAAATGGGAGAGCATGAAAAAAGAGGGCGTGCTTCTTAAAAATCAAGTCGATGAAGAGCTTGTGGCTGAAATTTTAAGCAAATGGACTGGAATTTCAGTTAAGAAGATGCTAACAAGCGAAAAAGAGAAGTATCTGCGCATCGAAGAGCATCTAAGAGAGAGCGTTGTTGGTCAAGATGATGCACTACACGCACTTGCACGTGCTGTTAAGAGAAACAAAGCAGGGCTAAATGAGGGTCAAAGGCCGATTGGTTCATTTTTATTTCTTGGACCAACAGGCGTTGGTAAAACTCAGTCAGCTAAGGCTTTGGCTAAGTTCTTGTTTGACGATGAGAAGGCGCTTATCCGCTTTGATATGAGCGAATATATGGAAAAACATAGCGTGAGCAGGCTTCTTGGTGCGCCTCCAGGATATGTAGGCTACGATGAGGGTGGTCAGCTAACAGAGGCAGTTCGCAGAAGACCATACTCAGTCATACTTTTTGACGAGGTTGAAAAGGCTCACAAGGATGTATTTAACATACTTCTTGGCATACTTGATGATGGACGCGCGACTGATAACAAAGGCGTAACGGTTGATTTTAAAAACACTATCATCATTTTAACTTCAAACATCGCTTCAAATTTCATAATGGAGCTAAAGGGCGAAGACCGTGACGTGGCTGTTAAAAACGAGCTTAAAAACTACTTTAAACCTGAGTTTTTAAATAGACTTGATGATACTATCATATTTAATCCTCTAAACGAGCAAGGTTTGATATCTATCGTTGAGATCATGTTTAAAGAGCTTGAAAAAACTCTTCACAACCGCGGTATCAAGGCAATTTTGAGCGAAGAGGCTAAGAAATTTATCGCAAAAGCTGGCTTTGACATAGTTTATGGCGCAAGACCTCTTAGAAGAGCACTTTACGAGCTAGTTGAAGACAAGATCGCTGATATGATCTTAAAAGATGAGCTTGAAAGCGGCGATGAGATCACCATCGATAGCGATGGTGAGAAGATCATCATTAAGAAAAAATAACTTCAAATTTACTTGGCAGGTTGAATCAACTTGCCAAGCCTTCATATAAATTTTATACAAAAATTATCTAAAAAATAGGGCGGTTTAGCTATTTAAAAATATGACTAAACGCCTAAAAATTTAGCAAGGGCAAAATAAAATATAGCTGATGAGATAGCAGCTGCTGGAAGCGTGATGAGCCAAGCAAGAATGATTGGTCTTACCATTTTCCAGTTTGCATTTTTATTTACGATACCGATACCTAAAACTGCACCTATTAGAATATGAGTCGAGCTAACTGGTATGCCAAGCTTTGTAGCTAGAAGTATGACGATACTTGAGGCAAGCTCAGCACTAAAGCCAGTTGTCGGTAAAATTTCAGCTAGTTTTGAGCCGATGGTGGTGATCACCTCTTTGCCTAAAAACCAAAGTCCAACGACAAGCGAGATACCAAAGGTTACCATTGCGATGCTTGGTATGGGCGAGCTTTCGTTTATAGAGCCAGTTTTTAGCACGTCAAGTACGGCTGCAAATGGTCCAACTGCGTTTGCGATGTCGTTTGCGCCGTGTGAAAATGCAAAAGATGAAGCGGTAAAAATTTGAAACCATGAGAAAATTCTATTAATACTCTTTTCGCTATCGTTTTTGCTCATGACGTTTATGATAGCAAGGCTTGCAAGATATGCTAGTGCTCCGATAACAAAGATGATCCAGATAGTTTGGATGATGCTAAAGGCTAAATTTATGTGTTCAAGCCCTTTAAAAAGCATCATTGATGAGATGACCATTGCGGCAAATCCAGCGATGATCGGGATGTGCTTTTTCATCGCTTTAAAGGTATCTATCTCTTTTTCGCTATCTTTCATGATGCGAATTTTTGAGCGATATTCGCTGTATTCAGTGGTTTCGATCTCGTCCTCATCGATAACTGCGATCTTTGAAAGAGTGGCTATTTGCTCCTCAGCTGGCTTTGTTTTTAGTGCTTTTATGAAGCTTTCTTTATATGCTTTTCGCTCAGCTTTTAGAGCTTTTAGATTCATTTTAAGTTCATGTGTTGGCTCGATAATTTTACTTTTTACATAGCCAAATATAATGTAAGACATCACGCCGCCAAGCAGTGGCGAAATGACCCAACTTACGGCGATTCTACCGATCTCGCTCCATGAGACCATGCTAAATGGCTCTGGATCTTTTATCATAAAACCCATAGCAAGTCCTGCACCAACGATGCCGCCAACGATCGAGTGGGTGGTTGAGACCGGCAGACCTTTTTTGGATGCGTAAAATAGCCAAAGCCCAGAGCTAAGAAGGGCTGAGATCATAATGATGACAAATTTCATTGGGTTTAGATCGCTTGGAAATTTCACGATCTCGTTTCTAATCGTATTTGTAACCTCTGATCCTGCAAATATCGCACCGCTAAGCTCAAAAATAGCTGCGATGATGAGAGCTTGCTTAAGTGTTAGCGTCTTAGCACCAACGCTTGTGCCAAAGCTATTTGCAACGTCATTTCCACCGATATTAAAGGCCATAAAAAGACCAAACATGCCAGCGATCAAGAATAAAAAGTAGTTATTTGTCGGAATGTATTGATAGCCCCAAACGAAAAATCCAACGCTACAAATTGCAAAAATAACAAATGCCAATAAGTTATCTCGAAGCAATCAAGCCCCCTTATAAGGTTTTTGATAGGGATTATATCTTGAAAAATATTAAAGTTTTTAGAATTTTTCAACTTTAAATGATACTAAATTATCATATGTTAGAATCTACAAAAATTTTTAAGGATAAATTTTGGTTATAGCGATCGATCTTGGCTCAAACACATTTCGCGTAGCGCTTGTCAAAAAAGAACAAAATGGCTTTAGTAATGAGCAAATTTATGAAAAGATAGTTGGAGCTGCTAGAGGGCTAAATGAAAGTGGCAAGATAGCAGATGAGTCTAAAAATAGGCTCTTTGAAGCGATATCGGAGGCTAAAAGTAAATTTGATTTTGATAAATTTACATGCGTAGCAGTCGCAACTGAGGCTTTTAGGGTGGCGTCAAATAGTGAGGAAATTTTTAGCGAGATAAGAGAGAAATTTGGCATAAATTTTCATATCATCAGCGGTAAAGCAGAAGCAAAACTTACATTTTTGGGTGTTCAAAATGCTTTTAAAAAGCTTGGAATAAATGAAAATTTTAGCGTCATTGACATCGGTGGGGCAAGCTCAGAGATCGGCAAAGATGGAAATTTTATGAGCTTTAAATTTGGCATTATTACATTTTTTGAGAAATTTAAAACGCTTGATTTAATGCAAGAAAACGCAAAAATTTATACAAAAGATGCAAGAGAATTTTTAAATAGCTTAAAAAATAAATTTATCGTGCTGACTTCTGGCGTACCAACTACTATCGCAGCGCTACGACTAGGACTTAACTACGAAAACTATAATCCAAAAAAAGTAAGCGGATATGAGCTTAAAAATGACGATCTTGCTTGGTTTATGGATGAGCTTTTAAAGATGGACGATAAGAGTGCTGACACAGCGGTTGGAAGAAGTAGAAAGTATCCGCTCATCGCTGGAACCTTGCTTTTAGAGGAGCTTTTAAGTGGGCAAGAAGCAAAATTTTTAGTTATTGACGATGGGCTTAGAGAGGGTGTTGGGGTGGCCTATATGCAAGGAAAATTTCAAGAAATTATCACAAATTTTTAGTTAATATTTTAAAAATTTAAAGGAGAGGAAATGAGTATAAGAGAGCAAATTTTAGCTGATATAAAAGAGGCTATGAAGGCAAAAGATGAGTTTAAAAGAGATACTTTAAGAACGCTAAATGCAGCACTTAAACAAGTTGAAGTCGATCAAAGGATCGAAATGACTGATGAAGTGGTACTCCCACTGCTTCAAAAGGAGATCAAAAAGAGGGCTGACTCGGTTGAGCTTTATATAAAAGGTGCTAGAGAGGATTTGGCTAAAAAAGAGCAGGGCGAGATTGAGCTTATTAAGGCATATTTGCCAGCACAGCTAAGTGATGAAGAGCTTAAAGAAAAAATAAAAAAGATTATTGAAAGAGCTGGCAAAAATTTAGGTGCTGTAATGAAAATGGCAAAAGATGAGATCGGAGCAAGTGCTGAAGCAAAACGCATAAGTATGATCGCAAAAGAGCTTTTGGCTTAAAATCTACAATCTTATAAAACTTCTAATTTTTGAAAACTTACTTCTAAATGTTGTAAGTTTTCAAAAAATCAAATACGACTTTCATTTTAAAAAGATAATTTTAAAAGCATAATACTACTTATATGAATATGTTAAAAGGTAAAATACAAGCTTTTTTATATATTTGTATTGAAAACTATAATTTTCAAATTGTTATTTTAATTTTTTTATTTTTTCTTTTATATGAATTTAAATGTTGATTTATAGGTTTATTTTGGATTTTATCTTTTGTATGATTATAATTTATCCATTAAATTTGACATAAAAATATTTGTAAGAAAATTAGTTAAATTTTACACTTTTCAAAAAATGTGAAATTTGTATTTATCTTATATATAACTTAAAATTTGATCTACCCTATTTTGAAAAAGTGAGCAAGAGCTATCTTTGGAGTTTATGGTTCTTGCTTTTAAGCGCGGAGCACTAACCTTGCAAAAACTGCAATAAATGTACATAAAGCGCTCGCTCAAGAATTAAATTTTATCGTCAAAAAGTGTGCGGATATCCAGTGTGTAGTTTTTAGGCATAAAGATCGGTGAGTCTAAAATTTCAAGCAAGCCATCATCAAATGAGAGAAATTCCACTACTCTTTTGCGCCTATTATCAGTTTTTATGCTCACATCGGCTAGGTGCACTACCTTTACGATCTGCATTTTATCTGCCGTCCATTCAGAAAAAGCTAGAAATTTAGAGTCCTCTGAAAACAAAAAGCAAGCAGTCGCTCTTTCGCTAAGTAAAATTTGGTGGGTGATGTCATCTTTGACTAAATTTTGATCCAAATTTGATAGTCTTTTTTCGTGGTTTGAAGGCTCATTTTTTAATTTTAGACAGTGCTTGCTATTTATAAAAAGTCGTAGCTTGCCCAAGGGTTGGAGCGCCCATAGCGACCTCACAGCCTTCAAATTTGGCGCTAAATTTGCCATCACTGCTACATGCATTTGCCTCATAGTCCCAAGCCGAGCTTATAAATTTACCTATTAAATTTGCCAGCCATAGCTTTGTAGATATTTAGCTCGTCTTGTAAAAGCGTGTATTTTGCTTTTAATAGCCCTATTTTGGCTTCTAGCTCACTATTTTTTGCCTCTAAAAATTCTTTTAGTTCTACCTTACCGTAGGAATATTTTAGCTCGTAAATTTTTGAAATTTCCTCATAGTTTTTTATCTGCTCTTGATAGTTTATAAGCAGCGCTTCGTCGTTTAGGTAGCCTTTATAAAATGCGTCTATCTCGTTTAATGCGCTATTTAGAGTGCTTATGTAGTTTAGCTTTGCAAGCTCAAAATTTACCTCGCTAACCTTTAAATTTGACTTTAGCTTGTGATAGTTTAAAAATGGTAAATTCAGAGCTATGTTGCCATTTAGAAATTTAAGGCTAAAGGCTTCCTCTTTTTTGTCGGTGCTGCTTTTAAGGCTGGCTCCTAGCGTGATGCTTGGATAGAACTCCTTTTGGCTCACTTTGTAGTTTAAGATGCCCTCTTCTATGCGGTAAATGGCTGCTCTTAGATCAGGGCGGTTTACTATGGTGCTTGTTGGCACATCTAGATCAACGCCCACTCTTTTAACGGGACTTAGTATAAGGTCTTCAAATTTAAGCTCAAATTCTGGCCTCTCATTTAGCAAAATCCTAAGCGTTTTTTTAGCACTCACAAGCTCTTTTTTGGCGCTTTCTATCTTATTTTGAGCGCTTAAAAGCTGTGAGTTTATCTGTTTTGAGCTTAGCGCCTCCTCTTTGCCAAGCTCAAATTTAAGCCCAACTATCTTATTTAGTTCATTATAAATTTCTAAAATTTGCTCATAAGTTTTAATGCTCTCATTTAGATATAAAATCTGAAAATAGGCGTCTGTTACGGAGTTTATCACGCTTAGTTTGCTAGCTTCCAGATCAAATTTAGTCGCTCTTGCCTCAAACATCGCTGCGTCTTTGCTATTTGCTAGCTTTTGCCAAAGATCAAGCTCATAGCTAAGCCCTATGCTTGAACCAAAACTTCTACTAGAAGCGCCGCCCTCTTTTATATTTTTGCTACTTTCCGCCTCGATGCCAGCGCTAAAGCTTGGAATCAAATTTGCTTCTAAAACGCCAGCTTGAGCGAGCGCTTTATTTACATTTATCGCAGCTTTTGCAAGGTCGGTGTTGTTTTTAAGCGCAAGCTCTACAAGCTCATCAAGGTAGCTTTGATGATACTCTTTCCACCAAGAAGTATCCACACCAAGCTCTTTACTGGCGTTATCTTCAAGTAAAATTTGCTTGTAGTTTTCATCTATATTTTTAACAGCGCAGCCACTTAAAACAAGTACTAAAGCTAAGCTTAGAAATTTCATATTACTCCCTTGAAAGCGCATCTATTGGATTTAGTTTTGAGGCATTTTTGGCGGGCATGTAGCCAAAGATGATGCCAATGGACATCGATGTAACAAGCGCAAGCACGACCGAGCCATTTGAAAAGATCATGCTAAAACCATCTAAAAAGTTGTTGAAAATGTAGCCGATCGCGTAGGACAAGACGATGCCGATGGCTCCGCCGATAAGGCAAAGTAGTACCGCCTCTATCAAAAACTGCTGCATGATGTTGTTCTGCCTGGCTCCGATCGCCATTTTTATGCCTATCTCTTTGGTGCGCTCAGTGACTGAGACTAGCATGATGTTCATCACTCCTATGCCACCAACCACGAGCGAGATGACGGCGATGCTTGAGATGAGAAGGCTCATGGTTGAGACGGTCTCTTCGATCGTTTGCTTGATGCTGTCTGAGTTTCTTGTAAAAAAGTCTTTTTTGCCGTGCTTTATCTCTAAAAGCTCGGTTAGTGTTTTTTCGGCGATTTGTGCATTGACGCCCTCATTTACTTTGGCTGTGACCGAGCTTATAAATTTATCTCCAGTGACCTTGTTTAGCACAGTCGTGTAAGGGGCGTAAATTTTAAGCGTGCTTGAGTCGCCCATCTTAAAATCATCCTTTTGCAAAACGCCAATAATGCGCAGTGGCTTTTTGTTAAAAAGAATAATCTTGCCGATAGGATCTTCGCTTTTAAAGATGCTATTTTTAGTGTTTTGATCGATTAGTGTAACTGAATCAGAGTTTAAAACCTCGTCCTCATCGTAAATTCTTCCTTTTTCCAGCTTTAGTCCATTTACATCAAAGCTCCCTACTCCACCACCTTTTAATGTCGCTGTTAAGGAGATATTTTCATACGTTAGTACGCCTGAAGTACTTGTATTTGGAGTGACTGAGTCAAGAAACGACTGTTTTGAGAGCATATTTGCGTCACTTATAGAGAGCGTTTTTACCCTGCCTGAAAGCATATCGCCAAAGCCTTTCCCCGGCATGATGTCGATCGTGTTTGTGCCGATCTTTCTGATGCCAGCTAAAATTTGCTCCTGCGAGCCTTTGCCAAGGGCTACGACACTAACGACTGCGGTGATGCCAATTATAATACCAAGCATAGTTAAAAGTGATCTTAGCTTGTGAGTTAGCATCGCATTTACTGACATTTTAAAGCTCTCGATTAGCTGGTCTTTATAGTAGGTAAATTTACTCTTTTCCGGTTGTGTTTGCTTTGTGGCCTCGTAAATTTCGCTATTTTTTACATTGTCACTTACGATGTTGCCATCTTTTATCTCTATCACCCTACTCGCATACTCTGCGATTTTTGGGTCGTGCGTGACGATGATGATGGTGTGACCTTTTTTATAAAGATCAACTAAAATTTCCATCACCCTTAGACCACTTTTGCTATCAAGTGCGCCTGTAGGCTCGTCTGCTAAAATGATCTCGCCACCATTCATCAGCGCTCTTGCTATGGAGACCCTTTGCTGCTGTCCGCCTGAAAGTTTATTTGGTAAATTTTTCGCTTTTTCGCTAAGTCCAAGTGAGTCAAGAAGCTCATAAGCTCTTTTCTCTCGCTCGCTCTTGTTTGCCCCTGCGTAGATGCTTGGCAGTACTACGTTTTCAAGGGCATTCATCGTGCTAAGCAGGTTATATCTTTGAAAGATAAAGCCAAATTTATCCCTTCTAAGCTTAGCAAGTGCATCGCTATCAAATTTTGATATATCTTTGCCATCTAGCAAGTACCGTCCGCCACTTGGGCTATCTAAGCAGCCAAGGATGTTCATCAGGGTTGATTTGCCAGAGCCAGACTGACCGATGATAGCTATAAACTCGCCCTTTTTTATCTCTAAATTTATACCATGCAAGATCTCTATATCATTATCGCCTAGCTTAAAGCTTTTGGTGATGTTTTTTAGGTTTATCACCTAAAATCTCCTTTGTTCTTTTTCGATCATCTTAGCGATCTCGCTTGCTGAGCCTTGTGATGTGATGATCTCGTCGCCCTCGTTCACACCGCTAATGATCTGCGTATCTAGGTTGTCTTTTATGCCAGTTTTGACCGCTGTTTTTACCGCTTTGCCATCTTTTAGAACATAGACAAATGTGCCGTTTTCATCTCTTTTGATACCGATGCTTGGTACGATGATAGCGTCCTTTACATTTGCTATTAAAAGCTCATTTTGCGTGGTCATGCCTATTCTTAAAATTTTATCTTTATTTTCAACTATGCTTTGAGCATAATAATAAACAGCTGAGTTGCTTGAAGTGCTTGAGCTTGTGGATTTGCTACTACTGCTAGAGCCATAGCTACCATCGCTTAATGTCGTTAAGCCAGGGTCGATTGAGCTAACCGTTGTTTGAAATTTTTTCGTTGGCTCAGAGAGGATCGAGTATTCAACTGGCGTACCAACTTTTATCTTTGTGATGTCGCCCTCGGCTATTTGCATCTTCATCTTGACATAGCTAAGATCTGCGATCTTTACGATAGTTGGTGTAGTTTGGTTGGCATTTACAGTCTGTCCCTCTTCGACCTGTACGCTTACTATTATGCCATCTCTTGGGGCGGTAATCTTTGTGTAGCCTAAATTTATCTTAGCAGTACTTAGCTCGATATTTGTCTGCTTGATCTGAGCCTCGAGCTCCTTTATCTTGGCACTATTTGCGCTATAAGTATTTTTTGCACTTTCAAATTCTTGTTTTGAAGTGGCGTTTTTAGAAAAGAGTGCATTTTCTCTATCAAACTGCGTTTTAGCGATATTTAGAGCCACTTTTGCACTCTCTAGCTGAGCTTTGTAGATAGCAAGCTGTGCCTCTTTATTATCGATGCTATTTTGCTGTGTCGAGCTATCGATACTTGCGATCATATCGCCCTTTTTTACCTGATCTCCAAGCTTAACGTATAGCTTTTTTATCTGGCCGCTCACCTGCGCACCCACATCAACTAGCTCAGTAGCGAAAATTTCTCCAGTCGCATCGACCTTTTTGCTAAATGAGCCCTTTTTTGCCTTTTTGGTGATAAACTCCACCTTTTCATCTTTTATATTAAAAAATTTATCATAGATAAAATATCCACCGATGCCTAAAATAAGTAGAATTATTAAAATTTTAGATTTTTTCATTGCTTCTCTTTGTAAAAAATTAGTCAATTTTACTTAATAAGATTAAAATTCTCTTTAAACTTCCTCTTTTGCCATGCCAGCCTCTATCAAAAACCTACTTGGCTGATAATTCACCTTCTTTATCTTGTCGTATTTTGCATAGCTAAGATATAGCTCGTCTTTTGCTCTGGTCACTGCCACGTAAAAGAGCCGTCTTTCTTCTTCTAGACTACCGCCCATACTCATTAGCTTTAAATTTGGAAAGCGGTTTTGCGCGAGATCGACGATGAAAACTTGATCAAATTCAAGCCCTTTACTCGCATGCACACTAAGCAAGCTAACGCCCTGCCCTTCGCTCATCTCGTTGCTTCCAAGGGCTAAGAAGTTGTAAAATTTACTGATATCTTGATATTTTTTAGCTAGCTCGCTTAGCACCACACTCTTTGCCATTATGCGCTCTTTAACCTCTTCTTTAAGTGCCAGATCGACGTTACCGTTTTTTAGAGTTGCCCTTTTTGTGCTGAGATTTTCAACGATGAGAGAGTAAATTTTGCTAGTTTTTATCTCGTTTATCATCGTGGCTGGCTTTGAGATATTTCTCATGCCTCTTAAAAAGTTGTAAATTTCATATAAAAACTGCGCCCCACTCTCGCTTAGCTTTTGTAGTTTTAGCACTGGATGGCCTAGGAATTTATCACTAAAGCCAAGCTTAGAAAACCTTGAAACTTCGGCAAATTCGTCAAGATCGTCAAAAAGGCCAAGCTGGTAGTTTCGCCTTTTGTTTGATGAGATATTTACGCTCTCATCTGGCTCAACTATCCCTTTTATCAAATTTCCATGCCCAAGCTTAAGCAGCGCGTCAAAAATTTCTTTGCTAACTGCGCTTCCAACGCCTTTTGCGTATTCGCAGATGTGGATAAATGCCATTATATCTTTTGGATTGACATAAATTCCCATGATGTCGATGAGCGCCTTGATCTCACGGCTCTCAAAGAAGCTCACCCCGCCCTTTCGCTTTGAGCCAATACCTCGCTCTTTTAGTGCGACCTCGATGCCATCAGCTGATGAGTTATTTCTAAAAATTATGGCGATATTTTCTCTATTAAATGGCGAGAGCGAGATGATATCAGCGATGTTTTGATACTGATCAAAAAGCTCATTATAGACAAGCAGCCTTGGGGGCTTGAAATTTCCCTCGCGACTAACTGTGAGGTGCTTTTCATAAAGCCTTGGGTTGTTATTTATGACCTTATTTGCAAGGGCAAGTATGCTCGAGCTTGAGCGGTAATTTACATTTAAAGCGTAGATATTTGCGTTTGGAAAGCGGTCTTTAAATGAGCCTATTATCTCGATATTTGCGCCGTTAAATGCGTAGATACTCTGGTCAAAATCGCCCACGCAAAAGAGGCTCTTTGTCTTAAATGCGTCTATTAGGCTGCCTTGAAGCGTGTTTGTATCTTGATACTCGTCGATCAAAATTTCATCATAAGCTAAATTTGCCCCTTTTTTTAGCTCGTCGCGCATTTTTATGAGAAGGTCGTTAAAGTCAGCGTAGGCAAATTTAGCCTTTTCAGCCTCAAACTCCTCTAAAACATCTTCATAAATTTCAGCATAAACGCCCTGCTCTTCGCTCTTCTCACTTATCCATTTGCCAAATGTTGTGCCTTGTTCGCTGTTTTGAAAGAGCGAGTAAAGATCGTATAGATAGGCTCCGCCGTAAGGTTTGACGTCGCTTAAATGGTAAAATTTACGCCTCTCAACAAGACTTTTTAAAAGCGTCTTTAGCTCGCTTGGCTGCTTTAGCGTGACGCCTTTATCAAGGCTTTTTAAAAGCGAAAATGAGACCGAGTGGAAGGTGCCTGCGGTGATTTTAGAGGTGATTTGTTTGTCAAAATACCTATTTAAGCGCTCTATCATTTCGCTCGCTGCTTTGTTGGTAAATGTAAGAAGCAAAATTTTCTCTGGCTTTACGCCTAAATTTAAAAGATGAGCGATGCGAGCGACAATCGTGCTAGTCTTGCCAGTGCCAGCTGAAGCGATGATGAGATTGTGTCCAAATGGCGCAGTTGCGGCGGTGTATTGTTCTTTGTTTAACCTAGATAAGGGCATTGTTTCCTCTTTTTTAAAAAGGTCTAATTATAGCTACTTAAACTTTAACAGCTATAATCACGCGGATGAAAAAGTTTAAATTTCTAAAATTCCTTGCCTTATTTTTGGCTCTATTGGTTGCTATTTTTTTGATATTAGATCAAATTTATCCACTAAATTTAGATGCACTTAAAAAAGACGAAGCCAAAATTTTACTTGATAGAAATGGCAACATTATAAATATGAAGCTTAGCAGCGACGGAATTTGGAGATTTCACGAACAAAGCTTCCCAAGCTCACTAAAACAATGCGTCGTGCTCTTTGAAGATAGGTACTTTTACTACCATTTTGGAGTAAATTTTGCCTCCATTTTTAGAGCATTTTTCCACAACCTAAGAAGCGATAACCGCATAGGGGCTAGCACTATAACGATGCAAGTAGCTAGGATGCTTGAGCCAAGTGATAGGAGCTATAAAAATAAGATAAGAGAAATTTTTAGAGCATTTCAGCTCGAGCTTCATTTTAGCAAGGATGAAATTTTAAATTTTTATCTAAATTTAGCCCCATACGGCGGCAATATCGAGGGAGCAAAGGCGGCTAGCTTTTTTTACTTTGGCAAGGAACTAAACGAGCTTAGCTACGCTCAGGCTGCACTTTTAAGCACGATCCCTAAAAATCCAAACAAAAATAGACTAGACCGCGTTTCAAACATAAACGCCCTAAAAAACAGGGTCATAAAGATGCTTTACAAAGCAAAGCTAATAGATCTTAGTGCTTTTAAAAGAGCGCAGGCTGAGCCATTTAAAAATGTAAGAGCAAAAGCTATCGTAAC